>CAZSCK010000064.1:0-11861 GCA_964605385.1 uncultured Thioalkalispiraceae bacterium
CTGTAAAATTAGTCGAAAGATGCCAGCGGTGAGTTGGATCTGCCCATGAATCTAACGATGTGAAATGTGGGGTTTCAATAATTACTTTACCACCCGGTTTCGATACCCTATGAATTTCTTTCATGAAAGCGGGTATGCTCTCAACATGTTCAATAATATGTTTGGCACTTACCATATCAATCGAATTATCTTCAATTGGCCAGGGTGTTATATTTAGGTCATGTACAACATCTACACCTTCATACGGGTAAATATCCATTCCTATTGAGCCAGGAATTTTTCCTCTGCAACAACCAAGATCCAAAATCATAGTGTTTCCTTAAAAATGTAATTTTATAATGTTGTAATAGTTATCAACAATATTTTTGTATGAGTCAATTAATGCCAGAGCGTTTTTTTCAAAATCTTGTTTGTATTTATTATCTTCTACTAGTCGATTAAAAACACCAGTTAATTGATTTAAATTACATTGTATACCAGCTTTATGCTGTAAAAAAAGTTCTGCTTCATCTTCGAAGCTACGCATATCAGGCCCAAAGATAACAGCCTTACCCAGTTGTGCAACCTCAAGAATATTATGCCCGCCTTTTTGTACAAAGGAACCGCCCATTAGAACAAATTCAGAACCTGCAATAAATTGTTTAAGCTCGCCTATGGTGTCAGCGATATAAACATCGGTATTCTCGGATACGGTGTCTTTTTTGCTTCGAACCGCAATGTTTAAATTATAGGGTTTCAGCTGTTTTAATATTTCGACTAAACGATGCGGGTGGCGTGGAACGATCACCAGTAAGTGATTACCATGATTTGATTTTATCCAGGCATTAACGATAAGTTGTTCTTCATCATCACGTGTCGATGCAGCTAATACATAATTTCTATCGAGGTTTATAGCTTCGATTTTTTCTGACTCAGGGGAAGAAAATTTTATGTTGCCGAGTACTTTAGTTTTACTTTCAGGTAAGCCTAGCGATATAAATCTTGATTGATCTGTTTCAGAACGCGCATAAACTTTTGTTACTAATGGTAGTATCTCGGCGTAAATTTCCTTTAACCAGTTTTTAGCATGTAATGTTTTTTCAGAAACGCGGCCATTGATAATGGTTAAAGGAATGTTTTGTTTGTTTAATTCAGTATATAAATTCGGCCATAATTCCGTTTCAACAATAAAAATAGTTTTAGGGGTTATCTTGTTAATTATACGTTTTACTGCCCAGCGATAATCCAGTGGAAAGTAGAAGTGCTGAATAGTGCTGGGTAATTGTTTTTTGACTACTGAAGCACTGGTAATAGTATTGGTTGTAATTGTTATTGCTGTGTTCGGATGTTCAGCATGAATTTTTAACAGTAAAGGAATAACAGCATTCACTTCACCTACGGAGGCTGCATGTATCCATATTCCATTCTTGTGCGTCACAGCTTTATAAAATAGCGACAGGCGTTGTAAAAAATAATTAAAATTAAAGGCGCGAAGACTTTGCCATAGAGTGTAAATAGCAAGGGGGAAAAATAATATTAAGAGTAAGAGTTTATAACGCCACATAATTATAATTTTGTATAGACGTCCGGTTCGCCGGGTGGACGGGTTTTAAAGCGTCGATGTACCCATAAGTATTGATCCGGTGCTTCTTTTACGTGTTGTGTAATCAGGTCATTAATGCGAGTTGTATCTTCCAGGTCATTACCTGAAGGGAAATTTTCCAATACAGGGTGAATGGTTAATTCATATTTACAACAGCCATCAAGTCTTTTCGGAAAGTAAGGCACAACAATCGCACCACTCATTTTTGCTAATCTTGAAGTCGTTACCAAAGTACAGGTTGGAATTCCCATAAAGGGAGCAAAGACATGAAGGCGTGCGCCAAGGTCTTGATCCATGGCATACCATGTCGCAACATTTTTTTTCAGCGCGGTAATCATTTCGCGCGTGTCGTAGGTATTAATGGCATCAATAAAATGTTGTTTGCGCACATGTCTGAGCACAGCTTCCATCAAAGGATTATGCGCCCGTTTATAGGTAACCTGAAAGGGTTGGGTAAAAGAAAGTAAACGACCGCTTAACTCAAGACTGCTAAAGTGTGCACTAAGTAAAATCACACCTTTACCCTGAGCTAAGGCATTTTGTAAGTGCTCAATGCCATTAATGCTGACCATTGATTGCAAACGACGTTTGCTGCCCCACCATGCCATAGCAGTTTCAAAAATCCCCATGCCGGTAGAAGCAAATGTTTTCTTTACCAGTGCTTTTTGTTCTTTTTCATTTAACTCAGGGAAGGCCAGTTGAATATTGGTTTCAACAATATGACGTCTTTTTGGGATTAAGACATAACTTAAATGACCCAGGAAACGACCTATAGCCATTTGCAGGCGGTAAGGCAAAAAGGTGAATGAGCGCAATATTATTAGTCCAATCCATGTCGGCCAATGTTTAGGTCCCAGGAAAGGTTTGAAGTTGAATTTATTTTTTGGCGTCATAGGATGTGGGTGTGGCAAGCATTTATTTTATAAGAGAACTTAATTTTTTGAATGACTCATGTTTTGCATCTCGAAGCCACTCAAACAAAACAGATTCAACATTACTAACAATAATACCATTTTGACGTAAGCGCGTGACGGCATTTTTGTGGTTTGATTTTTTACGCGAGCAAATAGCATCTTCAACTACATAAACAGTATAACCCTGACGTTGTAATTGAAGGGCTGTTTGTAAAACACAAATATGGGATTCTATGCCACCAATAATAATCTGCTGTCGCTTGTGTTTTGAAAGAATTTCGCTAAAGCCGTCTTCCTCAGTGCAAGCAAAACACGTTTTGGTAAATGATAAATTTGACTCTATCAACTCTTCGGCAAGTTCAGAAACAGTATTACCCAAACCTTTAGGATACTGTTCGCTATGTGTAACCGGAATATTAAGTTCGTTAGCCGCATTTAAAAGTATGCGGTTATTCTTAATGATGTTCTTTAAAACATCAGTTGGCATAGCAGAGGCTAAACGTTCCTGAAGATCAATGATCAGTAATTGGCTATGTTGCGCATGGCAAAGTTTTTCATTTAAAGACAAACTCATAAATAATTATTTTAACCACGGGTTAAGCTGTTCAAGATCAACAACAGATAGAGTGCCAGCTGAAAATTTCAGGGTTAATGTTTCCAGCACATAATTGTATCGTGCCTGCGCATAATCCCGACTTGCACGGTAAAGTTCTCGTTGTGAATTTAAAACGTCAACGGCGGTACGTGTCCCTACTTCAAAACCTGCTTGTGTTGCTTCTAATGCAATTGAACTGGAAGCTAAAGCCTGTTTTAAAGCTTTGACCTGACTGATATTGGCAATAACACTGAGGTAAGCGCTGCGAGTTTGTCGTTCAGTTGCTCGTTTTTGTTGCTCAAGTTTTTCACGTGACTGGTTTAAGCGAAAGGCCGCTGCACGGGTACGGGAATTAACTAACCCACCCTGGTAGAGAGGTATGTTTAGCTGTAATGACAGTGATGTATTCTCGCGTTGACGTTGTCCAAAGCTGCCCCCGCTGAAATCGTTATAAGAATGGTTAGCAATAAGGTCGAGCGTCGGGTAATGCCCTGCACGCTGACGAGAAACTTCTTCACGCGCGACATCAACCGCTTTTAGACTGGAGATTAATAAAGCATTTTGAGTGATTGCTGTTTCTACCCATTGAGTAATGTCAGCAGGTTCAGGTTTGACTAGCGGATGGGTGGTTGACAAGGAAGCTAAATTTGAATGATCTTTAGCGGTTATTTCTCTCAGGCTTTCGCGACTTATTAATAAGGTATTATCCGCAACAATCGCTCGCGCAACGGCTTGATCATAACGTGCTTGCGCTTCATGCACATCTGTAATTGCAATTAAGCCTACATTAAAGCGTTGTTGAGTTTGCACAAGCTGTTGTTTAATCGCCTTACGTTCGGCTATGGCAAAAGCCAAATCGTCTTCCGCTGCCAGTATAGTAAAGTATTGTGTGGTAACACGTAAAATCAGGTTTTGCCTGGCATCTTCAAATACGGCTTGTGCTTGTCCAATTTGCGCATCCGCCTGACGAAGGCCAACGTAGTTTTCATGTCGATAAAGAGGCTGAGTCAGATTCAGGTTGTAACCCTTGTCAATGGAGTTGTAAGTACCGGGAGTTAGAAATGTGCCGCCTATTGTTTCTTCTTTATTATCGGTATAGTTTGCTGAAAGGCTAACTGTCGGGAGTAATAAAGCTCTGCTTTGGTATTTTGCTTCGAGTTGGGCGCGATATTCTGCTTGTGCTGCACGAAATTGTGGATCATTTTGCATCGCTAATTTATATACAGAGAGGAGATCGTCGGCAAAAGAGCTCGTGCAGATAAAAGACAAAAATATGATTGTCGCTAATTTAAAATTGAATTTTTTCATAAACCTTAATACCGTTTCATTGTTTTTTCGACGTCTTCAGCCCAGCGTTCGACACCACCATCAAGATTGGTAATACTCTTAAAGCCAGTTTGTTCCATATAATACCCCATTTGTCGGCTTCGAATCCCATGATGACATATCATTATTATCTCTCTTTCATGATGGATTTCAGCTTCAAGTGTCTCAAGTTTAGAAGCTAATTGTCTCATGGGGATAAGTATTGAGTCTTTTATGCTGCAATACTCAAATTCCCATTGTTCGCGCACATCTAACAGTAAGGGATCAGTGTCAGGCAGGGCTAAATACTCTTGAAGTTGTTTTGGAGTGAAATGCCGCATATAAAATAATCTTTAGTCAATAAAAAAGCCTGTTAAAACTAACAGGCTTCGTGAGTTCGTTTTAAGGCGAAAATCCGTTTATAAAACAAATCGCTCTGGTTCTACTGCATTAATAAGGGCAGGAATGTCAGTTTCAAGTAAAACTTCATGCGTCCACTCATTATCTTTCACGCGAGTAATCAAAATGGCCTCCATCGCAGGAGCATCGCCAACAATGGCAAACAAACGGCCACCGATATTCAAATTACGCTGAAAAACTTCAGGCAAAACAGGCAAAGAACCGGTAATCGCAATCACATCATACGGTTTGTGGTTATCCCAGCCTAAAGCCGCATCGCCCACATCATAAGTGACATTGGTGATTTGGTGAGCCGTCAGCTTTTCTTCAGCACGTTTTTGCGTATCTGCATCAATATCAACAGTAACAACATGGCGAGATTGGCTTGCCAGCAAGGCCGTTACATAACCAGTGCCCGTGCCCACTTCTAACACTTTATCCTGACCTTGCACCTTTAATGCTTGCAACATGTAAGCCTCAAGCTTGGGAGACATCATTTCCTGTCCGTTACCTAAAGGAATATTCATGTCAGTAAATGCATGTACCTTATACTGAGCAGGCACAAAATCCTCACGTGGCAGGCGCTGAATCAGGTCTAAAACCTTGTCATCGCGCACATTCCAGGGTTGGATTTGCTGCACAATCATATTGTGTCGTGCTTCTTCAAAATTCAGTACGGTCATACCTGTTCCCCGGGATTTTAACGGTTTTTTAATTATTTTTAGTGGGGGTAGAGTAGCACTTTGGCTAAAACCCGCAACAAAACAATCCTGTTTTAGGGCTGAAATCCAACATTGGGGCATAAAGTCATTTTATGTTGAAAATTGAAGGGGATATTTAAATCTAGCTCCTGGCGGGTATGTTATTTATAATTAAGTCTAAATGAAACGACTGAATCTAATCATCCTAACCGTAACCTTGCTACTCAGCCAAATGGGGATGCTGGATCACGCCTATAGTGAACATGATTCAAGAGAAGTTTGTGACTATTGTGTAAGTGCACCGTCACTTGACCATGCCATTACCAGCTCTGTTCAAACAGATTTCTCAAACAATGCTTCACAACAGCATAATGAACTGGCTCAAGAGTCGCTCTCTGTAAATACACTTCGTTTTTATGCTGCCCGCGCACCACCCCCTTTAATCTAAATCTCAAAGACACACAGTTAAACTGCCGGGAATAATTCGGCAGGTTTGTTTATTGATCGTGATTGATTTAGGAAAACAATTCCATGAAAACAAAATCTATGCTTTTAGGGGCGATAACATTCGCCTGTTTTACCCCAATAACGTTTGCCGCAAAAGAAAGCGGCTTTAATCCTGATATAAGCCTTGTGCTCGATGGGCGCTATGGCTCTTATTCAAACACAAGTGATTACGCACTACCCGGTTTTATGCTTGGCGGAGAAGCGAACCGAGGTGAAAAACGGTTTTACCTTGGTCATAGCGAACTTAGTTTTAGCGCAAAAGTGGATGACATGTTTTATGGCAAGCTGACTACCGCCATCGCAGAGCATGAAGGAGCAACAGAAGTAGAACTTGAAGAGGCCTTTATTCAAACACTCGCCTTAGACCACGGGCTGGCAGTAAAAGCCGGGCGTTTCTTTTCTGACATCGGTTATTTAAATAATCAACATGGCCATGTTTGGGATTTCATGGATGTGCCGCTGGTTTATCGTGCCTTATTTGGCAACCAACTCATTGATGACGGGATACAACTTACCTGGCTAGCACCAACAGATGTTTATTTTAAACTGGGCGTAGAAGCCACTCGAGGGAATCGTTTTCCAGCCGGTGGCGCAACAAATGAAGGTAACGGTAACCAGGCCGTGTTTGCCAAGTTCGGTGGCGATGCCGGAATAAGCAATGCATGGCAACTCGGTTTCTCACACTGGCGTGCAGATATTGAAGCACGTTCAGCGGGCACACACGCGCATGCTGGAGTCAGTGAAGTGCCTACCTTTAAAGGTGAAAGCGAAGTTAATGGCATCGACTTTGTCTGGAAGTGGTCACCCAATGGTAACAATCGTGAACGCAACCTAAAAATTCAGGTTGAGTATTTTCAACGCTCTGAAAATGGCAACATCGAGATGGTGGGAAGTAGTCCACTTGAGTCATCCACTTATCAGGGCAAACAGTCTGGCTGGTATGTACAAACTATTTATCAGTTCATGCCGCGCTGGCGTGTAGGTTATCGTTATGATCACCTTAATGCGAATAATAGTGGTTCAGATACTGCTGTTTTAGATGAGGCCGGTTTAGTGACGAAGGGTCACACACCGGAGCGTTCAACCATAATGTTGGATTATTCACACAGCGAATACAGTCGCATTCGTTTTCAGTACAGCAAAGATAATTCGTATGACGACAGTGACAACCTTCTCTTCGTTCAATACATCATGACATTGGGTGCCCATGGCGCTCACAGTTTTTAAGGAAGAAAACAAATGAAAAAATTCATAAGGTTAATATTAACCTCAATCATGTTGCTTGTGGCAATACCTGCCACGGCCGCATTAAATGTTTTTGCCTGTGAACCGGAGTGGGCTTCATTAGCAGACGAGCTGGGTGGTGAGCGGGTAAAAACAGTTTCAGCAACCACCGCCTATCAAGATCCGCATCATATTGAAGCGCGTCCGAGTTTAATTGCAAAAGTACGTCGTGCCGATTTACTCATCTGCAGTGGTGCAGATCTGGAAGTAGGCTGGCTGCCTTTACTGCAACGGCGAGCAAGCAATGCCAAAGTTTTGCCAAACACTCCAGGTTACTTTGAAGCCTCGGCAATGGTTAAACGTCTCGACATACCTGTAAAAATAGATAGAACAATGGGCGACGTGCATGTCGCAGGTAACCCGCATGTACATCTTGATCCACGGCGAATACAAACCATTGCAAAGGCATTACAAGAACGCCTTATTGAACTGGATCCTGCGGGTAAAGACTATTACCAACAACGCTTTATAAATTTTAACCAGCGTTGGCAACAAGCTATGAAAGAATGGCAGCAGCAAGCAAGTCAGTTAAAAGGCACGCGTATGGTTGTTCATCATCGTGACTGGGTTTATTTGTTTGAATGGTTAGGTATTGAAATTGCCGGTGCGCTGGAACCTAAACCGGGCTTACCGACGACCGCATCTCATTTAGTTTTGTTAAAGAAAACATTAAAAGCAAAGCCCGCAAAAATGATCGTGCACACGACTTATCAAAATCCACGTGGCGCAAAACGTTTGTCACAGTTAACCGGCATCCCTGTTGTTCAGTTGCCCTATACAGTAGGTGGAGCAGAACAGGTTAAAGATTTGTTTAGTTTGTTTGACGTGACCATTCAAAGATTAACGGGTGTAAAGAAATGAATTGGGAAGTTATAGATTTCAGCATACTCGGCCCGGCAGTCGTTGCCGGGATATTGGTGACCTTAACGCACGTACCGTTAGGTCAACGTGTATTGCAACGTGGCATCATTTTTCTTGATCTTGCTATCGCGCAAGTTGCCGGCCTGGGAATTATTATCGCGTACAGTTTTCACTTTGAGCCTGGTGGTTGGCAAGTTCAACTGATCGCGTTTAGCGCAGCAATTATAGGAGTGTTATTACTTCACTTCACTGAACAACGTTGGCCAAAAATACAAGAAGCCTTAATCGGTTCACTGTTTGTTTTAGCCTCAAGCGGTAGCATTTTGTTACTGGCAACCAATCCAACAGGTGGTGAACAATTAAAAGAACTGCTTGTCGGTCAAATTCTTTGGGTGAGCTATGAACAAATTATTCCTATTTCAATTTTATACGCAGCAATATTGGGGTATTGGTTTATAATCTCTAAGCAGACCTCGTCACTACACTTTTATATCTTGTTTGCGTTAACCATCACCGCATCCGTACAACTGGTTGGCATCTATCTGGTGTTCGCGAGTTTAATATTGCCTGCATTGGCGATTAGAAATATCTCAAAATTTACATTGGGATATGGCTATCTCATCGGTGCAACAGGTTATGTGCTTGGACTCATTTTCGCCGCAGTGATGGACTTACCGGCAGGGGCAATGATTGTGCATAGTATGGCAATATCAGCACTGGCTATCGGTTATTTACTCTCAAAACAAAACCAAAAAACAGTAAAGTAAAAAAAAGGGCGATTAACTTGAAAGTTATCGCCCTTTTTAAATCAAGATTGAAAAAGATTACAAAATAAATTCTTTATAAAAACCTTTCGCGCCTTTATTCATGAAATAGTAATTTTTGATGTTGTGTTGCTCTAATGTGTATTGCAACCAGCGCACTTGTTTACCCGCCTCATCATAAATAAAGAGTGTTCTTTTTTCACTTGTCGCTTTTTTCAGATACTTCGTGAGTTTCTTTTGGTCATCCAGGCTTACCCATTTTTCAAGCCCCATAAAATAACCCACACCTGCACGTTGATACATATCGCGAACATCCAATACCAGGATTTTACTACGTGGAGCAGAACGCGCCGTTTCGGTAAACGTTCTAGGCGTTAAAAAGCGCGCCGCTAGTTTTGATTTTGGAATAATTTTTGATGGATCCATCGGGCTTGTGCCGAGTAATACAGCATGGTTTGGATAGCTTGTAGCCCACTCAAATATACCTGCATCGTAAGCAAAAACATTTTTCACACCCGCTTTAAGAGCCGCTTTCGTCGCTTTGTAAGATTTATAGCAAGTACGGCCATTACAATAGAAAACAATCGGTTTCTGTGTTGTTTTACGTAACGCTTTTATTTTTTTCACAAATGTTTTGCTGGCGATAGGGATATTCACTGCGCCTTTAATACGCAAAGTTTCAAACTCAAGTGAAGAACGAGCATCAACAATTACAACCTTGTTGAAGTTTTTAAATAATTCAGATTTTTGATAAAGGGGAATTTCAGGGAACTCAGCACGTCCGGGAAAGCCTTCATTGGCTAAAACAGATGTTGAAGAGAATAAAGACAATAAAATGCCAAAGCTTAAAAGCAAGTTTTTCATACTACGATCCTTTAATTGGGGGGAACTAAATTGTCGCGAGTATATATCGATAATAAAATTGTGTCTTTGTTATTTCTGACTATTTTGGTCTGGAATTAAAAATTCTTTTACCTCAAATAAAAACCACTGTTTTTCAATCACTTACAAAACCCACTCGTCTTATATGGTTGCAATATAAAGGCCTATCCAGTAACTTGAACGTTCGACCGCCGGGGGTGTCCAGATCTTGGTTTTCGTTTACGCCCCCTCTCCCCATGATCGATAAAGGGGAGAGGGCTGGGGTGAGGGAATCAGATAGGGACTGAGAATTACCCTAAGATGTAATGACCTGATCCAGATAATACTGGCGTAGGAAAGGCGAAAAGAAACCAATCTAGGCCTTTAGTATTCCATTCTTTAGTCAATAGATTAGGCGCGGTCGTCCGACTTAATTTGATAGCAACATTAGGACAGCACCCATGAGCGCAATCCCAGAAGACTTTATTAGCAAAACCACCCAATTATCAGAAGACGTGACCAAGCCATTTTCAGGCTCTAAAAAGATCTACGTCACCGGTTCACGCCCCGATATCCGTGTCCCAATGCGTGAAATTGAAACAACCGCAACGCATACCGACAACGGCGAAGAAGCCAATTTACCGATCACCGTATATGACACATCAGGGCCATATTCAGATCCAGAAGTGAGCATTAACTTACTCAAAGGTCTAGACGACGTGCGCGCTAACTGGATTGAAGAGCGTAATGACACAGAACAATTAGATGGCCCAAGTTCAGAGTTTGGTGTTGGTAGACAGACTGATCCTGAGTTAGCTAGCTTACGCTTCGAACATATTCGTAACCCGAAAAAAGCAAAAGCCGGCAAGAATGTCTCGCAAATGCATTACGCGAGAAAAGGCATTGTGACTCCAGAAATGGAATACGTATCGATTCGTGAAAACAACCGTTTAGCTGAAATGCGTGCCGATCCTGCTTATGAAAAATTATTACGCCAGCAACAAGGCGAGCCAATGGGTGCAAATATCCCCGACCTCATCACACCCGAATTCGTGCGTGATGAAATCGCCGCCGGTCGCGCCATTATTCCTGCGAACATTAATCACCCGGAATTAGAGCCAATGATCATTGGCCGTAACTTCCGCGTCAAAGTAAACACCAATATCGGTAACTCAGCACTGGGTTCATCGATAGATGAAGAAGTCGAAAAAATGGTCTGGTCAGCCCGTTGGGGTGGCGACACCTTAATGGATTTATCCACCGGTAAAAACATTCATGAAACCCGAGAATGGATTTTGCGTAATAGCCCAATGCCTATCGGTACCGTGCCCATCTACCAGGCATTAGAAAAAGTAAACGGTAAGTCAGAAGACCTCACCTGGGAACTGTTCCGTGACACGTTAATTGAACAAGCCGAGCAGGGCGTCGATTACTTCACCATTCATGCCGGTGTGCGTTTGCAATATGTGCCGTTAACCGCAAACCGTTTAACCGGTATCGTCAGTCGAGGTGGTTCAATCATGGCCAAGTGGTGTCTCGCGCATCATGAAGAAAGTTTCCTCTACACCCACTTCGAAGACATTTGTGAAATCATGAAAGCTTATGATGTTGCATTCTCTTTAGGTGATGGCTTACGTCCCGGTTGTATTGCAGACGCAAATGATGCCGCACAGTTTGGCGAGTTAGAAACTTTAGGTGAGCTCACTAAAATTGCATGGGAACATGACGTACAAGTCATGATCGAAGGCCCCGGTCATGTGCCATTGCAAATGATCAAAGAAAACATGCAAAAAGAATTAGATGATTGTTTCGAAGCGCCGTTCTACACATTAGGACCACTCGTGACAGACATCGCCCCCGGTTATGATCACATTACATCAGCCATCGGTGCCGCCAACATTGGTTGGTACGGAACCGCCATGCTTTGTTACGTAACACCAAAAGAACATTTAGGACTGCCAAACAAAGAAGACGTCCGTGATGGCATCATCACTTATAAATTGGCTGCTCACGCTTCTGATTTAGCAAAAGGATTCCCCGGTGCACAAGTGCGAGACAACGCATTATCAAAAGCCCGTTTTGAATTCC
>CAZSCK010000064.1:11961-14575 GCA_964605385.1 uncultured Thioalkalispiraceae bacterium
TTCCCCGGTGCACAAGTGCGAGACAACGCATTATCAAAAGCCCGTTTTGAATTCCGTTGGGAAGATCAATTTAATCTGGGGCTAGATCCAGAAAGAGCCCGTGAATACCACGATGAGACAATGCCCAAAGAAGCGCATAAAGTGGCGCATTTCTGTTCCATGTGTGGGCCGAATTTCTGTTCGATGAAAATTACGCAGGATGTAAGGGAGTATGCGGCGAAGCAAGGGATGAATGTTGATGTTGCGATAACTGCTGGCATGAAAGAAAAGGCTGAAGAGTTCAAGAAGCAGGGTGCGGAGATCTATAAAGAAGTTTAACCGTCAAATCCTATGCCCTCTCCCTTTGGGAGAGGGCTAGGGTGAGGGATCAAAATAAAAAATGTCGTTATACCTACCACTCTTCAAAGCACTTAATGAAGCCAATGTGCAATACATTGTAGTAGGTGGTTTAGCGACTGTTCTTCATGGTTATGCACGCTTCACAGCAGATGTTGATTTAGTAATAAATCTTAATCCAGCAGAAGCAAAAAAAGCCATCAATGTGATAACCTCGATTGGCTTAAAGCCAAGAGCCCCTGTTGACCCAATGCAGTTCACCGATGAAAAAATTCGTGAATCATGGGTTACCGATAAAAACATGTTGGTATTTTCATTTTTCGATCCTAATAATCCACTAATGGTATTAGACGTATTTATTCGCGAGCCCTTTCCCTTTGATGAGATGATAGAACGTGTAGTTCATATGAACCTTGGTGAGCTAAGCGTTCCTGTCTGTGCTATAAATGATTTAATCGAAATGAAAAAGAAAGCAGGTCGCCCTAAAGATTTAGAAGATATTAAATATTTGGAAAGTTTGCAGAACTCAAAAAATGAAGACTGATAAAAATCAAAATAAACTAACAGAAGATGAACAAGCACAACTTCGCTTATGGGCAAGCGCTACACCTAAGCAACGATTAGACTGGTTAGAAGAAGCACAGAAAATTGCGTATCAGTCAGGTGCGTGGGAGAAACAAGTGGATGCAAATCAAGTGATCTGACTTCTTGATTTTGTAACCGTCATTCCGGCCTTGAGCCGGAATCAATCCCATTCCCTCTCCCTCAGGGAGAGGGTTAGGGTGAGGGAATAAAAGTTGTATATTAAGTAAAGCATAACTATAAATTACGTAATCCATCCTTTATCGCACGCGGCTTCGCGTCTGGTTTGGGACGAGAAAGCCGCCAATTTGGCGGTTTTTTTATGTAATTTAGTTATTGTTCGTAATTACTTCACCAATATCTTTATTCGTTACACCAAGAGCCAATAAAGATTTAATTAACAAATCTAAAGATACGGAACGATCACCTGTTTCCATTTTTGCTACACGTGATTGACTTGAATCGATTCGTTTCGCAAATTCCTTTTGTGTTAAGTGACGTCGAGTTCTCACTTCTTTTAAACTACTTGCTAACTTAAGTTTAAGTTCAATGTATGCAGCTTCTTCTTCAGACAATTCTAAGAAATCAGCAGCACTACCGACCTTCCAGCAATTAGCTTCCAGTTTTTTTTGTTTAGCTGCTTTCATTGTTTAATATCCAACATTGCACAATATGCTAAATCTGACATATTTTGTTGTTACCTACAAGTTAAGTATTTCGTAATTTGACATAGGCACTGTACCGTCTAATGTTACATTATGATAAGAAGCTTCAAGGATCAGGGGCTAGAGAAGTGTTGGCGGGAAGGCCGATGCAGCAAAATTACAGTATCGGGTATTGATGAAACTTGATTCAATGGATGCGGCAACCTGTATCGAGGATTTACGTAATCCTCCGGGAAATCGCTTACATACATTGCAAGGAAAAGATTTTGCAGGACTTTGGGCTATTTCCATTAATGGCCTCCAATTACTCCAGTATCACTGAGATAATGAACAATGAATATTACAGAACGTTTTAGCCCTGGCGAAATTCTTAATGAAGAATTTATGCAGCCAGCAGGTTTAAATCAGGGCGCACTTGCAGAAAAAATGGCAGTACCACGCCGTCGGATTAATGAAATTGTTCGAGGTCGACGTGCAGTAACGCCAGACACCGCAATTCGGTTATCTAAAGTTTTTAATGTAAGTCCAGAGTATTGGCTTAACTTGCAAATGAAACTGGATTTATGGGAAACCATTCACGATGCAAAGAAGCAAAAAGAATATGAGAAATTAAGGGCGGCATAATGAATGGGCTATATGGAGTAATACGCCAAGCAACCGTTTTACAAAGTGTAGCTACCTTTGCTCAAGAAGCAGAAGCCTTCACGCAGATTGAAAACGATGAAGCATATCAAGGTGCCTTAGCAGTAGTCAGCAATTTAATGGAAACTGCTGAAGATGATTCCAACTCACCATTAAACTGGGCTATTGAAGGTTTTGCAAAAGCTATTGCAAATTATGAAAGTCAGCTTTCAGAAGTACAAGCATTTGAAGCAGAAGTAGCAAGCACACCCGCCGACATAAGAATGTTACGTTTATTGATGGATCAACATGAACTTAAAGGAACAGACTTCCCAGAAATTGGAGATAAAGCATTAATTTCAAAAATTCTTAATGGAAGTCGTAGTTTGACTAAAGATCATATTACAAAA
>CAZSCK010000065.1:0-14391 GCA_964605385.1 uncultured Thioalkalispiraceae bacterium
TTAAAATGATCAAGATCAAACATAAGGAGTGTCATGGGTGCAGTCCTGCGATGGTTCTGTTGAATTGCTTTTTCCAGGTTGTTTTGAAGTTGTGTTCGATTGAAGAGGCCAGTTAATGAATCAGTAACTGCCATCGCTTCAAGTTTAATTTGTTGTTTGGTAATGAATCTAATGAATACACCTGCAAAAATACTTGTAGTGAGAAGCGTGGCTGCAAATCGAGCTGCTGTAGACGGCTCAAAAACCTCCCATGCTTCAGGCAGGACTAAGCCAAAAAGGACTGTATTTGCTATCCATGCATGCCGTTCTGGAAGCATAAAATAAAAGGAAAGTGCCGCTGGGTAGCTCCATAATGCACCAATAATCCCAAGCTCACGAAATGCAAACATTAAAAATATAATTATGCATGGCGCTAACCCTAATAATATGACTAGAGGCTGATAACGATTATGTATGCAATTCCATGTATTTATGGCACATAAGATAATAATAGCCAGAGAACCAAGACCTAAAAAAGTACGTCCTTGAATAAAATTATTAATACTAAAGGGGGTTAGCAGTATTACCGCAACAGCAGTGATGACAAGTGCAGATTTGACCAGAAATGTGGATGACTTCTCAGCTTGATTCATATATGTATTCATACCTAAAATATTTTAGAAAATTAACACGATATTGTGAAAAATCACTTATATCAATAATTCATTGGCCGCTGTGGATTACAGTCATTCCTAAACATATAACGTCTTGTATAATTGGCGTGGAACGAAGCGCAGCGTTCACGTTTATGCACTTGTTAGAAGTTTTATTTTGTGTAAAAAGAAACCGATGATCGAACATACCGATTTGTGCATACCTTTGTCTCCTTTAATTAAAACTGATCCAACATTGCTGGATCATAAGCACTCGTTGACAAATTCAACCCCGAATCTTGCATACGCTGATCGAGAACATTGATCTTGCTAATCAAACTTTCCATCGTAATGGTATTGTCATCCAGCTCATAAAGCTGCTTAGAACCACGATACATAAAATTCATGATTACCATGGCATCGTTATCATTGCTTTCAACAGCGACTTCAATCTTGCGTAATTTTCGATTTATACGATTTAACTGTTGCTTCAAATCCCAGACATATACCACCTCATACATATATGAATGATGACGAATCTTATTCAACACAACAAAAACAATAATAGCCGCAAAAGCCACCCCCGCCAGATTATGCCAAAAATGCGAAACCTCTGGACTACTAAGCAGGTAGATAAACAGTGTTGAAGTAGCAACTGAAATAACCATAAGAGCCAATGCCATGCCAGCGAATACCACCCTAAGATGGTTACGATATAGCGTCTTGTCGATTTTCTTTAATGGCATATAAAGTCCTTTAATTTGGCTTCGATTATAGAATGCTGTTTACCTTCCGACAACACTCTTTTGTTAGGGTTTTTTGAGTTAAAAAACATTAGCTAAATGTTTCTTGAGCTTTTCTATATCACCTTCAACATCAGCTTCTTTCATTACGTTGTAACAAGAAAATGATGGTAATATTTCTGCACCACAAAATTTGTAATTGGCTGTATTACCTACAAATACATCATCAACAGATTTACCATCAAATAGAAACTGACCTTTATTATCAAAAGCATCTTTTGGTGCATTCCATGTCAATGAAATCATGTATTTTTTACCTTGCATTTTTCCACCAGTTCCATAATGCTTACTAGGATCTTTTTGTGTTCTTCCATCATCCACAACTAAGTTTTGTTGAACAAGTCCAGCAGTGAATACTTCATCAACATGTTTTTTGTAAATCCATGGCATACCAAACCAGTAAACAGGAGGTTGAGTAATGATAATATCTGCCCAGAGGTGCTTTTGCACTTCTTCATTAATATCATAGCCTTGTTCAATATAAGATTGTCTTACTTCACAATTTTTCCTTCCATTTTCTCTTTTATAACACTGGCTATAGTTTTATTTAGTTTACCTTCAGAAAAACCTTCATAAAATTGATGTGCATTAATTATTAATACTTTCTTCATAGTTACCTCTTTTTGATTTTAGCCCTAACAGTGATATAGACAGATTATGTAATTTTCCGGATATATGCAGAATTTGTCTATTGTGCTTGTAATGGCTGGTAAAATTCTCTTTTTTATAAGTAAAATCATCTACATATAAAATTAAATCGGATGTCTTAAAAATAGATAAGACAGAGCACTCTATTTATACTTTAATTATGCTTTCAATCACATCATTCCATGCTGCTTTAATATTATCAAGGTTGTAGCCTCCGCCACCCATTGTGAGTAATCGTCCTGCACAGTGTTTGTTTGCCAATAATGCTAATCGTGATGTTACGTAAGCATGAAAATATGAAGTGAGATTAAGTTGGGTGATGGGGTCACCGGTTAAACTATCTGCGCCGCATTGCAATAAAATAAATTCAGGTTCAAATTTATCAATAAAATCTTCGGCCTTTTTCCAAAGTGCTTTTGCCATTTTGTCTGTGCTGTTTGGGGGTAAGGGGATATTCAGTTTTGTTCCAACAGCTTTACCTTTCCCTGTTTCATTTATAAAACCGGTACCCGGATAAAGCGTCGTACCATCTTGATGGAAATCAACAAAACAAAAATCAGGATCTTCTTCAAATGAATAAAATACGCCATCACCATGATGGGCATCAATATCAACATAGATGATGCGTTGAATCTTGTATTGTTCTCGCAAGTATTCAATGGCGATGCCACAGTCATTAAAAACACAAAATCCAGCGGCACTGCTTCGAGTGGCGTGGTGTAAACCAGCTATTGGGGTAAAGGCAAAATGACAGTTATCTTTCATAATGAGGTCAATTGCTTTGAGTGTGGTACCAACAACAGTACAGGCAGATTCATAGATGCCTTTGATTGCAGGAGTGTCACCGAGATCAAGATAGCCTTCACCTTTTTCGGAAAGCTCTTTGACTTTATTGATGTAGTCTTGGGTATGAAATAATGCGAGTTGTTTTTCGGATGCTTGTTGTGGTGTAGAGAGAAGAACTTTATTTTTTAGTTCACGTTGCTCAAATTCTTCTTTAAATGCCCAGTAGCGTTTTGGGCCAAATGGATGGTCTTCACTAAAGTGATAGTTGGCAAGTTCGTTGCCAAGCATGACGCAGACTTTTTTTGATTTATTAGTGATTTTAATTTCTCTATTTTTAAGACTAGGTGCCGGGGTCATTCTCAGATGAAGTAATGTATTCTGAGTATAGGTGTCATGGTTTAAAAAATATATGAAGTTCTAAACTCGGGTGACTCCAATACTTTAGGTAAAAATTACTTTTTTTGTTAAGAATATTATTGCAATTAAAATGACCAGCCCTAACATTTTATCCATTACTTTTGGTGAAAATTTAAACGAGCCCATATATGAGCCTAATGCGCCGCCAGCTATAACGGCGATAATTAATGGAATGTAGTTTGTTAAATCAATTGAGTTATATTGTAAGCGTGACAACAACCCTGAAGCGGAGTTAAGCCAAATAAAAATGGCACCACATGCGGCGGCTTCTTTTTCTGTGCCTAAACCTAATATTATGATTAAGGGTACAAGGTAAATACCTCCGCCAATACCAACAATGCCTGCAATTAATCCAAGCACAGAACCAGCGATGAGAGAGATGATTATTTTTTCATTTTTTTTCAGGTTTAATTGAAAGCTCATACTCTGCCAAAGGTAAATACGGGCAGCCACAAAAATTAATGAGATTAAGAGAACCCAATAAAATATTTCTTTTGGTAAATCAAGCGATCCACCCAGATACGCCATTGGAATTGAAGGTATTAAAAAGGGTAAAATAAGTTTTATTTTGGCATGTTTGTTTCGTATAAAATTAAAGCTACCTATAGATGTAACAAAGAGGTTGAGCGATAAGGAAACCATAGGTATTGCCAGGGTGTTAATGCCGAATATTGCCATTAATGCGGTGTATGATGAGCCGCCACCCAGACCGACAGAAGAATAAATAAATGCAATAATAAAAAAGAGAATCGGCAGAAAATAGGCCGACGAAATTACTATATCCACGGTAATTGTCGTATCCTTTTATATAATTTTAACACTACTTTAGAGTATCCCATGTCCGGATTTTTTATTACAGGTACAGATACAGAAATTGGCAAAACCTTTGTTAGCTCTTTGTTGATTAAAATTTTTGCCGAAGAAGGTTTACAGGTAACAGGAATGAAGCCTGTTGCCAGTGGGGCGAAAGTTATAGATGGTATTTTAAAAAATGATGATGCCTTGTCTTTAATGCAAGCGTCTAATGTTAATGCTGATTATAAAAATATTAATCCTTATGTTTTTGAACCTGCTATTTCTCCGCATCTTGCAGCAGAAAAATCAGGTATTGAAATTGAGCTGGATGAAATAAAAAAGTGTTTTGATCAGTTACAAAATATATCTGATGTCGTTGTGGTTGAAGGTGTCGGTGGTTGGTATGCACCTTTAAGTTCTCATACTACGGTTGCTGATCTTGCGGAAACATTACAGCTACCTATTATATTGGTTGTTGGTTTACGCCTGGGTTGTTTGAATCATGCCTTGTTAACGGCACAAGCTATTCGTCAATCCGGTTTGCCTGTTGCGGGTTGGATTGCAAATCATGTAAAAAAAGATTTTGCGTCTGCTGAAAAAAATATTTCAACACTTAAACATTTTTTAAATGACTTTCCTTTTTTAGGTTCTTTCCCTTATCAAACAATTTTAAAAAATAAAATACCGCAACATCATCTTAATAAGCAAAAGCTAATCAATAGACTTAGTATAAAAAAGTAATTGTTATATTCTATATAATTTCATATGGTTATAACCCAAAGGGGAAGAGACTTAAAACTATAATAATAGAGTTAAATAATATTATAATATTCTTTTATATCTGTTTGTTATAAGGCCATTCTATCTTTTTTATTGCGGTGCATAGCAGTCATGCTTTAGGATGCATTCGTACTAAATGAATAAATATTGATCTAGATCAATACAATTATAATAAAAAGAATTTTCTAAGCATGTTTTATATAAAAGCAATAAAATAAGTCTGGTTAATAATAAAAATTTAATATCACTTTTGTAAGTATCCTAACCTGAGAGGTAAAGGTATGTCGGCAAGTAAAATAACCAAAAAGTTAGGCAGCGTATTATTAACTGCATTACTGTTTGGGCCAGCAATGGCATTTGCAGATTACTCCACGCTGAACATGACGGAGAGTGTGTCTAATGTAGGTCAACAAATGTATGACCTTCATATGCTCGTTCTCTGGATTTGTATCGTCGCGGGTATTCTCGTATTCGGTGTAATTATATGGTCGCTCATATTTCATCGTAAATCCAAGGGAGCAAAACCTGCTCACTTCCATGAAAACACAACAATTGAAGTGGTTTGGACATCAATCCCTTTAATTATTCTTGTTGCAATTGCAGTGCCTGCAACGAAAACATTATTAGAGTATGAAGACACCACTAACTCTGACTTAACGATTAAAGCAACAGGTTGGCAGTGGAAGTGGGAATACGATTATATTGACGACAAAGTTGCTGATTCAAAAGGTATTCATTTCTTTAGCTCACTGAGTAAAGCAAGTAATGAGGCGCGCCAGTTAGATTCAGGTGCAGACGTTACAAAAGTTGAACACTATTTATTAGATGTTGATAAACGCGTTGTTGTGCCTGTTGGTAAGAAGGTTCGAATTCTTACTACAGCAGCTGATGTTATTCACTCATGGTGGGTACCAGAGCTTGCAATTAAACGTGATGCGATTCCAGGTTTCATTAATGAAAGTTGGTTCCAGGCAGAAAAGGTGGGTGTATACCGCGGCCAATGTGCTGAACTTTGTGGTAAAGACCATGGCTTCATGCCTATCGTTGTTGAAGTGAAAAGCGTAGAAGACTACAAACAGTGGGCTTCAGCTGAAAAAGGTAAAGCTTCTAAAGCTGCTGCCGCTGCCGCTGCTGCTTCAGGTAAAATATATACTAAAGCTGAGTTAATGGCGAAAGGTAAAGATGTTTACACCGCTAACTGTGCAGCTTGTCACCAGGCTACCGGTGTTGGTGGTGGTCCATTCCCCGCACTTAAAGGCTCAAAAGTCGCAACCACAGGTTCGATTGCTGACCACATAGCGATTATCAAAAATGGTAAAGGTATTATGCCTCCATTTGGTAGTCAACTTTCTGCACTTGATGTTGCCGCTGTTACGACGTATGAACGTAACGCCTGGGGTAATGACACGGGCGACGTTGTACAACCATCACAAGCTAAATAGGCGGAGGATTTAAAATGAGCGAACATCACGCAGCGCCTACTGGTATCACACGTTGGTTGTTTACAACTAATCACAAAGATATTGGTACTTTATATTTATGGTTCTCTTTCATCATGCTATTAGTCGGCGGTTCTATGGCTATGGTTATCCGCTCGGAACTTATGTATCCGGGTATGCAGGTGGTAGATCCTAACTTCTTTAATATGATGACAACCATGCATGGTTTAATCATGGTATTCGGTGCAATCATGCCGGCCATGGTGGGTCTTGCGAACTGGATGATTCCGATGATGATCGGTGCACCGGATATGGCATTGCCTCGTATGAACAACTGGAGCTTCTGGATTCTTCCAGCGGCAGCAATTCTTTTGGTTGCGCCAATGTTCATGGGTGGAGATTTCATGGCAGGTCAAGGTCCGGCTTTCGGTTGGACTTTTTATGAGCCCTTGTCAGGTCAGTACGATAAATTGGCGTTCTTCGTCTTTGCCGTACATCTGTTAGGTTTCTCATCCATCATGGGTTCAATTAATATCATTGCAACTATCCTTAATATGCGTGCTCCTGGCATGACATTAATGAAGATGCCAATGTTTGTTTGGACCTGGTTAATCACAGCATTCTTATTGATCGCCGTTATGCCAGTATTGGCCGGTGTAGTAACGATGATGTTGACGGACAAATACTTCGGTACATCGTTCTTCGATGCTGCTGGTGGTGGTGATCCGGTTATGTTCCAGCATGTATTCTGGTTCTTTGGTCATCCTGAAGTTTACATCATGATCTTGCCAGCATTTGGTGTGGTTTCTATGATCATTCCAACGTTTGCACGTAAGAAACTCTTTGGTTATGCATCAATGGTATATGCAACTGCAGCCATCGCATTCCTGTCATTCATCGTATGGGCACATCACATGTTTACAGTCGGTATGCCTGTAGCGGGTGAGTTGTACTTCATGTATGCGACAATAATGATTGCGGTTCCAACTGCGGTTAAAGTCTTTAACTGGACAGCAACTATGTGGAAAGGCTCAATGACATTTGAAATTCCAATGTTATGGGCAATCGCATTTGTATTCATGTTCACCATTGGTGGTTTCACTGGTCTGATGCTTGGTTTAACTCCGGTTGATTTCCAATACCATGATACTTATTTCGTAGTGGCGCATTTCCATTATGTACTGGTAACCGGTTCATTGTTCGCAATCATTGCGGCATTCTACTACTGGGTACCTAAGTGGACAGGTAACATGTATCCACCACTACTAAGTAAAATTCATTTCTGGGCGTCTTTAATCTCAGTAAATGTATTGTTCTTCCCACAACACTTTGTTGGACTCGCAGGTATGCCTCGTCGTATTCCTGATTACGCAGTTCAGTTTGCTGACTGGAACTTCTGGTCATCAATTGGTGGCTTTGCATTCGGTCTTTCGCAAATCTTGTTCCTGGTTATTGTTATTAAAACAATCAAAGGTGGCGAGAAAGCAACGGATCAAGTTTGGGAAAGTGCAGAAGGTCTGGAGTGGACTATCCCTTCACCTGCGCCATACCATACATTTGCTACACCACCAGAAGTTAAGTAAAAAAATATAGCTGCCTACTTTTAAGTAGGCAGCTAATACTTAAGTTTAGATTTAAAAAAATAGAGAAAAATACGTGGATAAGAATAATAAGATAGCTTTAACACTTGTAACTTTAGTTATTGCTGCAATCAGTCTCTACGCATTTGTTTTTATTCGGCAGATGTAAATAAAGTAGAAAGGTATGAACAGAGAACAACAAAAGGCAAATAATCGAACAACACGAAAGTCTGTGTTGATAGTAATCGTAATGTTTGGTTTTGGTTTTTCTTTGATTCCTTTATACAGTGTGATATGCGATGTATTTGGTTTAAATGGTCGGTTTATTGATTTACAAAAAACTGAGCAAGCAGAATATGTCGCCAACGTTGAAAGACGTGTTGATACATCACGCACAGTACGAATAGAGTTTTTGACAACATTAAATCAAAAACTAAACTGGGAATTTAAAGCAAGAGAGTACACGGTTGATGTACATCCCGGAAAAGTGACAGAAGTAATGTTTTATGCCAAAAATTTAATGGATAGAGAAGTAGTTGCGCAAGCAGTGCCGAGTGTTTCACCTGGTTATGCAGCAAAATACTTTTCAAAAATGGAATGTTTTTGTTTTTCAAATCAAACATTCAAACCGGGTGAAGCGCGGGAAATGCCATTACGATTTTATGTTGATCCAAGCTTACCTAAAAGAGTTAAAACAATTTCGTTGAGTTATACCTTCTTTGACACACAAAGAAAGATAGTCAGCAAATAGTAATAAAAATAAAAACGACAATAGGTTTTGAACTTGTTGAAATATTAATAGATTTTCAGGAACTGGATAAAGAGAGGACAACATGTCAGATGCAGCAGGCAGTTATTATCTTCCTGAGCCAAGTAAGTGGCCATTAGTTGGCTCAATTGGCTTATTTTTAACAACGGGCGGTTTTGCATATGCATTAACCAGCGGTGTTGATGGTGCAATGGGTAGCATGACCATTATGTATATTGGTTTTGCTGTCATGGCTTACATGTTATTTGGCTGGTTTGGTCAGGTTATTGACGAAAGTGAAGCAGGTAAATACAATACACAAGTAGATACATCTTTCCGTATGGGAATGATGTGGTTTATCTTTTCTGAAGTGATGTTCTTTGCAGCATTCTTCGGTGCATTATTTTATGCTCGTGTCTTAGCCGGACCATGGTTAGATGGTGCAGGTAATAATGCTATGACGGCTAGCTTATTATGGCCAGATTTTACTTTTGAATGGCCGATGCTAAGCACACCTGGTGAGACAAGCACATTTGGAGAAGAGTTTGCTCAGCCATCAGGTATAATTGGAGCCTGGGGTGTTCCTTTCTATAATACGTTAATTCTATTAACGTCAGGCTTAACGGTTACCTGGGCGCATCACGCGTTGAAGAAAGGCAATCGTCAGCAGTTAATTATTGGCTTAGCTTTAACCGTTGCTTTAGGTTTCTTGTTCGTCTTCATGCAAGCAGAAGAATACATTGAAGCATATACGCATTTAAATCTGAAATTATCTTCAGGTACTTATGGTTCAACCTTCTTCATGTTAACCGGCTTCCATGGTTTACATGTGACGATTGGTGCCATCATGTTAACGGTAATGTTAGTACGCGCAATTAAAGGGCACTTTACTGAGAAGCATCACTTCGCATTTGAAGCTGCAGCATGGTACTGGCATTTTGTTGACGTGGTTTGGTTAGGCTTATTTGTGGTGGTTTACTGGCTTTAATAACGATTACAAACGTAAAAAAGGCGCTGTCCAATGGAAACATGGACAGCGCCTTTTTTATTGTCTAACAAGTAAATAACAAGATATGTTTTAGCTATAAAAAATTTCAAATAGCTAATTTAGATACCATGTGGTGAAATAAGTCCAAATTGAGCACCAACCATCATAAGAATGATTAAGCCTATAGAAAGAGCAATTCGAAAGGTGAGTGCTTTAAGCATCTTATCGGAATCTTTATCTTTTTTGATGAAAGCAACAAAGGCAACGCCTAAGCTAAATATGATAAATAAAAGAATGGATACCATGATAATTTTAAACACAACAATTTACCTCATTTAAAATTCATTAGCTTAGTATAACAAATTAGTAACAAAAGTAATTGAAATGCAAATAGGTAATAAAACATTTAAACCCGGTCTAATTCCAACAATCGTTTTTTTGTTGGTTTTACCTGTGTTGTTGCGTTTAGGATTTTGGCAGCTCGATCGTGCAGAAGAAAAAAGAGAGTTGATTGCGCTGTTTACACAGCAAAATGAATTAGGACCGATTGCTATAAAAGATAATTTAAAACTTGATGCGAAGTTAAATTATCGGGCTGCAAAAGTTGCAGGAAAATATGATTTAAACAAACAAATCTTTGTTGATAATAAAATTTATCAGGGGAAAACAGGCGTACATGTAATGACGCCCTTTAAATTAAAAAATAGTGAATACAGTATTTTAGTTAATCGTGGTTGGGTCTCCATGGTAATTGATCGTTCAGCCCTGCCTGAAATAGAAACACCAAAGAATAATTTAAGTTTGAATGGTAAAATAAAAATATTTAGTAAAAAACCATTTATGGTAGGTGAACAGTACCAAAGTAATGAGGGCTGGCCTGCATTAATGCAGTGGATAAATATTTCAGAAATCGAAAAAAAGTCGGGTTTAAAGTTATTACCTTATATTTTTTTATTAGATAAAAAAGAAAAAAGTGGTTATGTAAGAAACTGGAAGCCAGTCGTCATGTTGCCAGAAAAAAGTACAAGTTATGCGGTACAATGGTTTTCTTTAGCGCTCGCATTAACGATTATTTATATTGTTGTAAATCTTAAAAAAGAGTTAGAAGATGGAGAATAAAAAAGGTAATGGTCGCAGGCAATTAATATTATTAATTGCTTTTTTTGTCGCCCCCATTATTATTGCGATCATTATGTATAATTTAGTGCCTGAAGGTGGCCCGAGTAAAACTAAAAATCATGGTGACTTAGTCATTCCTGCGCGACCATTAACTGATGTTACTTTGCAAACAGAATCAGGAAAAGATTATAAATTTTCTGATATGAGTAAAACCTGGGTAATGATTTATATTGGTAGTGCAGATTGTAATAAAACATGTACAGATGTTTTATATAAAATGCGTCAAAGTCGTCTTGCGCAACGTGGGGAACATTTACGCATCAAACGTTTATATATTTCCACGTCAGGTAAAGTAAAAGCCTCATTACTAAAAGTATTAAAAGATCATCCTGGTTTAGAGGTGGTTTCAGGAAGCGCAGAAAATATAAAATTGGTATTAAGTCAATTTAAGTTAGAAAATAAAGCAGCAGTAAAAACAGCGCAACGCTTATATCTTGTTGATCCTTTTGGTAACTTAATGATGTCATATGAATATGACTTTGATGCAAAAGGTTTAATTAAAGATATGACACTATTGTTAAAAGTTTCAAGAATTGGTTAAAATTTTATTTAAATATCACGATTATGAACAAATTGAGTGGGCATATTAATATGAATAAATCACTGTTTTTTAAAATGGCTTTTGCTGCAACATGTTTAGCTTATGTTGTTATTTTACTTGGTGCTTACACTCGTCTGGCTGATGCTGGTTTGGGTTGCCCGGACTGGCCAGGTTGTTATGGCCATATCGGTGTACCAAAGCATGTCGATGATATTGCTGCAGCCAATCATGCTTACCCGGATCGCCCGGTAGAAGCGGCAAAAGCATGGAAAGAAATGATACATCGTTATTTTGCCAGTACTCTCGGTTTATTAATTTTTGCTATTGGTATTATTGCAATTAAGAAACGTAGCGAACCTAATCAGGCTTTTAAACTGCCCCTTTTCCTTATGGTTTTAGTTGTTTTCCAGGGCATGTTGGGCATGTGGACGGTCACCATCAAACTTCACCCAACAATTGTTATGTCTCATTTAATGGGAGGTATGACTACATTATCTTTATTATGGTGGTTAACATTACGTTCTGGTGGGCTTTTTAAGCTAGGCCATGTTGATAGTATTTATTTGAATAAATTAAAAACCCCTGCACTTATTGGATTAATTATAGTTGTACTTCAGGTTATGTTGGGTGGTTGGACTAGCTCAAATTATGCTGCATTACACTGTGTTGAATTTCCAACCTGTGTGAATGGAGAGTATTTGCCGACAATGAATTTTGTTGAAGGTTTTGATTTGTTGCATGAGTTTGGAAAAAATTATGAATTTGGTTTGATGAGTAATGAAGCACGTATCGCAATTCATACGACCCATCGTATTGGAGCTGTGATTACTGCTTTATTTGTTATTTGGTTAGGTTTAAAGTTGTTGTTAACACCTGCTTACAGACCATTGAAAAAGGTAGGTATAGCCTTGTTAGCTGTAGTGGTATTTCAGTTCATTTTAGGTGTTTCAAATGTGTTATTATCACTTCCTTTATTAGTTGCGGTTGCGCACAATGGTGGTGGTGCACTGCTGATTCTTACACTGGTTACATTAAATTATTTGCTAAGAAATCAAAAGTTACGACCTAACGAAAATAAACCTAAAAAGTAAGTAAGAAAATGGAAAACATTACAAGTAACGAAAATCCACGGGGCAGTTTTTTAGCGACCTGTAATAGTTTTTACGAATTATGTAAACCACGTGTAGTTATGCTACTCGTTTTTACTGCTGTAATTGGTATGTTCCTCGCGACACCGGGTATGGTGCCTTGGGAGCCTCTGGTTTGGGGAACATTAGGTATTGGTCTTGCGGCTTCTTCAGCAGCTGCGATTAACCAGATTGTTGATCAAAAAATTGATACGGCAATGGGACGTACGAAAGCTCGTCCGCTACCGAAAGGAAATCTTACTAATACACAGGCGATGATCTTTGCGGTGATCATTGGCACGATTGCGATGCTTATATTAACCTTTTTGGTTAATGGTTTAACCGCATGGTTAACTTTTTTATCATTAATTGGTTACGCTATTATTTACACCGTGTTTTTAAAATACGCGACACCACAGAATATTGTTATTGGTGGTGCCGCTGGAGCAGCACCACCTGTACTAGGCTGGACTGCCGTAACAGGAACCATTGATCCAAATAGTTTGTGGTTGTTCCTTATAATTTTTACCTGGACCCCCCCCCATTTTTGGGCGTTGGCGATTCACCGTAAGGATGAGTATGCCAAGGTTGATGTCCCCATGCTTCCTGTGACTCATGGAGTGGAATATACCCGTCGTCAGATTTTACTTTATACCATTATAATGTGTGCAGTAACGCTAATGCCGTTTGCGGTACGGATGAGTGGTGTTGTGTATTTGGGCGGTGTTATTATTTTGGATGTTATTTTCCTCTACTATGCGATTAAAATGCAATCAGGAAAAGACCCATCGATTCCTATGAAAACCTTTGGTTATTCGATTATTTATTTAATGTTACTTTTTGCATTATTGTTAATCGATCATTATTTGCCAAAAACTTTTTAGTTATACATTTCTAAATAGTCGGCTTCTGTTAATAATGAAAAGAAGGTGGGTATTTGCATCTTCACTAATTGTTAAGCAATAGCATCCTTGTGCTGTAAAGGTATAATAAGATCAAAGCTTGTGCCTTTATTTAGCTGACTTTGTACTTCAAGTTCAATTCCAAGAAGATCGGTTAAGTGTTTAGTTAAGCTCATACCTAAACCTGTACCACCGTATTTACGTGTAGTTGAAATATCAGCTTGTGTAAAAGGGGTAGTTAGATCATTCAGTTGTTCGGCTGTCATTCCAATACCTGTATCAACTATTGAAATTTTTAACTTATCTGCTTCTAAAACAGCTGAAATTGTAATTTCGCCATCTTTTGTAAACTTTGCTGCATTACCAATAATGTTAAATAAAATTTGACGTAATTTTGTGCTGTCAGTTTTAATAATGCAGAGGTTTTCAGGCACGTCAAAATTAAGAGTATTTTTATTTTTAGAGATTAAAGCTTCAGTTGTATCTTTAATTTCATTTAGTAAATGGTAGATGTTGATATCTTCTATATAAACATCCATTTTTCCAGATTCAATTTTTGAAAGATCAAGTACATTGTCAATTAATGAAAGTAAGTGTTGACCAGCTTTGGTAATTTTTTTTGCATCGTTGGGAATGGTTTTGAAGTCATTGTCTTGTACGCTATCGTAAATTATTTCACTGTAACCAATCACAGCATTAAGCGGTGTTCGTAACTCATGACTTATATTTGCGAGGAAATTGCTTTTTTCCTGGCTTGCCGCTGCTGTTTTATAAAATGCTTCTGTAATGTCATTGAGGAGCTGTTTGTTTTGTACCATTAAAACAATGGAACGTTTAATGCTTTTGTAATGAGAGTGTGCAAGCACAATGACAGAAACAACAAAAATAATAAGAACACCAAGAGTGTTTTGACTAAATAGTGAAAAATCATCTTGAAGAAAGAGCTGAGTCAATATTGCCGGTAACATCATCGGCAGCATAAAAGACAGATAGATACGATATATCATTGCCGTTATGCCAATTGCA
>CAZSCK010000066.1:0-14108 GCA_964605385.1 uncultured Thioalkalispiraceae bacterium
GCACCGTTTGAATAAGTAATAAAATTTAATGAAATAAAAAATCCCTCACTGTGAGGGCTTTTTTATTGATTTCTGATTTTTATTTATGATAAGCAGGACTCAACTCATGTACTGCTTCAACAAATGCTTTGGCATGTTCGGGGTCAACAAATTGATGAATACCATGCCCTAAATTAAAGACGTGGCCTGAGCCATGGCCATAACTTTTAAGGATAGTCGCTACTTCTTCTTTAATACGTTCAGGTGAAGCATAAAGAACAGATGGGTCCATATTTCCTTGTAGTGCAACTTTATCACCAACTCGATTGCGGGCTAAACCAATATCAATCGTCCAGTCTAAACCTAATGCATCAACACCTGTTTCCGCTTGTGCTTCTAACCATTGACAGCCACCTTTGCTAAACATAACAACGGGAACTTTACGTCCATCATTCTCACGTTTTAAACCATCAACGATTTTTTGCATGTAGCGTAGAGAGAATTCTTTATAATCACGAGTAGTGAGCACGCCACCCCAGGTATCAAAAATCATTACCGCTTGTGCACCATGTTCAATTTGTGCGTTGAGATATTCAATAATAGTATCAGCAAGCTTATCTAAAAGTTGATGCATGAGTTTTGGCTGGTCATAGAGCATGCCTTTAACCTTGGCATAGTCTTTAGAGCTGCTGCCTTCAACCATATAGGTCGCAAGTGTCCAGGGGCTACCGGTAAAACCAATTAAAGGTACACGACCATCAAGCTCACGGTGAATCATACTAACTGCAGCCATTACATAACCAAGTTCCTCATCCATCGCAGGTATAAAGAGTTTATCAATATCTGCTTTAGTTCGAATTGGACGTTCAAAACGGGGGCCTTCACCTTCAGCAAAATATAAACCCAGGCCCATTGCATCGGGAACAGTGAGAATATCTGAAAATAAAATAGCGGCATCAAGTGGAAAACGATCCAAAGGTTGGATAGTCACTTCAGTTGCAAGTTCGGGTGTTTTACACAATGTCATAAAGTCACCCGCTTTCGCACGCGCGGCTTTATATTCTGGAAGATAACGGCCAGCCTGGCGCATCATCCACACAGGCGTCATTTCTACAGGTTCTTTTAGTAAAGCTCGTAAGAAAAGATCATTTTTTAATTCAGTCATGAGATTGTCTTCTAATTGTTATACATCTAAATAGTCGAGGATGCCTTCAGCTGCCTGACGACCTTCATATACTGCGGTTACGACTAAGTCTGAACCGCGCACCATATCACCACCTGAGAATATTTTCGGGTTAGTGGTTTGATGTTTAAATTTTTGTTCAAGCGGTGCTTTAACGCGACCACGTTCATCTATTTCAAGGTTGAAATCTTTAAACCAGTCAGCAGGACTTGGACGGAAACCAAAAGCAATAATTACAGCATCTGCCATGATGATTTCTTCTGAACCTTCGATAGGTTCCGGGCTACGACGACCATGTTCATCAGGCTCGCCTAGTTTAGTGGTAATAACTTTCACACCTTCAACCCGGCCATCACCAACAATCTCAATGGGCTGACGATTCCACATGAAGTTAACACCTTCTTCTTTTGCGTTAGCGACTTCTTTTTTAGAGCCCGGCATATTGGCTTCATCACGGCGATATGCACATGAAACAGAGGCAGCACCTTGGCGAATTGAGGTACGGTTACAATCCATTGCAGTATCACCACCACCTAAGACAACAACATGTTTGCCTTGCATGGCAATATAATCTGCTGCATCTTTTTCGAAATCATAACAGTGGTTAACATTAGAGATTAAGAAATCAAGCGCAGCATAAACACCTGGATTGTCTTCACCAGGAATCCCTGCTTTCATTGAGTTATATGTTCCCATACCAAGGAAGACAGAATCATATTCATCAAGAATAGTTTGGAAAGGTATGTCTTTACCTACTTCAATATTAAGCTTGAAAGTAATACCCATTTCTTCAAAAATTTTACGACGATGTTGTACCACTTCTTTTTCAAGTTTGAATTCTGGAATACCAAACATGAGCAAGCCACCAATTTCCGGGTGACGATCAAATACGGTAACATTCACACCGTTACGAGTCAGAACATCCGCACAACCTAAACCGGCAGGGCCTGCGCCAATAATGGCAACTTTTTTACCTGTGTCTTTAACTTTTGATAAGTCTGGACGCCAGCCTTGTTTAAAAGCTTCATCATTAATGTACTTTTCAATTGAACCAATTGTTACTGCACCAAAGCCATCATTTAACGTACATGCACCTTCACATAACCTATCTTGTGGGCATACGCGGCCACAAATTTCTGGCAGACTATTTGTTTTATGGGAAAGCTCAGCGGCTTCTATGATGTTGCCTTCCGCAATGAGTTTTAGCCAATTTGGAATGTAGTTATGTACAGGACATTTCCACTCACAATAAGGGTTGCCACATTCTAAACAGCGATCTGCTTGTTCTGCTGCTTTATCTGCATCGAAAGGTGCATAGATTTCACGGTATTCTTTTTTCCGAACTTCAGCATCTTTCTTTGCCGGATCAGCACGATTTACTTGTATAAATTGAAAATTATTAGCCATATTTTTTATTTCTATATGTTAGTTATTTATGCCGCAGCACTTTGCAAATCTGCGAGTAAAGAATCCATGCTTGCTGCTTTTGGTTTAACTAACCAGAAGTGACAAATTTCATCAGCAAAGTTATCAAGAATATCTTGACCGCGTTGGCTACCGGTTTCTTTAACATGTTCTTCAATCACTTCACGAAGGTGACATCTGTATGCTTCCATTGATTCAGGAACGATACGTTCAACATCAATATCCTGATTAGTGCGGTCGTTAAAATTATTGTCGGCATCGTATACGTAAGCAAAACCACCGGTCATACCTGCGCCAAAGTTAACACCTGTTTCACCAAGTACAGTAACAAGTCCACCTGTCATGTATTCACAACCATGGTCGCCAATACCTTCAACCACAACGTGTGCACCTGAGTTACGTACAGCAAAACGTTCACCAGCTAAACCAGAAGCAAAAAGTTTTCCGCCCGTTGCTCCGTATAAACAAGTATTACCCATGATGGTTGTTTCGTGGCTCTTAAACGCGCTGCCTTTTGGTGGACGGATGGATAATTTACCTCCGGCCATGCCTTTACCAACATAATCGTTTGCATCACCTTCAAGATTCATATGTAAACCACCCGCATTCCAAACACCAAAGCTTTGGCCTGCAGTACCACTTAGATTTAATACGATAGGGTTTTCTTCCATTTCAAGATTGCCATGACGTACCGCAATTTCACCGGATAAACGGGCACCAATTGAGCGGTCAATGTTTTCAACTTTATAGCTGAATTCGCCACCCGTTTTATTTTCAATTGCATCTAAGGCATCGCTTACCATTTGTTCTGCTAACAGCCCTTTATCAAAAGGTTCGTTTTTAGGCTCAACACAGAATGTTGGCTTATCTTTTGCGACACCAGCATCAGATAATAATGGTGATAAATCTAATGCTTTTTGCTTGGCTGTATTACCATCTAATACTTCTAACAGATCAGTACGTCCGATAAGATCGGTTAATTTTTTAATGCCTAATGAAGCCATTAACTCACGTACTTCTTGAGTTATAAATTTGAAATAGTTAGTGACCATTTCAACTTCACCAATGAAGTGTTTCTTACGCAAAATATCATTTTGCGTTGCAATACCGGTGGCACAGTTATTTAGGTGACAAATACGTAAGTATTTACAACCCATCGCAACCATTGGACCAGTACCAAAACCAAAACTTTCAGCACCTAAAATAGCGGCTTTAATAATATCTAAACCCGTTTTTAAACCACCATCCGTTTGTAAACGAACTTTACCGCGTAAATTATTTGCTCGAAGTATTTGGTGTGTTTCAGTTAGACCTAATTCCCAGGGGCCACCTGCATATTTAACGGATGTTAATGGCGATGCACCTGTACCACCGTCATAACCTGAGATAGTAATTAAATCAGCATACGCTTTTGCTACACCGGCTGCGATAGTGCCAACACCTGCTTCCGATACAAGTTTCACAGAAACTAAACCGTCTGGGTTAACTTGTTTTAAATCATAAATAAGCTGTGCTAAATCTTCGATAGAATAAATATCGTGATGTGGTGGTGGTGAAATTAACGATACACCTGGTTTACAATAACGTAATGATGCAATGTAGTCATTTACTTTATGACCTGGTAATTGTCCACCTTCACCGGGCTTCGCGCCTTGTGCAACTTTGATTTGCATGACTTCTGCACTACGCAAGTAAGCAGGGGTTACACCAAAGCGACCAGAAGCAACTTGTTTTATTTTAGAACGCTTTACAGTGCCGTAACGTTTAATATCTTCGCCGCCTTCGCCAGAATTAGAACGGCCGCCTAATTCATTCATTGCTTGAGCTAATGTTTCATGTGCTTCTGGAGAAAGAGCACCAAGAGACATTGCCGCCGAGTCAAAGCGTTGTACTATATTTTCAAATGATTCTACTTCATCTATATTAATTGCTGTGACACCACTATCTTTAACTTTTAAAAGATCACGTAATGAAATAGGGCGACGGTTATTAATTTGATCAGCATAGATTTTATAGTCTTCATACTTTCCACTCTTAACAGCCGTTTGTAATGATATAACAACATCTGGATTATATGCGTGATCTTCACCACCGTGGACAAACTTGAGTAAGCCACCTTGATCCATTTTCTTGCGGTTATTCCATGCAAGCTTACAAAGTATGCGTTGCTCAGATTCGATGTCTTCAAAACGGCTGCCTTGAATACGGTTTGTAGTCCCTTTAAAACAAAGGTCAACAATGTCCTGGTTTAAGCCAATGGACTCGAATAATTGTGCACCACGGTAACTTGAGATAGTTGAAATACCCATCTTCGAAGTGATTTTATATAAACCTTTGTTAATGCCTTTACGGAAATTAGCGTCGAGCTGTTTCGCTTCAAAGCCAGTAATTTCTTTTGTGCGAATCATGTCGCTTAAACATGCATAGGCAAGATATGGATAAACAGCTGTTGCACCATAACCAATTAATGTCGCAAAGTGGTGCGGATCACGTGCCGTTGCAGTTTCCAAAACAATATTGGCATCACAACGAACACCTTCACTAATTAAATGGTGATGTATTGCACCTGTAGCAAGTAAGGCATGAACAGGACGGGTATTTTCACTAATATCTTTATCGGTTAAAACGATAATCACTTTACCCGCTTTAATCGCGGCGGCGGCTTTGTTGTTGATATCAATAAGTGCTGATTTTAAATCAACATCTTCAGGATAATTTAATGAGATCACTTCATTTGCGTATTCACTATTGCTGCTACCCAATTCAATTAATTTTATGAACTTGGTATGAGATAAAACAGGTGAGTTTACTAACAGGCGCGCTGCATGTTCGGCTGTTTCTTCGAACATATTTTTTTCGCGACCAAAACATGTCTCCAGTGACATAACGATTTGTTCACGGATAGGATCAATCGGTGGATTGGTTACTTGGGCAAACTGCTGACGGAAGTAATCAAATGGCGAACGTTCTTTACGTGACAAAACGGGGAACGGGGTGTCGTCGCCCATTGAACCAATCGCTTCTTGTCCGTCTTCAGCTAACACGCGCATCACTTGATCGCGTTCTTCAAAGCTTACCTGGAAGAGTTTTTGATACACATCTAATGTATCGGTTTCCATTGCGTCAGCACCATTTTCGGCCTTGAGTTGTGACTCAAGATGAATGGCATTTTCAGTCATCCATTTTTTATAAGGGTGTGCGCTCTTTAAACGTTCATCAACCATTTCTGGTGTGATCAACTCGCCTGTTTCAGTATCAACAGCAAGCATTTGACCAGGTTTGAGACGACCTTTTTGTGCAACATCTTCAGGAGCATATTGGTAAACACCAATTTCAGATGCGATTGTGATATGACGATCTTTAGTAATCATCCAACGTGCAGGACGTAAACCATTTCGATCCATACTGCATGCAGCATGACGCCCATCGGTTAAAACAACACCCGCCGGGCCATCCCATGATTCCATGTGCATGGAGTTATATTCATAAAAAGCACGTAAATCCGCATCCATGTTAGCAACGTTCTGCCAGGCAGGTGGAATCAATAAACGCATCGCACGGAAAATATCCATACCGCCAGCCAGTAAAGCTTCGAGCATGTTATCCATACTATTTGAATCTGAACCCGTCATCGAAACGAGCGGACGCACATCTTCCATTGGAATAAAAGGGCTTTCAAATTTATGACCACGAGCAACAGACCAGTTACGGTTGCCTTGAATAGTATTGATTTCACCGTTATGCGCTAAATAGCGGAAAGGCTGAGCCAAACGCCATTGAGGCCATGTATTAGTAGAAAAACGTTGGTGGAAAACAGCTAATGCTGTTTCAAAGCTTTCATCATTTAAATCTTCATAAAAATCCGGTAGGTGTTCTGGCATAACCAGACCTTTGTATGAAATAACCGATGACGAAAGACTTGGGATGTAAAAAGTATCATCGTTATTTTCTAACGCTTTTTCTGTACGACGACGCGCAATATACAGGTGACGTTCAAAAGTCGTGCTGTCCATGTTATCAGCGGCATTAACAAAAATTTGTTCAATTTGTGGCAGTGATTTTAAGGCTTCTTCACCACATGCGTCTTTATTGACAGGAACGACACGCCAGCCAGCAATAATCAGGCCTTTTTTAGTTAATTCAGTTTCAAGCTGTTTACGAGCAGAATCAGCTTTTTTGTTTTCTGTATTGAGGAAAACCATACCAACAGCATAAAGTTCAGATAGGTCGACGTTGAGTTCTGCTGCAGCAGTTTTGAGGAAACTATCGGGTTTTTTCAATAATAGACCACAGCCATCACCGGTTTTACCATCGGCAGCGACAGCGCCACGGTGAGTCAGGCGGGCAAGGGCATTAATCGAGGTTTTAAGCAGCCAATGGCTTGGTTTGCCATCCATTTGTGCCATAAGGCCAAAACCGCAGTTATCACGCTCAAATTCAGGGCGATAAAGTCCGCCATTCATACCAGAATAATTCGTATGTGTTGATTCGGGGTTGTGTCTATTTTTATTCACTATCTTCTTCACCGGATAATCGTCGTCGTATCGTAGCCATTCAGAGTATTTCTGATTGAATGGCAAATAGCCTAAATTCAGTCCATTTTATTGAAAATTCTCAGCGGGAACGCTGAGTGAAATGGCCAAGCAGTATACAGCCGAAGGCGTTTCGCTTCAATCCGAAAAGGGGCTTTGGGGGAAGATTTAGGTGATAAATACCCTTGGGAAATACGATGAAATTAGTATAAAAATCTATTTAAAACAATGACTTGTTACTTGTGATGCGGTTCATGTCCAGTATAAACGCTATTAGTTCAACTCCGCATGAATCGCACTAAAACTACGCGCCCAGGGCTTTGCTTTTTGTACTGCTGAAGGAAGCTGGTTAATAGCTTGTTTCGCTTTGGAGTAACCAGCATAACTGCCATGTACCAGGATGTACCAATCTTTGCCATCACGAAGTCGATGGAAGTAAGCCGCTTTACCTCTTAAATGGTGGCGTTTAATAAATGCCTGAATGGCTTTTTTATCTGTGCCAGCCGTAAGCTGTAAAGTGTAATGACTTGGATCCTGGCTCCATAACCAACCTTCTTGGTTATCTGGAATATTGGTAGTGGTACCCGATGGGATAGCCGTTGATGTGATTTTTGCTATGTTTGTTTTAGCTAAAGAAGGAAGAATACTCGCAAATGAACGAACCCAGGGTTTAGTGACGCCTTTTGGTAATTGCTTCGCTGCAGTTTGTGCGGCAGATTTTGTTGGGTATTGACCATAAATTAAAGTGAACCAGTTTTTGTTGTCGCGTTTTGTTTTAAATATTGCAGCATCATTTGTTAAAGCAAATTTGTTAAGATAATTTGGCAGTGTGTTTTTTTGATGTGTGCCTAACAGCTGTAAAGTAAAGTGATTTTTGTTTTGTTGTTTAATCCAGTCTTGCCCATATAAACCGTTAACCGGTTTGGAACTTAATTGTGTTGAAGTTTTTTTAGCTGATATTTTTTCCTGCTTGGTGATTTTATTTTTATTCGGTGCGTTTTCTTTTTCAGCCGCCACAACATTAAAACTAATTGTATTTGATTCCATGTTTAGCAAGGTATCAATAACGGTGACAGTCCAGGTATCAGTTTGCATCCCGGTATTGAGTATTAAATTCATATAACTGTCACTGGTAACATTAACCTGAGTGTCAGCAAGAATTTTTTCTTTGCCTGTCCAGCTAACTTTTATTTTTTGTCGCTTATGGAAACCTGAACCACTGATCGAAATAATTTGGCGTTGTTTGCTGCCCGGAACAGGGTTTGGATTGACTGATGTTAATTGTAATGCAATAGATGCAGGGCTAGTCTGAGAAAGTGCAGCTTGTTCTTTTATTTTTTCTTCAGGTTTGTTTTTTAATGAAGTATCTTCATTTAAATTAAACTCTATTGTCTTTACTTCGGCTGATTTTGTGTTAACAGATTTTTCTTCTGTTTGTATTATCTCTGGGGCTATTTGAGTATGCAAATTGACATCTTGAGTTGGTATGGAATTATTTTCTGCTATGACATTATCAGGTTCTTCAAACAAGCCGTTAATACGATCCTGAAATAATAACACAGAAATAATAATTGCTACTGCAAAGCCAGCAAGCACCCTGTTCCTTAGGTTAAAAGGACTGACCTTCTGAATAAAATCATCATCTAAATCTCTTTCATCACTTATAAATGGCTCGCTATCATCAAGTAAATTTTGATGCGCATACTCATTAATTTTAGAAGGAATACCTTCTGATGCCTTGAAAATTTTATTGACCAGTTTAGGGGTGAAAGGGCTGGTACCATCAAGTCCTGCTACGGCTAAACGATGGCGTAAATATTCTGCGGTTTGTGTTTCATCAAGCGGTAGTATTTCCATGCTATGTGTCACTCGTTCTTTTAAAGAATGAATGGCAGGATCTTCCAGCATGGTTTCAATTTCGGGTTCGCAAAATAAAATAATACGTAATGCAGAGTGTTGATCTGAATGATGTTCTGCAAGGTACAGTAATGCTTGCAAAGCATCTTGTGGTAGTTCATGTGCATCATCAATAATTAAAATGGGAACTAATGCTTGTTGATGCATGTGTTCAAGTTGTTCACTTAAAACTTCAAATAATACCGCTGGCTCAAGCGGTGGTTCGGTAATGTTAAAGCCTGTGGCGACTTGTCTTAATAAAAGGCTGGCATCCATCATAGTATGTGATTGAATTTCACATATCTGCCATTCTTCTTGCGCGGTATTTATAAAACGTTGTTTAAGACTGCTTTTACCAATACCTCTTTCGCCAGTAACAAGGAGTAAAAGATTTCCGTATTGGGTATAGTGTTTAAGAAGTTCGAGACGTTCATTGAGTGATGTATTTAAATATAAAAAGCGATCATCTTGTTGCGAGGAAAAGGGTGCTTCGGTCAAGCCATATGAAGCGAGGTAAGGAGGCGCTATGTTATCGATATCTGATGTGTCATAGGTCATAAGTATTTATCCTTAAAATCATAACTCAAACAGGCTGATCCTGTCCTTGCATGAACACAACTTTGAACCCTCGTTTTAGTTGCGAGTCGCGTACCCGAAGCAATGCACTTTCTGCTATTTCACGGTTTTCAAAATGATCACGTTTTACCCGGCCAGAGCGACCTTGTTGTCCCCATTCTCGCACTAAAGTCCAGCCATCCAGTAGATCTTCCAATAACAGTAACTGGTAGTAACGAGGAGGCTTACCTTCTAAAGCCGGTATTTGCATATATACACGCATAATATACTAGTACGGGTTTGTGCCCGTCAGGTCAACTCTGTTGGGTCAAATATACGCTTATATTCCTTTATTGCATAACGATCTGTCATGCCAGCAATATAATCTGAAACAATACGAGCCCGGCCGCTATCACCCTTTTTTTCTTCTTCTTGTTGTGCTTTTTTTCGGTATTCAGGTGGCATTAAACGGAGGTCGTTTAATAAAGCATTAAAAAGTTTGCTGACGACGTTACCTGCTTTATGACTCATACGGTAAACACGATAATGGCGGTACAAGTTTTCTCGCAGGAAGCGTTTTAATTCAAGGTGCATTTCCAGCATGTCATTACTAAAACTAATTAAACTACCATCAAATTGACGAATGTCTTGAATGGATTGTGGTTGAGCTTTAAATATTTGTTGAGAACTCTGTGCGATTAGATCTTTAATTTGTTCATCAATCATGCGTCGCACAATTTCATAAATCGTACGTTTTTTATCTAATTTTGGATAATCTTTTTCAACTTTGCTATGAAGTAATTTAAATAATCTAGTTTCCTGTAATTGCTCTATAGTAATAAAACCTGAGCGTAAGCCATCATCAACATCATGACTGTTATAAGCAATCGCATCAGCGAGGTTTACTAATTGAGCTTCAATATTAGGTTGTGTTTTATTAATAAAACGTAATCCAATATCGCCCAGTTGTTCAGCATTTTTAAGTGAACAATGTTTTAGAATACCTTCACGACTTTCAAAAGTAAGATTGAGTCCATCAAACTGTGCATATTTTTCTTCGAGTTCATCAACTACGCGTAGCGATTGTAAATTATGTTCAAAGCCGCCGTAGTCTTTCATGCATTCGTTTAATGCATCCTGACCTGTGTGGCCAAAAGGGGTATGGCCAAGATCATGTGCAAGGGCAATGGCTTCACTTAAGTCTTCATTTAAATGCAGTGCGCGCGCAATAGTCCGACTCATTTGTGCAACTTCAATGGAGTGGGTTAATCGGGTGCGGAATAAATCACCTTCATGATTTACAAAAACCTGGGTTTTATATTCGAGTCGTCTAAATGCAGTTGAATGAATAATACGATCACGGTCGCGTTGAAATTCACTGCGGTGTTTGGGGATTTCTTCGGGGTAACGACGGCCTAAAGATGATTCATTATTTGCTGCATAGGGTGCAAGTTCTGACATTCATCTTTGTCCTTTATTTGCCATCGATTGCACGATGAGCATCGATAGTTTCATGTAGAAGATTCTGATCAAAATCATTTGTAAGCATGGCATCACCTAATTTTTTAAATAAGATGAGATTGATTTTTCCTGCGCGTGTTTTTTTATCGATTGCCATGAGTTCCATATAGTGATCATAATCCATGTGGTGTGGTGCGCGGGTGGGTAGCATCGCCATATCAAGTAAGTTATCGACACGTTCAACATCTTTTTGACTCAAATTACCGATTCGCATGGATAAATCGGCTGCCATTAACATACCGGTTGCAACCGCTTCGCCATGTAACCAATTACCATAACCTGCACTGGTTTCTATTGCATGGCCAAAAGTGTGGCCTAAATTAAGTAATGCACGTACACCTTTTTCTTTTTCATCTTCTGCAACAATTTTAGCTTTACAGCGACACGAAACCTCAATGGCATAAGAAAGCGCTTCGGCATCCCGTGCCAATAATTTGTGCATGTTTTTTTCAAGCCATTTTGTGAAATCCATATCACGAATAAGGCCATATTTAATAACCTCGGCAATGCCTGCGCTGAGTTGATTATCTTCCAGGGTATTTAAAGTGTCTGAGTCGGCAATAACACAAAGAGGCTGGTGAAAAGCACCAATCATATTTTTGCCTTTGGGATGATTTACGCCTGTTTTACCGCCCACGGAGGAATCAACCTGAGCCAGTAAGGTTGTAGGGATTTGAATAAAGTTAACCCCGCGTTGATAACTTGCTGCAGCAAAGCCTGTCATGTCACCGACAACACCGCCACCTAGCGCAACAAGGGTACAGGTGCGATCAAATTTAGCATCGAGCAGAGCATCAAAAATGGTGTTTAAAACTTCGAGGTTTTTGTATTGCTCGCCATCAGGAAGAATAACAATTTTTACATCATATGCTGAGAAGGTTTTTTTAACTTTATCAAGGTAAAGTGGAGCAACGACGTCATTACTGACAATTAAAACCTGGGTGCCTTCTACATAAGGTTCAATTAACTTTGGTTGAGTGAGTAAACCCTGTCCAATGTATATTGGATAATTGCGATCGCCATTTTGGCCATCTTCGCTAAGTTCAACGTGTAGAGTTTTCATTTTTGAAGCTCGATAGTATTAACCAGGTGTGATTATAAATGAAAAAAAGAAAAAATGCGGTGATGTCACACTTATTATAAAGGCATTATGATTCTTGTAGTTTTTCCATGATTTCTTTTAATGCCAAGCGAACACTGTCTTTACCCGTATCAATAATAATATCCGCTGTTTCACGATAAAGAGGGTCACGAATTTCAAATAATTCTTCGAGTTTTGCCTGAGGATTTTCCGTTTGTAACAGGGGGCGGTTGCGATCTTTTGAGGTGCGTTCGAGCAGTGTTTTGATATTCGCGTAAAGGTATATCGTGGTACCACGAGACATGAGGAATTGACGGTTTTCTGCTTTTATAATAGCGCCGCCACCGGTTGCTAAAACAAGGCCTTTTTTTTGAGTGAGCTCATCAAGCATCGCTGTTTCACGTTTGCGAAACCCTGCTTCACCTTCGATATCAAAAATATGGGTAATGGTGACACCGGTACGGCTTTCAATTTCATGGTCACTATCGAAAAATTCCAGGGAGAGTTCACTGGCAATTTGACGGCCAATGGTGGTTTTTCCTGCGCCCATTAAACCAATAAGAAATATATTTTTATTTTTTGCCATTATGCTTTTATTTTTTAAGGTGGATGATGGCGTTCAGAGTTAAATGTAAAAGAGAAGGAGGTATGTTTCGACATACCTCCGAAATTAAGCTGATAAAGCTAAATTAAAGCCTTGCGCCATCTTTTAGCAGTTTTGGTGTTATAAAAATAAGTAGCTCAGATTTATTGTTTTGCTCAAAAGTACTGCGGAATAACCAGCCAATTAGCGGTAAGTCACCAAAGAATGGAACTCGCTGAGTGCTTTTTGCTTTTGTTTGCTCATAAACACCACCGAGTACAATGGTTTCACCATTATCAACTAAGATATTAGTTTCAACAGATTGTGTTTTGATTGGAGGACCAGCAGTCGTAATGTTAGCGAAGTCTGGACTGTCCTTGCTAACCACCAGATCCATAATAATTCTATCATCTGGGGTAATTTGTGGTGTAACTTCAAGACTTAATACAGCTTTTTTAAATATTACTGTTGCAGCACCACTCGTTGATCTACCTGCATAAGGAATTTCTGTGCCCGTTTCAATGACAGCTTTAGATTGATCCGAAGTAATAACGCGCGGACTTGATATCGTTTCGGAGCGGCCTTCGGTTTGGGCTGCTGAAAGTTCAAGATCAATTAACGTACCAAAAGGTAGTCGTGCTAATGCTAAACCGATTGAGCCGGCTGAAGCAGCAAGAGAAGTAACGGGCAGGTTAACATTGTAGCGACTGGACTGTGTGGGAATTATGCCTGTCCGGGCTACATCAGCTGCACCTGCAGTACCTGATACGCCTACTTGATCAGTATTGACTCCACTTACTGTTGAATCTGCGCGAGAAACACCGAAGCGTACTCCTAGCTCTTTACTAAAGTCATTTGTGGCTAAAACAATGCGGGATTCAATTAAAACCTGTCGAACAGGAATATCTAATTCTTGTATTAAAGCGGTAATAGCATCAATATTTTTTGTGGTATCGCGAATGAGTAGCCGGTTAGTACGTTCATCTACACTAATACTGCCGCGTTCTGATAAAAGAGAGTTATCTTTCGTTTTAAGTAGTTTTATGAAATCAGATGCTTTCGCGAAATTAACCTGGATACTTTCACTGATTAATGGAGCCTGAGCTTCAATGGTTTGGTCTAGTTTTGCTCTTGCCGCAACTTCTTCCGCGGGAGCAACAGAAATCACATTACCATTTTTAACCATTGCCAAACCTTTGCTACGTAAAATAATATCTAACGCCTGATCCCAGGGAACATTTTTTAAACGTAAGGTTACATCACCTTTTACGGTATCGCTGGTAATTAAATTTAAGTCGGTGAAATCAGCGATAAGCTGTAATACGGCACGGACTTCGATACTTTGAAAGTTAA
>CAZSCK010000067.1:0-14049 GCA_964605385.1 uncultured Thioalkalispiraceae bacterium
CTCAGTGCATCATCAGCAAGACGAATGCCGCGCCAGCCACGCTCGGGTGCTGCCAACAGTCCTTTGTTTCGTAAATTTTGTACATATCGATGAATAGTGCCTTTTGAGCTTATTTCCATTGCTTTACCAATTTCAACTAAAGTTGGGCTATGGCCATGTTTAACAATAAAAGCATGAATAAAGTTTAAGATACGTTTTTCAAGTAAAGTTGGCATTTTGTTCTCTAATTGTTCTCACTCAAAGCACTATAGAGGACAAAAAGAGAACTTTCAACTGTTTATTGATTTATTTTAATAAAATTATCAGAATATAAAAAATTAGAGGTACCCTGCTCTGGTCATTTTATAATTAAAGAGGGCTTAATAAATTAGCTGCTAGAAGCTTTCCCAAATTACATCGGCTAATTTGGTTTCTGTTTTGTTATCAATAAATGTTTCAGCTTCATTGGTGTTTTGAGAGGAAGTATTATTTGTAGTTTGGGGCTCATGTATTTCATAAATATCAAAAGCTGATGTACTTAAAATTTTATTTTTTAAATGGATTTGTGAATGTTGTTTTTGATGTTCAAGCTGAACTTTTTTACCATTTAAGTTTGTTGGTAGTGTGGGTGAAAATAACATGAGTTTTTTTCTATTAAGCCCGAGCAAACAAGGTAAAGGTTTACTTAAATTGCTATTTGCTTTATAGCAAATGTTAACGGATAAAATATGGTGAGTTAAAATTTTCAGACCAAATTGCACATCACCTTTTACAGCAAAGTGTAGCCACTTAACTTGCGCTAAAGCCCAGGGAGCCAGAGCATGTTCGCGTACAGCAACAAGTTCATTATGTTTTAAACTATCGACTTTTTTAGCGTTAACGCTGAGACGATAACCTTCTTTACTGTAATCTAAAAGAATACTTTTGGTAAAATTGAAAACTTTATATATGCCGCTTTCTGTCCAGTTTGCAACAGGCAAAGTTTCATTAATGTTATTTTCATAAACTTTACCCCAAATATCTTCTTTCTGATCTGCGCTACTTAAAAAATGATCCAAGTTTAAAGTATCATCTTTTGATGTATAGTTTAGTGGCTCGATGGTTAAAGTAGATTCAAAGTCAATAACATTATCAGGTAGATCAGCAGAAACCTCATCATAGGCAGGTTGATCCTGCTGATCTAATACAAAGTGAATTGCGGTTATACTAGTAATAATATCAACGAATCCAGTACCCTCTTTTCGAACGTCTGTTCTTAAATGGTTGCGAGTCCATGTGGATAGTAAAGATTGTATGGTTGATTGAGATAAAATGTTTTTTCCTATTTTTACTGCACCATTATCTTCAATTTTATTTAAATAGTTGGTTAAGAGATTTTTTAATTTGTGAGTTGAAAGATAATGTCGATCGACTGTTTGCTGAGTTTTATCTTTGCGGGTTCCAATAAGATAGGGTGGAACATCACTTAATAAATTTAATGTAAAACAGGTTTTTTTATCGTCAGGTTCTTTAGTTAAAATATCAGAATGTTTAATCCATAAAGGCATCAGGTTCTGCACTTCATGCATATTTTTTTGCCCGAGATCATTAGTAGAAAGAAGTGATAATAATAAAAGTTTTTTGAATTCATACTCAATTGATGTTTTTTCTGAATTGCTTGAACAAGCACGATAACTTTTATTGAGTAGTTTGAATTTTTCTGCTTGCTGATAACACCAAAAAATTTCTCGCCACATTCCTTTTGAGCCCAGCTGGTAAGACATACGTTGAGTGCATAGAATTTGTGAAGCATAAATAAATGAATGATGTAAGGCCAGAGAAAAAGGTTTTTTCCAGCCAAAAGATTTTTTGCTGATCAGTGTTTTTATAATTGTTTTATAACCGTGTAAAGTTTCGGTTAACAAAGAATTAGTAACATGTAGAACGTTACGTGTTTTTGTTCCTAAAGGTAAAGAAACATCAATAAAATATTTTGATAATCTTGGATAGAGTAAGGTCAGAGTAGGCGCAATAGCTTCAAGAAATTCCAGGTGTTGTTCGAGAGAATTATTTTGCCGATTAACTTTTTTTAACGCTTGATAAAGCTGTTTACTGGATTCGCCAGTACTCCCAAGAGGGAGTTCTTTAACCCATTTTTTTATAACGACTGGGCGTAAATCGAAAATTTCCTGATTGTCGTCTTTAGGTTTATTCACTTAAATATTGCACTTTTGTTAGATGAGTATTTTATTTTAAAATTTAAAAGAGTCTGAAGAAATACAGGAAACTACTACCTTTAAAAGTAGGGTTTTGGGGTTTGTCGTATTTATCTTTTCATGAATCCTAGTGTGTGATGAATTAATGGCCAAGCTATGTATGTGATATTTAACACAAATTTGCGTTTTTAAGGGGTTTTACCCAAAAGGCTAAAAAATGATATTTGGCTAAACTTTACGCAATAAGTACAATAGCCCCCCCATATTTTTGAACCCAATTTACAGGTAGTTTGATTCATGTTTTATCAGCAACAATTTGATGTAATTATTGTTGGCGGCGGCCATGCCGGTACTGAAGCAGCCTTAGCTGCTGCGCGAATGGGTGCCTCCACTTTATTGCTGACACATAATATTGAAACATTAGGTCAAATGAGCTGCAATCCGGCAATTGGTGGCATAGGTAAAGGTCATTTAGTTAAAGAAATTGATGCTTTGGGTGGTTTGATGGCCCAGGCAATTGATAAATCGGGTATTCAGTTTCGTATTTTAAATGCCAGCAAAGGTCCTGCTGTGCGGGCAACTCGTGCTCAGGCTGATCGTATTTTATATAAACAGGCTGTACGTGAAGTACTGGAAAATACAAAAAATTTAACCCTGTTTCAGCAAGCTGTAGATGACCTTATTGTTAAAAATGATGAGGTTGTGGGTGTAGTAACCCAAATGGGTTTAAAGTTTAAAGCCAAAACGGTTGTTTTAACGGTTGGAACATTTTTAGGCGGCCTTATTCATATTGGTGAATCGAATTTTGAAGGTGGTCGCGCAGGTGATCCTCCTTCAAATGCCCTTTCCCGCCGATTACGTGCCTTGCCCTTTAATGTACAACGTCTCAAAACAGGTACACCGCCACGGATTGATGGAAAAACCATTGATTTTAGCCAGTTAGAAAAGCAGCCGGGCGATAACCCTGTTCCCGTTTTTTCTTTTTTAGGGAAAAAAGAGGATCATCCAGAGCAAGTTAGTTGTTACATCACGTATACCAATGAAAAAACACATGAGATTATTCGTGGTGGTTTGGATCGCTCGCCGATGTACAGCGGTGTAATTGAAGGGGTTGGTCCGCGCTATTGTCCTTCAATTGAAGATAAAGTGGTGCGGTTTGCTGATAAAATCTCCCATCAGATATTTGTTGAGCCAGAAGGCTTAACAACACATGAAATTTATCCCAATGGAATTTCAACCAGCCTACCGTTTGATGTGCAGCTTGATTTAGTGCGCTCAATAAAAGGCTTTGAAAACGCCTTTATTATGCGTCCTGGTTACGCTATTGAGTATGATTATTTTGATCCACAAGAATTATGGCCTTCTCTGGAAACAAAGTTTGTCAAAGGTTTGTTTTTTGCCGGCCAAATTAATGGTACCACTGGTTATGAAGAAGCTGCGGCACAAGGCCTTATTGCTGGAATGAATGCCGCGTTAAAAGTGCAAGGTAAAGAATCCTGGACTCCGCGTCGGGATGAAGCTTATATTGGTGTATTGATTGACGATTTAATCACGATGGGCACGCAAGAACCTTATCGTATGTTCACCTCAAGAGCAGAATATCGATTGATGTTACGAGAAGACAATGCAGATTTACGTTTAACCGAAAAGGGGCGTGAATTAGGCTTGGTAAATGATGAGCGTTGGCAACAGTTCGAAGCAAAACGAAACGCAATCGTAGCAGAACAACAACGTTTACACGAAAATTTTGTACGGCCAGATAAAATATCCATTGAAGAGCAAGAAAGAGTCTTTAAAAAACCTTTAATTCGTGAAGCGCGACTAGAAGATTTATTGCGTAGACCGGATGTTAGTTATGACTTACTTATGAGTTTATCAACTGATAATCCCAAAATTGATCCTGTCGTCGCGGAACAGGTTGAAATTCAAGCTAAATACTCAGGTTATATCGAACGCCAAATGGATGAAATTGAGCGACAACAACGAAATAATGAGAAATTAATTCCAGAATCTTTTAATTATTCAGTTATTTCAGGTTTGTCTAATGAAGTTCAGGAAAAGCTGATAAAAATAAAACCAATGACGATAGGCCATGCATCACGGATTCAGGGAGTTACGCCTGCTGCAATTTCATTGATTTTGGTTTTTTTGAAGAAACAAAAGCGTTCTGGCGGTAAAACTACAGATAAAAATGTAAAAGAAGCTTAACTCTTCATAAAAAAATATTTATGTGAATAAACAGGGAATAAAATAAAAGAAATAAAGTCATACTTATGGATATAACAATAAATAAACACACCAAGGAGAAGTTTATGAAGCGTCTATTAATATTAGTCAGTTTAATTGCATTAGTTCCAACGATGTCTTTCGCTGCAGATAAAGGCATGATTTCTAAAAAGAGCCATCACAGTGTAAAAGTGACTTTGGATCGTTTAGAAAATGTATTACGAAAAAAAGGCATTACGATTGTTACACGTTGGAGCCATCATGCGGGTGCTAAAAAAGCCGGTATTGCTTTGCGTCCGACAGAATTATTGATATTTGGTAACCCTAAAATGGGTAGTCATTTTTTCACCAGCAATCAAACAGCAGGCATTGATTTACCGATGAAAGCATTAGCCTGGAAAGATAAAAATGATCAGGTTTGGTTAACTTATAATGATCCAACGTATATTGCGAATCGTCATGGTATTAATGACCGCCCAGCAATTGTTAAAAAAATGACTGGTGCGTTAAATAAGCTCACTAATGTTGCGACCGGAAATAAATAAAGGCATAAACAGTTTGTGAGTCAGTTAGATTTAAATGAAATATTGTCAAAGGGGCTGCGCCAATTAAATTTGGCACAGCCGCTTGATGACAAGCAGCAAAACACATTAATAAAGTACGTTGAATTATTAAATAAGTGGAATAAAACCTATAATCTCACCGCAGTGCGTAAATCAGAACAAATGGTGACGCGTCATTTGCTCGATAGTTTGTCGATTTGTCCCTATATTCGGGGAAAACATATCTTAGATGTTGGAACGGGCGCAGGTTTGCCCGGTATTCCTCTTGCCGTCATTTTTTCTGATCGTCAATTTACCCTACTGGATAGCAATAATAAAAAGACAAGATTTGTTATTCAGGCTGTGTCAGAACTCGAGTTACCCAACGTAGATGTGGTACAGTCAAGAGTCGAAGAATTTGAATCAGAAGTGCTTTTTGATACTATTATTTCCCGCGCTTATTCTGCAATTGGGGATATGGTGAAGCAAACATCGCATTTATTAGCGAGTGATGGAGTATTTTTAGCCATGAAAGGCGCGAATCCGATTGCTGAAATTGATGAATTATCTTCAAATTACACTATTGAAGAAAGCCATGTGATTAAAGTGCCTGGGTTAGAAGAAGAACGGCACTTACTAGAAATTAAAATGAAGAAATAAATACTACTTATTAGGGAGAGATTTAGATGAGCAAGGTTATTGCCATTGCAAATCAAAAAGGCGGTGTGGGTAAAACAACCACCTGTATTAATCTTGCGGCATCGTTAGCGGCAACGCACCGTAACGTTTTATTGATTGATTTAGATCCACAAGGCAACGCTACCATGGGTAGCGGCATGGATAAAAACTCCTCTGAATTTACCACCTGTGATTTATTATTAGGCGACGTTTCATTGTCTGATTTAGTGGTGAAAAGAAAAACAAATGAAAGTATCGAATATGATCTTTTACCCGGTAACGCAGATTTAACCGCTGCCGAAGTCGCGTTAATGGGAATGCCTAATCGCGAACGTCAATTACGTAATGCGTTAGCTGATGTGCGTGATCAGTATGACTATATATTAATAGACTGCCCGCCTTCGCTAAATATGCTGACTTTAAATGCATTAGTGGCAGCAAATTCCGTCATGATTCCAATGCAGTGTGAATATTATGCATTAGAAGGTTTATCTGCATTAATGGAAACAATTGAAAGTATTCGCAGTACCGTTAATCCAGATTTACACATTGAAGGTTTGCTTCGTACTATGTACGATCCACGTAATAATTTATCGAATGATGTGTCTGGTCAGTTATTACTGCATTTTCCAAAAAAAGTTTATCGCACCGTTATTCCGCGTAATGTTCGTTTGGCTGAAGCGCCAAGTCATGGTATTCCAGTGATCAGTTATGATAAATCTTCACGCGGTGCCCTCGCCTATTTGGCGTTAGCGGGTGAAATTTTACGTAATGATGAAAATACCACGCTTGTGGGTGCTAGCGCTTAAATTGCGCATTGTGTAAAAGGTTAAGTATCAAAAATGGCTAAAAAGCGTGGTTTAGGTAAAGGTCTGGAAGCATTATTAGGTTCTGGTGTTTCTCATTTAAAAGATGATGTTGCTACCGCTGTTAGTTCAACAGCAGAACAAATGTCTTCAACATCTGAATTTCAACATTTAGCTATTGATGTTATTCAGCGTGGTCGTTATCAACCCCGAACAAATTTTAATCTTGATGCCCTTCAAGAATTAGCAGATTCAATAAAAGCGCAAGGTGTTGTGCAACCGATAGTGGTTCGTCCTTTATCTGCAACGCCTGGTCAATATGAGTTAGTTGCAGGTGAGCGTCGCTGGCGTGCCGCACAATTAGCCGAGTTGCATGAAATTCCCGCTATTGTCCGTGATATTTCTGATCAAGAAACCATGGCGATTGCTTTAATTGAAAATATCCAGCGTCAGGATCTCAACCCCATTGAAGAAGCAAAAGCACTCGTGCGTTTAGTGGAAGAATTTGGACTAACCCATCAGGAAGCCGCCGATGCCGTCGGTCGATCACGTGTTTCAGTTTCTAATCTTTTGCGTTTGTTAACCTTAGAAACAGATGTACGCCATATGCTTGAAGATGGTCAGATTGAAATGGGTCATGCCCGAGCTATTTTAGGTTTAGAGGCAGCAAAACAAATGCAAGCTGCACGAGAAGTCGCTAAAAAAGGATTATCCGTTCGTGAAACGGAACAACTCGTTCGCCGCCTAAATAAACCTGAAAGTGAAAAAACAGAAAAAGCAGGTTTAGATCCTGATACTCGTAAATTACAAGAAGATTTATCTGAAAAATTGGGTGCAAAAGTTGTCTTCCAGCGCGGTGCCAATGGAAAAGGCAAAATGCTGATTCATTATAATAGTCTTGATGAGTTGGATGGTATTTTAGAACACATAAAATAATTGCTAATAATTTTAAGTTAATTTAAAAAGCCTGGATGTTTTTACATCCAGGCTTTTTAGGTTTAATGATTTAAGAAAATAATCAGAATGTTTAACTTACTTTAAATCGAGATATTGCTTCTTGTAAATTCGCTGACAGTGAACCAACTTGTTCTGCTGCTGTACTCGTTTCTAAAGTATTCTTTAAAGCAGATTCTGACTCTGTACTGATTTGAACTATATTTCGATTCATTTCTTCAGCTACGGTGCTTTGTTCTTCTGCTGCAGTAGCAATTTGAATATTCATTTCATTAATCGAAGTAACCGCCTGGGTGATGTCATTAATGGAATCACTGACATTTTTAGCTTGTTCAACACTATGTTGTGCTTGTTGATGGCCATCTTCCATTGCGGTTACCGCATCATTAGCGCCAGCTTTCAGCTTATCTAACATTGTACGTATTTCTTCCGTTGATTCCTGGGTGCGTCCAGCTAAAGTGCGCACTTCATCGGCAACAACCGCAAAGCCACGACCTTGCTCGCCTGCGCGCGCAGCTTCAATGGCTGCATTAAGTGCTAACAAGTTGGTTTGTTCTGCAATGTCACTAATTACTTCAACAATTTTGTCGACACTGTTGGTATCATCGCCCAGTTTATTAATGGTGCTTGAAGCATGATCGATACTTGAGGCGAGCTTGTTAATGCTATCCATATTTTGTGAAACGAGAGCAAGTCCTTGTGATGCTGCGGTATCTGCTTCATTTGCTGCCGATGCAGCTAAACTGGCATTTTGTGCAACCTCTTGTACCGTGGCAGACATTTCATTCATTGCGGTTGCGACTTGTTCTGTTTCTGAGCGTTGGCTTTCCATGCCCTGATTGGTTAGTGTTGCTGTGCTTTGTAGTCGACCAGATGCGGCTGATAGCTCAGAGGCTGAAGTTGAAACTCGTTGAACAATATCTTGCAAGTTTGTGCTCATTTCATTAATGGTAACAGTGAGTTTGGTTAGTTCATCATTACCTGTAACCGCAAGTGTGTTACCGGTTAAGTCGCCGGAAGAAATTTCTTTGGCGCGCCCCATAACGCGTTGTAGGGGTATGGTGATTGCGCGGCTAATAAATGTTGCCACAGCTATGCCGATGATTAAGCCAATAATGGTACCAACCAACATGATTAGTTTTACAGAATGTACTTCTTTTTCTAGCAATTTTTTATCGGCCTCTTTCAGTTTATTTTGGTTTATACGCATATCATGCAAAATGCCCATAATTGCTTTGGCTTTTGGTGCTGCTTTGGTGTCTAGCCAATAGTTTGCAATGTTCCAGTCTTTAGCGCTGCGTTGTTTGAACATAAGCGGAGGAAAAGTAGCAAATTCTGCACGTGTGTTTGAATATGTTTCCCATGCATTACGTTGTGAAGCGGTCATGATGCTGGTTAAAGATGATATTTGTTTAAAGCGAGTTTCATTTAAGTTCCATTTGGCTGTGAAGTTATCGCGGAATTGAGTATCACCTGATAATAAATAAGCTCGAATATTTGCCAGGCCAACCGCAAATGAACCTCGACTATCTGCCATTAATTTAAGAAGTTTTTTACGCTGGAGGCTGGCTTCCAGTGTTGCTTCTTCATCAATCATTGCGCTGATAGCTTTAAGGATTTTACCTGCACGTGGGGCGGTTTCAGTTAATAGTGTTTTAAAAGCGGGAACTTCATCTACTGTGTGGGCGATAGCCTCCACTTCTTCTTGTGCTTTGCGGAACCCTTCCACATAAGCTTCCATCTCTTTCAGTTTTTCAATATTTTTAGGGTTGGTCCAGCTTTTAGAAAAATCTTTCATTTGCCTCATGGCGTTATCAATTTTTTCCAAGCCCGCTTGTCGCACACTTCTCATTGCGGCAGCTTTTTTTGGGTCTTTGCCTAAAATCATATAACCACGTAACCCAGCGAGCGAGAGGTTAACCCCGTTTTCTAGCTCAGCACCGGCCAAAACGGTGGGAAAACGAAGGTTTAATAGACTGTTTTCTGTGTTTTCAATTTCTTTAATGCTGAAAAAAGTATTTATGGAGATGACGGCCATGATGAGCAAAATGCCACCAAAGCCTAGTAATAGCTTGTTTTTAACTGTTATATTTATTTTAAGTTTCATAGTGAAAATATCCCGTGTATTAAATATTGCCTCAAAAAAATAGTGTATTAAATTGGTGGGGTATATTTATTAGCGGCATGAAATTTTAGAACTTTAAGAGCTTTCATCATTTGTTTCGTATTGAAGGTTTTATTTCATAAGCTCTTATTTTTATTAAGTTATTAATTTATTGGGTTATTAAACTAAGTTATTGACCCATAATGTCGCCTCGATTATAATTCGCGCGCCTTGAACCTGTAGAGCACATATTTGGAAAATGTTGATGATGCAATCTGTAGTAAATAACGCATTTTCCCATACTCTACGTAAGATTTTTCTGGTTCAAACTGGTCTGGTTGTTATCACCGCGGTGGTTCTTACCCTGGTCAAAGGTCACGAATTTTTTATGGCAACGCTGTATGGCGGGGCCGTTATCATAATTAGTACAGTTTATTTTGGCTGGCGGCTAAAGATTGCTACACAAGCTGTCGATAATAGGCCTTCTGTTAACTCAGTTGAGCTATTTAAAGGCATTTTTATTCGCTTTGTGATGGTAATTGGTTTATTGGCTTTGGGTTTGGGTTGGTTAAAATTACAACCTGCGGGCGTTTTGTCTGGTTTTATTGTTGCCCAGTTAGCATTTTGGTTTAGCCGTAGTAGCTATGGGGTCACAAGACGCAAATAAGCGCTTGTTTACAAACAAAATTTTCAAAATTTTTAGGTTATAGAATCACATGTCAAGTGAAGCACTTTCTTCTGCAGATTATATTAAGCATCATTTAACCAATTGGACTTATGGCCAATCACCTGGCACGGGTGAATGGGGTTTCGCACATACAGCAGCTGAAGCAAAGTCTATGGGGTTCATGGCAATCCACGTTGATACCATGTTGTGGTCAATGATTACTGGTTTTATCTTTTTGTACTTTTTTGCTCGTGCAGCAAAATTAGCAACTACCGATGTACCGACAGGCGTTCAAAACTTCATTGAAATGATTATCGAGTTTATCGATACTAGTGTTCGTGGTTCGTTTACTTCTAAAAACGATATGGTCGCACCTTTAGCACTAACCGTATTTGTTTGGATCTTCTTAATGAACGCGATGGATTTAGTCCCTGTTGATTGGATTCCTTCACTTTCAGCCTGGGTCGGTTCTACTTTCTTTGGCATGGATCCACACCATGTATTTATGAAGGTTGTGCCTTCAACAGATCCTAATGCCACAATTGGCATGGCGTTCTCTATTTTCTTCCTGGTTCTATTCTATAGTATCAAGATCAAAGGCATCGGTGGCTTTACAGCTGAATTAACCATGATGCCTTTTCAGTCAAGCAATAAAGTTGTTCAGGCTTTATTTATTCCCGTTAACTTCTTACTCGAATTTGTCTCATTGATCGCAAAGCCTATTTCATTGGCTTTACGTCTATTCGGTAACATGTACGCGGGCGAAATGATTTTCATCCTGATTGCTATTATGTTTAGCACGGGATGGGTAATGGCGACGTTAGGTGGCTTCCTCCAACTTGGTTGGGCGATTTTCCATATTTTGATTATCACGTTACAAGCGTTTATTTTTATGACGTTAACGATTGTGTATCTCGATATGGCACACAACGACCACTAAATAGTTTTTAAACAATTTAAATTTTAGGTATTTATTAGGAGAATAATATGACTGAAGCAACAGCAATGCTATATATCGCAGGCGCTTTAATGATGGGTTTAGGTGCATTAGGTGCTGCAGTAGGTATCGGTATCTTAGGTGGTCGTTTCTTAGAAGGCGCAGCACGTCAACCAGAATTAATTCCAATGTTACGTACACAATTCTTCATCGTTATGGGTCTTGTTGATGCGGTACCTATGATTGCAGTTGGTATTTCAATGTACATCTTATTTGCAGTTGCGGCTGTATAAGAAACATTAAATTACTGAAACGAAATATTAAAGTAAGGCTTTTATAAATGAATATAAACCTCACTCTGATCGGACAAACTATTACGTTTATCTTCTTCGTACTTTTTTGTATGAAGTTTATCTGGCCGCCATTGGTTGCGGCTTTAGAAGAACGTAAAAAGATGATTGCCGATGGACTCGCGGCTGCTGAAAAAGGCAAGCACGATGGTGAACTTGCAAAGCAAAGAGTTTTAGATACGTTGAAAGGTGCTAAAGCTCAAGCACAAGATATTATTAATCTTGCTGAAAAACGCGCTAGTGAAATCGTTGAAGAGTCAAAAGATACTGCACGTGTAGAAGGCGAACGTATTATCGCTGCTGCAAATGCAGAACTTGAACAAGAAGTTAATCGAGCTCGTGAACAGTTGCGTGGACAAGTTGTTTCTCTCGCAGTTGCTGGTGCTAGTAAAGTGCTTAAGCGCGAAGTCGATGAAAAAGCAAACGAAGATCTGTTGAAAGATCTGGTTGCTCAACTGTAATTTAGAGGGCGCTGACAATGGCAGAAAAAAGCACAATTGCTCGTCCCTATGCTCAGGCAGCTTTTGATCTCGCTTTAGATAAAGGCGATTTAAAATTTTGGTCTGACATGCTGCAGTTAATTGCAGCGGTTGCATCTGATGATGTTATGAGCGATATGATTAGCAACCCTTCTATCGAAAGAGAAAAGGTTGTTGAAATTATTGTTGATGTTTGTGGCGACAATATAGATGGTACAGCAATAAACTTTATCAAAGTTTTAGCTGAAAATGGTCGTTTAAATGTTGCGACAGAGATTGCTCAAGGTTATGAAGAGCATCGCGCAGAAGCAGAAAAAACAGTTGAAGCAGAAGTGACTTCTGCATTTCCATTAAGTGATACACAAATTACTTCAGTAAAAGACGCGTTGAAAAAACGTTTAGGTCGCGAAGTTAATTTGGTGACTAAAATCGACGAAACAATCGTCGGCGGCGCAATTATTCGCGCAGGTGATTTAGTGATTGATGGTTCTGTCAGTGGTCAGCTTGAAAAGTTAAGCAACTCATTAATGGGTCAAGCTTAATTTTATATTAAGTAAACAGTTTCTAAATATTTTATAAATTTTAAGGATTACAACTATGCAATTGAATCCATCTGAAATCAGCGAACTGATTAAGAAACGGGTCGAAGGCTTTGATGCGGGCACTGAAGCACGTAACGAAGGTACCGTTGTTAGTGTGGCTGATGGTGTTGTACAAATACACGGCTTAAACGATGTTATGTCTGGTGAAATGATTGAATTTCCAGGTAATACATACGGTATGGCACTTAACTTGGAAACCGACTCTGTTGGTGCTGTAATCTTAGGTGATTATGAGCAAATTTCTGAAGGTGACAAAGTTAAATGTACAGGTCGAATTTTAGAAGTGCCAACAGGCGAAGCAATGCGTGGTCGTGTTGTTGATGCGCTTGGTATGCCTATCGATGGTAAAGGTCCGATTAAAGCGGAATCTTCTTCTCCAATTGAAAAAGTAGCGCCAGGCGTTATGGCTCGTAAATCAGTTGATCAACCTGTTCAGTTAGGTTTGAAATCAGTTGATGCAATGGTGCCAATCGGTCGTGGTCAACGTGAATTGATTATTGGCGATCGTCAGACGGGCAAAACTGCTATCGCTATCGATGCAATCATCAACCAAAAAGATACAGGCGTTACTTGTATCTATGTTGCGATTGGTCAAAAAGCCTCTTCAGTTGCGAACGTTGTTCGTAAGTTAGAAGAACATGGCGCGATGGAACATACAATCATTGTTGCGGCTAACGCATCTGATTCAGCAGCGATGCAATTTATTGCGCCTTACGCTGGTTGCTCAATGGGTGAATACTTCCGCGATAAAGGCGAAGACGCTTTAATCATTTATGATGATTTAACCAAGCAAGCTTGGGCTTATCGTCAAGTATCATTATTATTACGTCGTCCTCCAGGTCGTGAAGCATATCCTGGTGATGTTTTCTATTTACACTCACGTTTATTAGAGCGTTCAGCACGTATCAATGCTGAAGAAGTAGAAAAGAACACAAACGGTAAAGTAAAAGGTAAAACAGGTTCATTAACTGCGTTGCCAATTATCGAAACACAAGCGGGTGACGTATCTGCATTCGTACCAACTAACGTAATTTCGATTACTGATGGACAAATCTTCTTAGAAACTGATTTGTTTAACGCAGGTATTCGTCCAGCGATTAATGCTGGTCTTTCAGTATCTCGTGTTGGTGGTGCTGCTCAAACTAAAATCATCAAGAAGTTAGGTGGTGGTACTCGTTTAGCACTCGCTCAATATCGTGAATTAGCGGCATTCGCTCAGTTTGCTTCAGATTTAGATGAAGCGACGCGTAACCAAATTGAACGTGGTCAACGTGTAATGGAATTAATGAAGCAGAAGCAATACTCACCAATGAAAGTTGCTGAGCAAGCATTCTCTTTATATGCTGCGAACGAAGGTTATTTAGATGATGTTGAAGTGGCTAAAATCGTAGATTTTGAAGCCGCTATGCAAGCATATATGAAGTCTAACAATGCTGAGCTTCTCGCAACAATTAACGACACTGGCGATTTTAATGACGAAATCGAAGGCGCAATGAAAGCGGCTCTTGATAAGTTCAAAGAAAGCGCGAC
>CAZSCK010000068.1:0-14013 GCA_964605385.1 uncultured Thioalkalispiraceae bacterium
ATGCTAAACATCGCTTAACCCAACCTACAAATATTTAATTGGTTCTGATCGAACCAGATAAATTAAAGCAAGTTTCAATTCTTATTGGCTTGTTTTAACTTATCCGATCCGTTCAGATTCTTTTTTGTTGGAATATTTTTAATCTTCTAAGATTATTTGTTGTTCCAACCTCTGCGTCGGCCTAAAGAGCCGACCTACATTTTGTTCTTTTATTGAGTTATTACTTAACCTTCCAAGTAATGATGCTATCTCAACATTTGTCAGAATAAATTCTGACCTACAATTTATTCTTTGTTGAGTTATAACTTCAACTTCTAAGTAATGTTGTTATCTCAACACCGCGTTCGAATAAATTCGAACCTACAATTTTGTTTATACCCTTTTAAGCAAGTCAGGGACTTGCTGGCAAGGCGCGGTGCTTTTTGAAAAACGGAGCGTACAATCAGTACGTGAGTATTTTCAAAAAGTGCCGCAACGCCGCCAGCGAGTTCCTGACGCCGCTTAAAACTTAGAATTTGCCGTAGTAGCCTTCTTTAAGTGCATCGAACAAGTTAGCTGCCGTATGCATCTCACCATCATACTCAATCTCTTCGTTACCTTTCACTTCAACTACTTCACCATTGTCTAAAGTAAATTTGTACATGGTGTTTTCCAGGTCTTCTTCTTTAACTAAAACGCCCTGGAAGTTTTCTGGATTAAAGCGGAACGTGGTGCAACCTTTTAAACCTTGCTCGTAAGCATAGGTATAAATGTCTTTAAAGTTATCAAACTCATAATCGGTTGGTACGTTTGCGGTTTTAGAAATACTTGAATCAACCCAGAGCTGTGCAGCAGCTTGAATATCTACATGTTGCTTTGGTGAAACATCATCCGCGGCAATAAAATATTCCGGTAGTTGTGCATCTGCTTCTTGTGAATATGGCATGGCTTTTTTATTCACTAGTTCACGATAAGCCAGTAATTCAAAAGAGAAAACATCAACTTTTTCTTTTGTCTTTTTACCTTCACGAATAACGTTACGCGCATAATGATGTGCGAACGAAGGTTCAATACCATTACTGGAGTTATTCGCTAACGATAAACTAATGGTGCCGGTTGGTGCGATTGAACTATGGTGAGTAAAACGTGCGCCGATTTCAGCAAGTTCATTGACTAACTCTGGATTTACTTCTGCCACTTTTTGCATGTAACGACTGTATTTAGCATGTAACACTTTGCCTTTTACTTTATCGCCAACTTTGTAGCCGTCGCGTTTCATTTCCGGACGGTGACGTAACATGGCTCCGGTCACTTTAAAGGTTTCTTCCATGATGGGCGCAGGACCTTTTTCTTTTGACAATTCAAGAGAAGCTTCCCAACCTGTTACGGCTAATGTTTTGCTGACTTTTTCAGTGAACTCGACTGCTGCTGCACTACCGTATTTTTCACGTAACATGGTGATGGTTGAACCTAAACCGAGGAAACCCATACCATGACGACGCTTACGTAGTATTTCTTTACGCTGTCCTTCTAATGGCAAGCCATTAATTTCAACAACGTTATCTAACAAACGGGTAAAGATGCCAATGACTTTCTGGAAACCTTCCCAGTCAAACTTTGCTTTCTCGGTAAACGGATCGTTTACAAACCTGGTAAGGTTAATCGAACCTAATAGACATGAACCATAAGGAGGTAAAGGTTGTTCACCACAATTATGTGCATGCAGGCCATTAGCATCAAAGGTATTAATTCCAGGCACTTGAACGTCATAGACATCTTCAACACCATCTTCTGTCACACTTTCTACTCTTGCAACAAAACGTTCACGATTTAGTTTTCGTTTATAGTTCGCTAATGACTGCTGTAAACGTTCTGTTTTATCGGTATCAGCAAAACCTACTTTCTCACTAAACTGCGTTAAGTTTTCACCACTAATAACAAGTTCATGCTGTGCTTTAGTTTTATATTCAGCTTTACCGTCTTTACCATCAGGTAACATGCTTGTTGATGCTGGACGACGGTTTTTATAGATCTGAGAAGCAATCCCTAAACGTAACAACATACGTTGAACAGCTTCAAGTCGTGGTAAATCTGATTGTGCTAAACGAACACTGACACCTTTTTCTTGTGTACCTTGCACTGAACCATCAGCATCAAAAAAGCCGCGTAAAAAACCTTGATAAAATTCACTGGATGCTTTTTCTATTTGAGAAGTAATCGCTTTATCACCCGCTTGCATTCCAACTTCATTCGCAAGTTTGTGTAGTGCTGAAAGTTTTAAACGATATTCATTTCGACCAGATACTTCTGACCAACCTTGAAAGTCACCGCGATGCGGTAGTGTTTCTGCCGCAGTTAAAGCTTCGGCCATAACAGCTTCTGCGCCACCCGCTAATACAGCATCAACACCATTTGCTACAGCAGCAGGTTTCCAAACTGACAGTACAGCAGCATCCTTTTTTAAGGTTCCATCACCAATTAATAAACCGAGTAAGTAACCTTGTTCTTTAGTGTACTCACCTTGCCATTGCGCTTGAGCTCGATGATCATTGAGTAAAACACGATCACCTGTTTTAAGTTCAGAGGCTTCACACCATTCTGTTTCAGTTTGATAACGGCTAAAGTCAGTAACACGACGAACACGATGATCATGGGTTAAACGTAATTTATAACCTTCTTCTGTTTGTAAACATACAACCGCTTTTGTTGCTGTTTTAAAGAAGCCTTCATCACCTGACGCATGGGACTGCCCATCTACTTGTGCAACAAAAGGTGTACCAATTAAGTCATTTACCTGCTGTGGACCATTTTTTGTTTGCACCCATGTATCCGCAGTTACACAAGGATTAGTGGTGCGCACATCTTCACAGAACCAGTTGTTATTCATTTCGTTAACTTTATCGATAAGAATGAAACCGGGTTCAGCAAAATCATAAGTTGAAGACATAATCATGTCCCACAAATGTTCGGCTTTAATTGTTTTGTAAACTTTACAGGCAACTAAACCTGCTTTGTTGGTGATATAGCCTTTAGTAATCGGCCATTCACGCCAGATAACCTGTTCAGGATTTTTTAAATCTAATTCGTCGTCTTTAACTTCTTTCTCTGTGGTTGGGAAAGCCAGTTTCCATTCATCGTTGGTTTCAACCGCTTTCATAAACTCTTCAGTGATTAATAAAGAAAGGTTGAACTGACGTAAACGTCCGTCTTCACGTTTGGCGCGAATGAAATCCATGACATCAGGATGGCCCACATCGAAGGTTGCCATTTGTGCGCCACGACGGCCACCGGCACTTGATACGGTGAAACACATCTTATCGAAGATATCCATGAACGAAAGTGGACCCGAGGTGTAAGCACCGGCACCCGAAACATAAGCACCTTTAGGGCGCAAAGTAGAAAATTCGTAACCGATACCACAACCCGCTTTTAGGGTTAAACCTGCTTCATGAACCTTGCCTAAAACATCGTCCATTGAATCTTCAACAATGCCTGAAACGGTACAGTTAATGGTTGATGTTGCCGGCTTATGCTCTAACGCACCGGCATTGGAAATAATACGTCCCGCAGGAATCGCACCATGACGTAAAGCCCAAAGGAATTTTTCGTACCATTCGAGGCGCTGATCTTCGTCTTCAACTTCAGCTATTGCTTGCGCAACACGCTGGTAGGTTTCATCCATGTTGTTATCAACATTTTCGCCATCTTTAGTTTTGAGGCGGTATTTTTTATCCCAGATATCAACAGATGCGTCCTGAAATGGGATGTCTTGTGTTTTGTTCATTTTCAAGGCTTTTAGCTGTGCGCTCATGATCGGCCCGATCCTCCGTCTCAACAAATATTTTTGTTCTATATAATTAATAGCACAATTTTTTTGCTTTTTTCCTGGGGGAAAGAAAAAAACAAAATGTGCCAAACGACTGAATTAAAACGGAAATACAGGATATTTAAGCCCAATATTAAAGGCTTTTCCTATCACGTCTTTGATTGTTTTCAGTTTTTTTATTGTGCTTTTTTTACTTTAGTTACTAAATCTGACCTGTTAAAAACAGGTGATGTAATGCTTGTTTCTCTTAAACACTACATGTTGTGTTAGTGGATGTAGCATATTGCTAACGGAGTACTACTGTCAACACTATTTACAACCTTCAAATAGAAGATATTTCACATAAAATACAACAAGTTAGGCTATTTTAAAAGCATCAAACAAGGCATAAAAATATTAAAAATAATTTCACCCTAAATACTATATGTTGTGTTATTAATATACCTGTAATATTGCTATCTAACACGTTAGGAGTTACTCACTTTCAGCATTTTTAATGAACTTTTTAATATTCACAGGCTCCAATCGGGCATAAAATAATACAAAATGTCATCAATACTTCCTAAATTAAGAGAGATTTTCATGAACAAAGGATTTAGCCAAAGCTTCAACAAAAAATTCTACCGATTAGCGAACCTTCTACTTATCAGCATTTTCATTTTACCCGCCACCGTCATGGCTTCATTACCCCTCGTTGATAGCCAGGGAACCGCATTACCCAGCCTGGCACCCATGCTTAAGCGTGTAACACCGGCGGTAGTGAACATTGCCACCAGTGGCACTGTTCGTATCAGGGAAAATCCTTTATTTAATGACCCCCTTTTTCGCCATTTTTTTGAACAACCTTCCCGTCCGCGTCATCGCAAAACTCAAAGTTTAGGTTCAGGTGTTATTGTCGATGCTAAAAAAGGTTACATCCTCACCAATAACCACGTTATTGATAAAGCCGATGAAATTAAAGTTACCCTGCGTAACGGTGAAACTTATAAAGCTGAATTAATTGGTACCGATCCCGATAGCGATATTGCTGTTATCCAGATTAAAGCAAAAAACCTGACGGCTATTCCCCTGGCGAACTCCGAAAAACATCAAGTCGGTGATTTTGCTATTGCAATTGGTAATCCCTTTGGGCTTGGACAAACTGTTACCTCTGGCATCATCAGTGCGATGGAACGCAGTGGCTTAGGCATAGAAGGTTATGAAAACTTTATTCAAACCGATGCTTCGATTAACCCGGGTAATTCAGGTGGTGCCCTGGTTAATTTACGTGGAGAGCTGATTGGTATTAATACCGCTATTTATTCAAAAAGTGGCGGCTCTCAAGGCATTGGTTTTGCCATACCGACCAACATGGCAAGCAATATCATGCAACAACTCATTAAATATGGTGAAGTTAAACGTGGCCGCTTAGGTGCACAAGCGCAAGATCTCACGCCGAAACTTGCTGAAGCTTTTAATATTCCCTTTCGTCGCGGCGCAGTTGTATCTCACGTTGAAAAAGATTCACCGGCAGATCACGCAGGCTTAAAATCAGGCGATATTGTTACCGAAATTAACGGCAAAGCTGTACGCAATGCCGATATGTTACGTAATACTATGGGCTTATTACGCATCGGCCAGACTATAGAAATGAAAATCCTGCGTGACAATAAAATGCTAACACTTAAAGCGACCGTCGCTGAACACGATGAACGTAAAGAAAGCATTAAAGGCAAAAAATTACATGCTCATTTAAGCGGTACCGAGTTACAAAATATACAACCCGGTTCAAAGCTATATGGACGTATTGAAGGGGTGATTATTTCGGCTGTTGAAGCTGGCAGCCCGGCCGCTCGCACAGGTTTACGCCGTGGCGATATCATCACTTCGGCTAACCGAAAAAACATTAAAAATATCATGGAGTTACAGGCTGCAATAGCAACAAACAAAAGCCTGCTCATTAATATACGCCGGGGTAATAGTTCGTTGTTCTTATTCTTACAGTAGATCTCACTGTATAAGTGATAACGTCTGCATATTTTTATGTATAAATAGCTTAAGGTTTTATTTCCATAACCGATATAATGACCACACGCTAATTTTTAATAGCACGATAAATATCCATTTTATTATTACGGAATTGAAATAATGCCAGAATTAAAAAAAATTCTTTATGTTGAAGATGAACCTGATATCCAGATGATTGCCCGTGTGGCACTGGAAAATGTCGGTGGTTTTGAATTACTCGTTTGCAGCTCAGGTGCAGAAGCAGTAGAAAAAGCCGCAGCATTTGCCCCCGATATGTTTTTACTCGATGTCATGATGCCAGGTATGGACGGCCCTTCAACATTGGTCGAATTGCGCAAAATCCCACAATTGGCAAAAACACCCGTGATGTTTATGACGGCCAAAGTTCAACCCCAGGAAGTCGAATTTTTAAAATCATTGAATGTTGCCGATGTCATTGCCAAACCCTTTGATCCCATGGGTCTCGCAAACAATATTCGTGAATCGTGGGCAAAAATCAGTTAATCGAGCTTAAACGCTGTTCCAAGGCACTTCTCGCAATATGAGCTAAAATTCTAATTCTGACTAAATACCCGCCAAAAGGTGGGGGTTTTGCTTAAATATTTAGAACTTCTCTTGCTTTTACCTCAATCTATACCCTCATAAACTACCCTGTTTTTCTGAGCGACAAATAATATTGTATAGTGCCCCTCACTATTATTTAGCGTACAAATCCGTACCAGCCAACATAAATAATAAAATTGTTAATTTAAAATTTTTAACTATATAACTACCTCCCACCTGGGTCGGTAGAGACGAGGAAATAAGGATGATTAAACCAATAGGTTCCGACGAACTACAGCCACGCTTCGTCTATGACGTAGCTGAGCATGACAAACTAAGCAAAGAAGCTGAATCACTACCGTCTGTAGTAATCAGTTCACAAGCCGCAGGTAACGCAGTCATGATGGGCGGTGGTTACTTCAACCCGTTAAAGGGTTTCATGAACATTGCTGATGCCATGGGTGCAGCAGAAAAAATGACTTTAACAGACGGTTCTTTTTTCCCTGTTCCTGTGATGTGTTTATTAGAAAATGCAGACGCCATTGGTGATGCAAAACGTATTGCATTGCGTGACCCGAATGTGGACGGTAACCCGGTTATTGCCATTATGGACGTAGAGGCGATTGAACAAGTTTCTGACGCGCAAATGAAAACAATGACAGACAAAGTTTATCGTACAGACGATATGGAACATCCTGGTGTAGCTGCATTTAATAGCCAGGGTAAGACAGCTGTTTCGGGTCCTATTGCTGTATTGAACTTCAGCTACTTCCAGACTGAATTCCCGGATACTTTCCGCACCGCAGTTGAAATTCGTAATGAAATTTCTGAACATGGCTGGAAAAAAGTGGTTGCTTTCCAAACACGTAACCCTATGCATTTAGCACACGAAGAACTGTGCCACATGGCAATGGATCGTTTAGGTTGTGATGGTCTGGTTATCCACATGTTGCTCGGTAAACTGAAGCCAGGTGATATTCCTGCTCCTGTACGTGATGCATCAATCCGCAAAATGGTCGAAGTCTACTTCCCTGCTAACAGCGCCATGGTAACGGGTTACGGTTTCGACATGCTTTATGCCGGTCCTCGTGAAGCGGTATTACATGCTTACTTCCGTCAGAACATGGGCGCAACTCACTTTATTATTGGTCGTGATCACGCCGGTGTCGGTGATTACTACGGTGCATTCGATGCGCAAACTATTTTTGATGACGAAGTACCAAAAGGTGCAATGGATATTGAAATGTTCATGGCCGATCACACAGCCTGGTCTAAGAAATTAAACAAAGTTGTGATGATGCGTGAAGTAGACGACCATGAAAAAGATGATTTTGTTCTTCTTTCAGGTACTAAAGTTCGTGAAATGTTAGGTAACGGCGAAGCGCCACCTAAAGAATTCTCACGTCCTGAAGTGGCAAAAATCTTAATTGATTATTACAAAAGCTTGTAAGCTTTACTGCGCGTTAAATAAAAAACCCGACTCATCTATTTGATGAGTCGGGTTTTTTTTGCTTTTACGTTATAATCGCTAATTATATTTATAGTAATCAATGAGGAAATTATCGTGGCATCTAATAAAGGAAGGGCTTTCTTTGCACTGAGTGGTTATCATTTTAACCCGGATGACGTCACTCGCGTTCTTGGAATAGAACCCACTTCGACTAATGCTGCAGGTATGGGTGGGAGTTCAGGAAAACCTGTGATCAGTTCATGGGAAATTTCGACAGATACAATATCTGAAGAAGTTGATCTTTATAAACTGACGGAAATCATTCTTAAGCAGCTCGAACCCGTTAAAGAACAGATTTTACAAATATGTAAGAGCCATAATTTATCACCAAGAATGGGCGTGGTTCTGACGCTATCAACTGATAAAGATGATAGCTGCCCGGATGTTGGTTTTGGTGGCAGACTGATTAAGTTCCTGGCGGAGATTGGGGCGTTTATTAATATCGACTACAAGATTTCTGATCGGGGTTGATCTTGCCAACTAGACAAGCAGCTTCTGATGTAATGTAGGTCGTGCTTTAGCGCGAATATCGCAAGCACGGTATCCCATGTTACAAAATAAATTTCCCTGTGAATAACGGGCTAGGTTGTTATTTTAGTCTCTGCGTCGGCCTAAAGAGCCGACCTACTATTAATCGTTTAAATAGCACCGCATTCGAATGCACGACTCTATGGCATCCTTGTCATCGCTGCATAAGTACATCCTTGTACTAAATTTCGAACCTACACAAGAGATCAAGCCGCAGCCATTTCCTGCGCCTTGAGTAAATGCTCTTCACAGTGCTTTAAACGCAATGGCTGAAGGGCATGCGGAAAACACTCGATAATCAATTCAAATTCATCCGCGACTTCTTCAGCAAGGGCTTTATCTTTTGTTAGTTCAGCCAATACCATGCGTGCTGTTGTTTTATTAATTCGACAGAGTACGGCAAGGTGAAACGGTTGCTGCTGTTCCATACAAACGGTTAAAGCCGTTTCATACGCTCTTATTGCTTCTTCTAAACGTTCTGTGCTTTCTTCTGATTCCGCCAAATGATGCAACACCACACCACGATTATTGTGTGTCGCGGCTAACTCTAATGCGTAAAGATCGGCATCGAGTTCAGCAAGGGCATTTTTATATGCAACAACGGATTTTTGAAAGGTACGGTTACCTTTAAGAAGACTACCGTAGGTATAAAAAGTCGCAGCAAGCTGAAACATGACCATAGCCCATTCTTCGGGTGTTTCTTTTCGAGTGTATTCGAGTAATGCAGCCGTATAAGCATCAACCGCATTATTCATTAATTTGGCATCAGACTCCTGTCGGCCAAGCGCTTGCATTGCAGTACCAAGATTAGCTTGCGTCGCCGCCCATTCAAGCGGTGAATCTTCTTGCTTCAATACTTCCAGTGCATGGTTAAAACATGCAATCGCTTTTTCAAATGAGTCTGCATCTTGTTGTTGCTGACCAAGAGCCGCTAAAATATTGCCGAGACTATTTTGTATTGCCGCCCATTCTAATGGTGATTGCTTGCGAAGTTCTTCCGTCAATGCTGCTTCAAAAACCTCACGGGCACTTGCAAACACATTACTGCTGTAACGGTGCTGCTCATAATTGCCGCGGGTGTAAAGAAAATTATCGGCGACAGTGACACTGTTATCAGCATAAATATTCTTAGCATCTTCTTCAGAAACTAAGCTTTTATAGTGATCCATCGCTTTTTCCAGCGCCTTATTGTCTGGATAAAAAGTCGTAATATTTGAGAATTTCATTGGCTAAGAATATCGTTGAGGTCAGGATTTGCGTCTACTGCACCACCAAGATCGACTTCTTCATCGGTTGCTTCACGTATATTTAATACTTCTAATACGAAAACAACGTCTCTACCACACAGTGGATTATTTCCATCGACGGTTAATGTTTTGTCATCGAAACGAGTGACAATAAAACTTTTGGGCTCACCCTTTTCATTTTCCATGGTGATGGTCATACCAATTTCTCGATATTCTTCCGGCACATTTTCGATAGCATCGGTGAACACCAATGATTCGTCTCTCTCGCCATAGACCTGTTTCATGTCAATCGGCACTTCGATAATATCGCCGACTTTTTTACCATCCAGGTGTTTAGTGACTTCTTCATTCATAACATCATTAATGCCATGAACATAACCGATAGGATAATCAACGGTCACAAGTACGTCGCCGGTTTTTTCATCGACGACTTTATAATTTAATTCAACAAATTTTTCTTTTTCAATTGTATCTGACATAACGTGTAAAACCTGTTTTAGAATAAAGTCGCGCCAAAAATTTTAACTTTGTCTTTTTCATAGCCCAGCACTAATCTGCCCAGCCATTCCGCTCCATCTTTAGAGTTTATTTGTTTATATAAAACCGTGACATATTCACCACGACGGATTATGCCGAGATACTCATAATTTTCAGAGAGGTTTTTTGCTAAGTCGCTTCTTGCAAACTGCTTACCCATCTCTATTTCATTGGCACCCATTTTCATATCGCTGGAAAAATTGCGAGTAAAAGCGCCGTAGTTTTTTTCATTCGAGTATTTAACAAGATCAGCCCACATCGGGTGAGCCAACTCTAAAATCTCTTCATCTGTTTTTTCAATAATATTCATCATTTTATTCTTCATCTAATATACTTAATATTTGTATGGTTAATTACCACAATAAAGTCGCACATTATAAACCATAAAAAAAGACCAACAAACAAGTTGTTGGCCTTTTTATAAGCTAAATAAAACTTAGTTAAAGCTAACTAAATTTTAGTCCTATTCATCATCTACTAAGTGATAAAGCGGTGCTTTTTCCATCGTGTACTCACCTGTTTCGCGATTACGATGTGAAACTGTCAATACATGCCAGTCCTTATCATCTAACTTCATCGCATCACCACGGTAGTAGTAACCAGGCCAACGAGTTTCTTTACGGAACAAGGTGTGCTGGAATACACTTTCAGAAGTAAGGTAACGATGCTTTAATTCCCATGCACGTAATAGCTCATGGATATCTTCAGCAGCAATTTTCTCTAAATCTTCACCAAAAACAGCCATTTTCTTAAGACCGATTTGAAGAAGCTTTTCGTTAGTCATGTAGTTAACACCGAAACCACCACAGTACTCATCCATCATCTTCTGTAGACGATCAAGACCCTGACGAGGGTTGATGTAGTTAGGGTTAACAGAACCCGCAACGATTTCGTTACGGCCTACAGTGTAAGTTTCCATTGGCTTGTAGATCGTTGTTTTAAGATCTGCAACTTGCTTGTCAGAAACCATGATACCAGCAGCTTTGCCATCATCAATGTACTTACAAGCAGCTTTAGCAGCCAAACGACCTTCAGTGAAAGAACCTGATGAGAATGCGTGTGGAGTACCACCTACCGCATCACCTGCACCAAATAAACCTTCAACAGTCGTCATACGGTTATAACCCCAGAAGTATTCATCAGGAGAAACATCTTCAGGACCAGAACACCATGCGCCACAACCTGTTGCGTGTGAACCCATTACATATGGCTCAGAAGTTGTTAATTCAGGGTTTTCATATTTAGGATCAACGTCAGTTGCAGCCCAAAGAACTGCTTGACCAACTGTCATACCTAAGAAGTTGTGCCAGCCAATTTCTTCTAAATGCGGATCCTGGAATGCTTCCATAGTGATCATGTGGATTGGACCACGACCAGCGTTCACTTCATTAATGAATGCATGGTTACGTAAACACGTTGGAATTGGCTTGTGAGATAAATGCTGGTTTTCAGTATCTAAATACTCTTTACCCACCATTTCAGTTAGAGCAGGGAACCATTTTGATTCATACTCTTCACCAATACCGTTTTGTGTATACGTCTTAAGATGTAAGAAGTATGCGCCTACAGGACCATAACCATCTTTGAAACGTGCTAATACGATACGGTTTTCCATCTGTGTCATTTTCGCGCCAGCTTCGATCATAAGACCATAAGCAGAACCTGATGACCAAGGCGCATACCAAACACGACCTGCACCTTCACCAACTGAACGTGGCTTAAAGATGTTAGAAGCACCACCAGCGCCACAGATTACAGTCTTAGACTTAAATACGTGGTAGTTACCAGTACGAACGTTGAAACCAACAGCACCGGCAACGCGGTTATCTTTAGAATCATCCATTAACATGTGAGTAACACAGATACGGTTGAATACTTTATCAGCTGAGTTCTTCGCTGCTTCTGCAACGATTGGCTTATATGATTCACCATGAATCATAATCTGCCAGCGACCTTCACGAAGGTAAGAACCTGTCTTCGTATCTTTCATGATAGGCAGGCCCCATTCTTCAAACTGATGTACAGCTGAATCTACATGGCGAGCCATATCGAACGCGAGATCTTCACGAACCATACCCATTAAATCCATACGCGCATAACGTACGTGATCTTCAGGGTTATTTTCACCCCAACGAGTACCCATATAACAGTTGATAGCGTATAGACCTTGAGCTACTGCACCAGAACGATCAATGTTTGCTTTTTCAGCAATAACGATCTTCTTGTTCTTGCCCCAATGTCTTGCTTCGAATGCCGCACCTGTGCCGCCTAAACCAGCACCAACGACTAAGACGTCAATATCGTCTTCAATAATTGTCTTGTAGCCCATTAGTAGTAAACCCCTTCTTTAAGTGTCAAGCCATTAGATTTCAGCGTAGGTAGTGCGCTGTCATTCATAGCAACATACTTAGGCTCGTTGAATAAGAGCTCACTGTCGACCGCTTCTTTAGTAGGAGCAGCTTCATTAGCAAGTTGTGGAATACATGTACCCCAAGGCTTAGTAGTAATTGGTGCAAGTAATTCCATATCTTTCTGACCGTTACGGAATTTGATGCGCCATGCAATCGTGCCTTTTTCTTCGTCACGGTGTACGCGAACTGAAGAACCAAGCGGAGCGAAATCAGCATAGCCACGCACGTCAATCGCGTGATGTGGGCAAGCTTTAACGCATGAGTAACATTCCCAACACATGTTAGGTTCAATGTTATAAGCACGGCGAAGTGTTTTGTCGATGTGCATGATGTCAGATGGGCAGATATCTACGCACTGTCCACAACCATCACAACGAGTCATATATACAAAAGTAGGCATAATATTCTCTCTTTTCTTAAATAATTGTTATTAAATTTATATTAGTAATGGTTTGGTGACTCACGTCTAATACCGTCGCCCATGTATTCTGGATTCTTACCCATGTATTGTGGGATATCAGGGAATTTTGCCTGTACTTCAGGAGACGATAAATCGAAATCACCAGGTAAATTCAAGTTTGAACCATCTGCATGTGCTACACGTTTTTGGAATGCTGCAGCAGGCTTAAAGAACATATGTGCAAACTTAGACCACATTACGCTAGCAAAAAGCGTTGTGTTTGAAACGATGAATAATGCGAAGAACAATGTTGTTAATCCCATATCAGCTACAGCACCGTTCATACCTTTAGATTGCAGGTAAGACCAGATTAATGCGAATGTTGCTGTTGTGAAAAGCGATACGATAAAGATATCTGCACGACGTAGTTGATACCACTTAACACCTTCAGAATTCACATCAACGCGGATAGAGAACCAGAACCAGTAACCACCAAGACAAAGCATGATTGCACCAATATGCCAAAATTGCGCCAGAGTTTCTGTTGCTATAGTGTCGCACTCAAAAATCATCAATGCTGAAGTCGCAACGAAAATGATGAAGCCGTACATAGTTAAAAGATGAGAAATACGACGTTTCGTGCTGCAGAATTCGCTAGACGTTATAACTTCGCTTGCTATAGTTGCAAATGCAAGACCAGCTTTTTCACCTGTACTTACTGTGCGCTTTGCATTTTTTGCATTTTTTGCTGAATCTAAGAAAAAGTACTGTGCACTTTTCTTATGCAACATATCTAGAATTGTACCGCCTGCGACGAATACCGCCATGACGATGATATACATCTGCATTACATCGGTTGATATTAATGACGTAAGTGCGTCAAAAGGGTTGGTCATGAACATTTTGTTATCCTCAAAATTATTGCTGCTAAATTATTGCTACTAGAAAGCTTCCCCAAAGGAAAATCCCTAAAATTAATTGCCGCCTAGAATATCCCTAAATTGACCTACCGTCGAGAATTAATG
>CAZSCK010000069.1:0-13979 GCA_964605385.1 uncultured Thioalkalispiraceae bacterium
TTCTTCAATCAATTCAATAAAGTGATCAAACAACGGCGCGACATCATGCGGGCCAGGACTTGCTTCTGGATGACCCTGGAAGCTAAAAGCGGGGACGTCAGTACGATGCACACCTTGCAAACTTTTATCAAATAATGAGCGATGAGTTGCAATCAGGTTATCCGGTAAAGAATCCTCATCAACCGCGAAGCCGTGATTTTGACTGGTGATCATAACTTGCTTACCTTCAAGATCTTGCACCGGATGGTTCGCGCCATGATGACCAAATTTCATTTTCATGGTTTTTGCACCACTCGCAAGTGCAAGTAATTGGTGTCCCAAACAAATACCAAAAGTTGGAATCCTGGTTGGTACAATTTCTTGAATTGCTTTAATCGCGTAATCACATGGCTCTGGATCACCGGGGCCATTTGAAAGAAAGATGCCGTCTGGTTTCATTGCTAATACATCTGCCGCAGGCGTTTGTGCAGGCACAATTGTTAAGCGACAACCGCGATCAACCAACATGCGTAAAATATTTGATTTCACACCAAAGTCATAGGCAACAACATGATGTGGTAAATCTGTAGCTTTGTCAGGCAGGCCATTATCTAATGTCCAGCTGCCCTGTTTCCATTCATACTGAGAATCGGTGGTGACTTCTTTGGCTAAATCCATACCTTTAAGGCCGGCAAAGGCTTTTGCTTCTTTGATAGCTGCAGCTTCGTCAATATTGTCTCCAGCGACAATACAACCAGATTGCGCACCCTTTTCACGTAAAATACGTGTCAGTTTACGCGTATCAATATCGGCAATTGCTACGACTTTATTATTTTGCAAATAATCGTCCAGAGAAACTTCATTTCTCCAGCTACTCGCGATTAAAGGTAGATCACGAATCACAAGACCAGCCGCATGAACCGCAGAGGATTCAGCATCGTCAGCATTCGTGCCAACATTACCGATATGAGGATAAGTCAAAGTTATGATTTGACGGGAATATGATGGATCAGTGAGGATTTCCTGATACCCGGTCATGGCGGTGTTAAAAACCACCTCACCTACAGTTTCACCTTCAATACCAATGGATTCACCGTAAAAGACGGTACCGTCTTCAAGCGCGAGTAGGGCCGGTTTTCTCAAGTAAACCTCCATAAGACAGACGTGTAAAAAAGCGGGAGGCGCTTTGAACGCTCCCGCTAGGAATTTGGATGGCCAGAGAACTATTTCAGACCGAGGGGATTATACCCAAAGGTAGGGGAAAATTCTAGACAGTCAGAGACAGAGTTTTGAGCTTTTTGTAGGTCAGGCTTCAGCCTGACGCTGCGGTTGTCAAAAGCACAAATATAATTATTGGCAACTGTATTAACTTTAGAGTGTTGTTGGTGTTTTAATATGTTCGTTGGACTGAAGCTACCGCTCCTGCTCACGCCCCTTGCCTACGTCCATGTAGGCAAAGTCCAACATACGAAAATCAACTGTAGGTCGATATTTATGCCGGCGCAGGACTGCACCAAGTCATAAAACTAGCTATTTAAATCCAGCACATCCATCATGTCGAATTCACCTGATTCTTGCTGCATAATCCACCCAGCTGCACGGACAGCACCACTGGCAAAGGTCATTCGGCTTGATGCTTTATGAGTAATTTCAACCCGTTCACCAATATCGGCAAACATCACGGTATGCTCACCAACAATATCGCCAGCCCGAATGGTTTCAAAACCAATCGTTTTACGATCTCGTTCACCACTGATGCCTTCTCTGCCATAAACGGCACATTCTTTTAAATCACGTCCTAGCGCATTAGCCACAACTTCACCCATGCGCAATGCAGTGCCTGATGGTGCATCCACTTTATGGCGATGATGCGCTTCGATGATTTCGATATCAACATCGTCTCCCATAACACGAGCGGCAATATCTAATAACTTAAGTGTCAGGTTTACCCCAACACTCATGTTCGGCGCAAAAACAACACCAATGTCATTACCCGCATCGGCTATTTGTTTTTTACCTGCATCATCAAAACCAGTCGTACCAATAATAATGCATTTACCTGCTTCTCGACATATTGCAAGATTAGTTAGCGTCGCATCGGGGCGAGTAAAATCAATCAGCACATCAAAATTTGCTGTTGCTGCTTTCAAATCATCGGTAATTGGGACACTTAACTTTCCAACGCCAGCTAATTCACCCGCATCAACGCCCAGCATGGAACTCCCCGTGCGCGCTAATGCTGCGCCGAGTTCAAAACCTTCAGTTTCTGTTACCGCCTGAATTAATACACGGCCCATTCTACCTGCGGCACCAGTGATTGCGATTTTAGTCATTATTTTCTCCAACGATAAAAACAGATTTTAGCTTAACTTGAGACCTTTACACGGATAACGAGAAGTCTGAGGACAAGGAAAAAACCGACGAAAAAGCGGAGTTCACACGAAGTGAATGAGCATTTTAAGTTGGTTTTTGACGCCGTAATCTGGCTTCTCATTATCCGTGTAATGGTTTTAATCCATTTTTTTGAATAAATTCTTCCAGGATTTCTTCTCAGCTTCCTGTTCTTTTTCTAATTTTAACAAACGTTCTGCTTCATCAGTTTCTTGCTGACGTTGTTTTAAATCTGCCTGAATATTTTGGCGAATTTTTTCTTTATGTTCATCTTCAATATCTAATTTTAAAAACATCGGGTTTTGACGAAGGATAAATTTACCTAAATCATCAATAAAATCTTCTGTAATATGACGTTCTTTATAAGCATGTTTACTCGCGCCTGGTTTTTCAAAGTTACTTAATAATAAATAAATCGATGAAGTCTCAATATCACCTTGCAATATAACATTAACAGGTACAGGTCCATTCACTTTAAATTTTGCACTAATCAATTCATAATTACTATCTTTGTTATCGGTACGATCAAAATCTATTCGGTAACTATGCAAAACATCAGTATAGCGCTGTATGCGTTCAGAATTTTCTAATTCGAAAATTAAAGGTTCTTTTAAATAGCAAGAAAAACGAAGGTTGATTTCTTTAACTTCAGTTGCGCTATCAATAGTAACTTTATAATCACCTTGTTCAAACTCCTGCACACGACCATCAGGAGTAACAGGATATAAAGCTTTAGTTTCTTTTTTAATAAAATTAAGATGTTCGACTAGCTCATTCAAAAATGTATATAACTGCAACATTTTTGGATGGATGTTTTCTTGATAGAACTTAAGGAGATCGGCCTGACGTTGGGCTTCCGCAGCTTCACCTGCTTTTTTAACTTCAGACTGATTTTTTAGATCGTCCAGAATGCCCATGTAGTATCAACCCGTATATTTTATTTTGTAATTACAGTGTCTGAATATGTAAGTTACTACAACTACATCATGGTTCATAGCTTCTGTTCCTATAAGGCAAATTTTTTCAAAAAAACGGGGGTTACAATGAGTAAGTGAGTATTTTGAGAAAAGTTTTCCCATAGGCACCCTTGAGGTGAATGCCGTAGGAATGGAAGCTATGAATCATGATTTCATATCTTCAAAGAACTTTTTAACACCATTTAACCAACTCGACGCTTTCGGGCTATGGTTTTTCTTACCTTCTTTAAGCGATTTGTCGAACTCTTCAAGCAATTCTTTTTGATGTTTTGTTAAATTTACGGGAGTTTCAATCGTCACCTTACACATCAAATCACCCGTGCTACTACCACGAACTGATTTCACACCTTTACCACGCAAACGGAACATTTTTCCAGTTTGTGTTTCAGCAGGAATTTTTAATTTCACTCGTCCATTTAAAGTAGGTACATCTAACTCACCACCTAAACTTGCAGTGGCGATAGCAATAGGTACTTCACAATATAAGTCACTACCATCACGTTCAAAAATTTTATGTTCGCGTACTGAAATTTGAACATATAAATCACCTGTTGGGCCACCGTTCTCACCAGCTTCGCCTTCACCTGAAAGACGAATACGATCGCCGTTATCAACACCGGCAGGTACTTTTACAGATAATGTTTTATTTTTTTCTACTCGACCCTGCCCTTTACATTTACCACACGGATCCGAAATCATTTTACCGTTACCGTGACAACGCGGACAAGTTTGTTGTAACGAAAAGAAACCTTGTTGCATACGAACCTGACCCTGACCACCACAGGTTGTACAGGTTGTTGGCTGAGTACCTTTTTTTGCACCACTGCCGTCACACTCATCACACCCTACATAAGTTGGTACGCGAATATTAACTGAAGTACCACGAACGGCTTCTTCTAAATCCAAGGTCAGGTTGTAGCGTAAATCTGCTCCGCGATAAACACGTTGGCCACCGTGGCCACCGCCGCCACCAAAAATATCGCCGAATACGTCTCCAAAGACATCGCTAAAACTCCCGCCACCAGCACCTGCGCCTCCCATACCCGCTGAGCCATCAACACCTGCATGACCAAACTGATCATAAGCTGCACGCTTTTGACCATCACTTAAAATATCGTAGGCTTCTTTGCCTTCTTTAAACTTTACTTCTGCAACGCCCTGATTATCCTGATTCCGATCCGGATGGTGTTTCATTGCTAAACGTTTAAATGCCTTTTTAATTTCAGCTTCACTGGCATTTTTTTGTACACCCAGAACTTCATAATAATCACGTTTTGACATAGTTTTGACTTCTTAAATTTATTAATTTTATATAATGAACTCCTCTGTCATTGCGAAGCCAGCTTTATCGGCTGAAGCAATCTCCAGAAAAGAGTTCCATACTATGAGATTGCCGCAGTCACCTTATTCCTTCGCAATGACAGGGGCAACAAGTTTAGCTTATGCTTTCAAACTTGCCCTATATCTCAAAACCACAAAAGGCCGCATGAATACATGCAGCCAATTGCTTACTTATAAGTCAGTTATAACTTATTTTTTACTATCATCAATTTCTTCAAACTCAGCATCAACAACATCATCGTCTGCCTTCGCTTGTTCAGAACCGGCATCAGCTTCAGGAGCTGCGCCTTCGGCACCTTTTTCAGCATACAAACGTTCAGCCATTTTACCTGAAGCATCTGACAAATCTTTAGTTTTTGCTTCGATAGCTTCTTTATCATCACCTTTAATCACTTCTTCAAGTGCTTTAATGGCAGTTTCAATACTGTCTTTTTCACCATCTTCCAGTTTGTCATCACCCAACTCATCCATAGATTTTTTAGTTGCATGAATTAACTGTTCTGCAGTGTTACGTACAGTAACCAATTCCTGGAATAAACGATCTTCATCAGCATGTGCTTCTGCATCTGCAACCATTTTTTCAACTTCATCATCAGATAAACCACTTGAAGCTTTAATGACGATAGATTGTTCTTTACCTGTGCCTTTATCTTTGGCAGATACATTCAATATACCATTCGCATCAATATCAAATGTTACTTCGATTTGAGGTACACCACGTGGAGCGGGCGGAATATCTTGTAAATCAAAACGACCTAAAGATTTATTACCATCTGCACGTTCACGTTCACCCTGAACAACATGTACGGTTACTGCTGACTGGTTATCATCTGCAGTAGAGAATGTTTGGTTCGCTTTAGTCGGGATAGTGGTATTTTTATCAATAAGCTTGGTCATGATACCGCCCATTGTTTCGATACCTAAAGATAATGGTGTTACATCAAGTAACAATACATCTTTAACATCACCACCTAAAACACCACCTTGAATCGCTGCACCCATGGCAACCGCTTCATCCGGGTTAACGTCTTTACGTGCTTCTTTACCGAAGAAGTTTTTCACTTCTTCCTGTACTTTAGGCATACGGCTTTGACCACCAACCAGAATTACATCATCAATTTCAGAAGCAGATAAACCTGCGTCTTTTAATGCTTTCTTACAAGGGTCAATTGTACGTGCAATTAAATCATCAACTAAAGATTCTAATTTAGCGCGCGTAATCTTAATGTTTAAATGTTTTGGACCTGATGCATCAGCAGTAATATAAGGCAAATTTATATCAGTTTGCTGCGTAGAAGATAATTCAATCTTGGCCTTTTCAGCGCCTTCTTTTAAACGTTGTAATGCAAGAGGATCATTACGTAAATCAAAACCCTGCTCTTTTTTGAATTCTTCAACCAAGTAATCAATTAAACGCATATCAAAATCTTCGCCACCGAGGAAGGTATCACCATTAGTGGATAACACTTCGATTTGATGGTCACCATCAATTTCAGCAATCTCGATAATAGATACATCGAAGGTACCACCACCTAAATCATAAACTGCGATAGTGCGATCGCCTTCTTTTTTATCCATACCGAATGCAAGTGCAGCGGCAGTAGGCTCATTGATAATACGTTTAACTTCTAAGCCTGCAATTTTACCAGCATCTTTCGTTGCCTGACGTTGTGAGTCATTGAAATAAGCAGGAACGGTAATAACGGCTTCTGTTACTTCTTCACCTAAATAATCTTCAGCTGTTTTCTTCATCTTCTGAAGAATACGTGCAGAGACTTCAGGAGCAGCCATTTTCTTACCTTCAGCTTCTACCCAGGCATCACCATTGTCTGCCTTAACGATTTTATAAGGCACCATATCGATATCTTTTTGTACTTCGTCATCTTCAAAACGACGACCGATTAAACGTTTAACCGCATAAATCGTATTTGTTGGATTTGTTACTGCCTGACGTTTAGCAGGTTGACCTACTAACACTTCGTCATTCGCAAAAGCAACAACTGATGGAGTTGTACGATCGCCTTCACTGTTTTCAATTACTTTGACATTGCCATTATCCATGACTGAAACGCATGAATTAGTTGTGCCTAAATCGATTCCGATAATCTTGCCCATGTCTGTTGCTCCGCTTATATACTTTAAATTCTAAATTTACTTAACTGGTTATTTAATAGGGTCATTTGCTCAGGCTTCAAGCCTGTTCAAAAATTTTTCCTATTATTTTTCGTTTGAATCAGCACCTTTACCGCTCTTCGCTGATGAAACAACAACCATTGCAGGACGAACTAAACGTTCATTCAATAAATAACCTTTTTGCATTACATCTATAATGGTATTAGGTTTATGTTCGGGTGAATCAATCATGGTCATCGCTTGATGGTGTTCGGGGTTAAAAGCTTCGCCATGAGGATGTACACTTTTGATACCAAATTTTTCAATCGCAGTTTCAAACATCTTCAAGGTCATCTCTGTGCCTTCGCGTAACTTACTAACATCCGCGTTTTCATCCATGGCCGCCGCGACACCCATTTCCATACTGTCGATGACAGGGAGTAGTTCTACAGCGAATTTTTCTAAAGCATATTTATGTGCATTCGCCAGTTCACGTTCTGAGCGACGATGGATATTTTCCATCTCAGCTCGAGCACGCATCAGTTGATCAAAATTATCGTCTGCCTTTTCTTGCACTTCGGCTAATTTAGCCTGCAGAGATTCAACGGTCATTTCTTCAGTTTCAGTTGACTCAGTTGAAGATGCTTCAATTTCAGCCTCAACGTCCTGATTTTGTTCTGTTTCGCTCATTCCTAACTCCGAAAAATAATATCTATACCGTATATAGGGACTCTTACTCTGAACTCAAGAGCGAACCCAATAATTTTGCCGTTACATCCACCAGTGGGATAACCCGATCATAGGCCATACGGGTTGGACCAATCACACCCAATACGCCCACCACCTCATTACTCACTTTATAGGGGGCAGTAATTACCGAGCAGCTTTCAAAAGCGGAATAGCCAGACTCTTCACCAATAAAAACCTGCATGCCTTCAGCTTTAATCGACTGATCTAACACATGTAAAACATCACGTTTGGCATTAAAGGCATCAAATAATTGGCGTAATTTCTCCATATCTGCCATTTCAGCATATTCCATTAGATTGGTTTGCCCCGCCATGACAAAATCATCATTATTTTGCTCCCCCACCACGGTATCGGTCATTTGAATCGCCATTTTCATGATGTGCTGCATATCGTCACGTTCTTGCTTCATGCTATCCAACACGGATTGACGAATTTGGGATAAGTCTTTTCCCATAAATTCCTGGTTCAGGTAATTCGCCGTTTGAGTCAATTCGGAATCGGAAAATGCACGCTCAGTATGAATCACGCGGTTCTGCACTTCTTGTTCATTCACCACCAAAATCACTAAAATACGATTAGAAGTTAAAGGTAAAAATTCAACATGACGCAAAATAACGGCTTCCCGTCGAGGAATGGTCACCACTCCTGCCATTTTCGTCATGCCAGATAACATTGAAGAGGCTTTTGTGATTAACGCTTCCTGAGAATCATCAATTCCCATTTCTTTACGGAGTTTTTCAACCGCCTGCCCGCGCAGTGGCTTTACCGTGACCAGATTATCAACAAATAATCGATAACCTTGTGGCGTAGGAATACGCCCAGCCGAAGTATGCGGTGAAATAATCAGACCTAAATCTTCCAAATCGGCCATGACGTTTCGCACAGTGGCGGGACTTAAATTGATTTTTTCGTCATTAGATAAAGTTTTTGAAGCAACCGGCTGGCCATCATTAATATAGTGTTCCACCAACACTTTGAATAATTGCTGAGAACGCTCATTGAGATTGTTTAATGAAGAATCTGTTGACACAGTTTGTTCCATAAAAGGGTTGGCAAGAAAATCAAAATAGCACTCTTGTGTTCCGAGTGCTAATGCAAATTAGCCGATTTTCCTGTTTCAGGTCAAGCTTTTACCCAAGCTATAAAAAATTCTCTAAGATTGGCTTATTGAGGGCTACCTGTGCTAATTTATCCATACAAAACTTTTTGAAAAAACCACGCTAATTCACGATGCGCTTCACAGCCAGATATTTGAAAATAAAATAAAGTAGATTCATGAACAAAAAGAAAAATAGCTTCAATACCATCGGTCTTATTGGCAAGTTTGCAGACACCAGTGTTGCATCAACGCTATTGGCACTTTCACGTATTTTAATAGAGCGTGGCTGCACCGTTTATCTCGATCGTGAAACCTCTCGCAATATGGATAATCATGATATGGAAATCATCACGCGCCAGGAAATTGGTAAACGTTGTGATCTCGCGGTGACGGTGGGTGGTGATGGTACTCTTCTCGATGCTGCTCGTGGCCTGGTTAATTTTGAAGTGCCTATCCTTGGCATCAACCTGGGGCGCTTAGGTTTCCTCGTTGATATTTCTCCTAATGAAATGTCCGAACGTATTAATGAAATTCTTGATGGCGAGTTTGAAGAAGAACATCGTATTCTATTAAATACCGTTATTGAACATGGCGACAACCCAACAAGTGAAAGTGATGCCTTTAATGATGTTGTCATTCACAAGTGGGAAGTGGCACGCATGATTGAAACAGAGACTTATATAAATGGTAAGTTTCTTAACAGCATGCGTTCAGACGGTTTAATTGTTTCCACGCCAACAGGATCAACGGCCTATGCTCTTTCAGGTGGCGGCCCCATTTTAGAGCCTGATATGGATGCAATGGTGTTGGTTCCTATTTGTCCGCACACCATGAGTTACCGCCCGATTGTTATCGCAGGTGACAGTCTGATCGAAATTATAGTGAAAGAAAATCAAAATTCTCATGCACAGGTGACCTGTGACGGCCAAATAAATTTAGGTGTTGTCTCGGGTGATAAAATTACGATTAAGAAAAAAGAAAAGGTGGTTAAACTTATTCATCCAAGGCAGCATAATCACTACGAGATACTGCGTGCGAAGCTCCATTGGGGAGAACATTTCTGAGACATTATCAAGAATAACCTAAAAACAGATAACTGCGTTAAACACTCTTCAAAATGCTCATGTACATTGAACAAGGATGTTCAGGTGCCGTGAAGCACAGGGATGTGCGAGAATGGCCTTATTGTACATTCCGCTTTTTCATCGAGTTTCGTAGTGCCCCTCATTAGATATTTTAAGAGGGTGAACTTGTTCTATATTTTTACGTTATCCCTGAAAATGCCCCACATTGTTAAAACATACTGTCATTGCGAGAGAACAAAGTGACCGAAGCAATCTCAAGTTTAGTACGCATACTCAACAGATTGCCGCAGCCACTATCGTTCCTTCGCAATGACCTGATAAATGATTATAATAACTAACCTATGCTAACTCACATTCACATTTGGAACTTTGCAATAGTCGAAGCACTCGACATTGAACTCGAACCGAACCTTTCGGTTTTAACGGGGGAAACCGGTGCGGGTAAATCTATTTTACTGGATGCTTTAGGTTTAGCGTTGGGTGATCGAGCAGACAGCACGGTTATTCGTCATGGCCAAAGCCGTGCTGAAATTAGTGTTACTTTTGATACAAGCAAAGCCAAAAATGCAGAAGCCTGGTTAAAAGAACATGAGCTTGATAGTGAACATGAATGTATTATTCGTCGCACTGTTAACGTAAAGGGGCCATCTAAAGCTTTCATTAATGGTAAACCTGCCACAATACAACAGTTGCGTGAACTTGCCGAAATGCTGGTTGATTTACATGGCCAACATGAACATCAATCGTTAATGAAGGCAGATATTCAACAACAATTACTCGATGACTATGCCAATCATTCTGACTTAGTTAATAAAGTCAGCACATCATTCAAACAATGGAACAAACTAAACACTGAGTTTAAAAAATTAAACGCAGCTAAAAACGAACAGGATCACCGTCTGGATTTATTACGCTATCAGGTTAAGGAACTTGAAACACTAAACCTGCAAGAGGGTGAATCCAGCAAGCTGGATATTGAACACAAACGTTTATCAAATGCGAGCTTGTTATTACAAACAACAGAACAAACACTTCATGCTTTAGAAGAAAGTGATAAGGGCTCAATCTCGCAACAGCTAAATCACTTTACTTCAGAATTACAACATCAGGGGAAAACCGACGAGAAGCTTAATGAGATTGCAGCTCTGCTCGACAATGCAATGATTCAAATTAATGAAGCCAGCAGTGAGTTACACCAGTATGTTGAGAGTCTTGAAATGGATCCGCAGCGTTTAAGTTATCTTGATGAACGTATTAGCACTATTCACAACCTTGCCCGCAAACACCAGATTAACCCTGACGAATTACCTGAATTATTTGAACGTTTAGAAAAAGAATTAGACTCAATTGAAAATGCAGATGGGCATTTAGAACAATTACAACAAGATATTGCAAACGCAGCCAATATTTACCAGCAAGCAGCTAACACATTAAGTAAGAACAGAACAAAAGCGGCAAAAACATTATCAAATAAAGTTAGTAAAAATATGCAAGAACTCGGCATGGAAGGCGGCACATTTGAGGTTGTTTTGAATGCTAATGAAGCAGAATCATTCCATGCCAATGGTAATGAAAAAATCGAATTTCTTGTTAGCGCCAACCCTGGCTCACCAGCAAAATCGCTGAGTAAGGTTGCATCAGGTGGTGAAATATCGCGTATTAGTTTAGCCATTCAGGTTATCGCCGCAGAATCTACCCGTATCCCAACCCTCATCTTTGATGAAGTTGATGTGGGTATTGGTGGCCGTGTTGCAGAAATTGTTGGCCTTAAACTTAAACAGCTTGCTAAACACCGTCAGGTTATTTGTGTAACCCACCTGGCTCAAGTCGCAGCATTAGGTGAACATCATTTACAGATCAGCAAACAATCTGACTCTGCAACGACCATTAGCCAAATTAACTATCTTGATAAACCTTTACGCGTTAAAGAGTTAGCACGCATGATGGGGGGCATTGAGATTACTCAGCAAACTTTATCCCATGCTGAAGAAATGTTGGGTAAAGTTGGTAATGGCTAATGTAGCCTTTATTTGAATCAAAGAGTATCATTCATTTTTTATTGTCACAGATTGGAACAAAAATGAGAAAACTTTCTCTTCTTATTATTAGCCTGTTATTTAGTCAATTTCTCGTTAGTTGTGCTTATAAGCCCGACGTACAGCAAGGAAATACTTTTGATAACAAACAAATTGCTCAACTTAAAATTGGAATGACCCCACAGCAGGTTGTTTTTATAATGGGAACGGCCTTATTAAAAGATCCCTTTCATAAAAATCGTTGGGATTACATTTACACCTTTGCAAAAGGCAGGGCTAAAGCCGAACGCCGCTTGCTCACGTTATATTTTAAGCATGATCTGTTATCAAAAATTGATGATAGCCAGGTGGAGAAAATCACCTTAGAGTGATTATATAAACCTCGCAATGACAGGTAATTTATTTTTTCTTTAATTCTTTCTTTTCAGCTCGCTTACGACGCGATTCTTTTGGATCAGCGATTAATGGCCTGTATATTTCAACCCGGTCTTTATCTCGTAAAACCTGATCTGCTTTAGTCGTTTTACCAAAAATACCCAGTTTATTTTTCGTTAAATCAATATCAGGAAATTTTTCCAGTATCCCTGAAAGTTTTACAGCTTGTTCAACCGTTGTGCCCTGCTCAACATCTAACGTAATCAATTCTTGCTCTTCGGGTAAAGCATAAGCAACTTCAATAAAATATTTTTTTACATTATCCATAAACCGTATCCGCACGTTTGATAAAAGCATCAACTAAACTATTTGCAATTTTACTAAAAACTGGCCATAAGGTAATAGTAATTATTTTACTGGAAAACTCAAACTCTAAATTTAATGAAATTTTACACGCTGTTTCACCTAATGGTTCAAACAACCAAACACCATCAAGGTTTTTAAAAGGACCGTTAACCAGATGCATTTCGATTTTTTCAAAAGCCGTATTTTTGTTTTGAGTTGTAAACTCTTTATTTAAACCACTATGTGAAATTAAAATACTGGCTTCAACATTTTTTTTATCACGCGCTATTTCTGTTGCTTTACCACACCAGGGTAAAAAATCTGAATAGGCCTCAATATCATCAATAAGCTTAAACATTTGTTCTGGTGAATATGGTACCAAAGCACTTTTATTAATTGTTGTCATAATTATTACTGTTTAAAATTCAAGTATGTCAAAAATATTTAAAAACACCATAAATACTAAAAAAGGGCTCACATAACGCACCATAACCTGCCATACGGGGTAAACATATCGACTGCGAAATGAAAATTCACGTTCAGTTGAATCCTGATGCATAACCCAACCTGAAAATATAGCAATTAACAAGCCACCTATTGGCAACATAATACTTGCTGTAAAAAATTCAATAATCTGAAATAGATTATATTTAAAGAAACCTGCTTTTAATTCTGTATCACTAAACCCAACCCAGCTTAATAAGTTTTCTGTAATATCGCCTATAGTTGTTCCTGTCATAGAGAAAATTGTTGCCAGACCTATGAACCAAATCACTGCCCCTGTCCACACAGCTGCTTTAATACGACGCAAACCTTTGCTTTCTATTAACCAGGCAACTGTAGGCTCTATTAATGAAATTGCTGAGGTCAAAGCAGCAAAGAAAAGTAAAACAAAAAATAAGGTGCCAATAAATGTACCACCTGCCATATTACCAAATGCTAAAGGCAATGTTTCAAAAATTAAACCAGGGCCAGCAGCAGGGTTTAGACCATTGGCAAAAACTAAAGGAAAAATAGCTAAACCAGCTAATAAAGCAACAACAGTATCCAGAGTAACAATAACTAAAGCCATTTGCCCAATTGAAACATGTCGATTCAAATAAGAACCATACATCATGATTGCACCCATGCCTAAACTTAAGGTGAAAAATGCATGTCCCATGGCAACCATCATCGGTTTCCAGGTAAATATTTTTTCACCTTCAGCATCCATTAAATATTCACCGAGTCCATTGCGAGCATAAAAAAACTTATCTGCATCAGGCGTAAACATAAAATCAAGCGCTTGTTCAAAACCACCTGAATTCATAGCATATCCAACCAGCACCAGCAGTAAAACAAAAAGAGCTGGCATTAAAAATGTCACAGCTTTTTCAATTCCCCCTTTAACACCTCTTGCAACGGCAACTACGGTTAAGGCCATGAAGATAGTATGCCAGGCAAGAAGTTTTTCAGGATCAGAAACTAACGAAGTGAGTATTCCTTTAAC
>CAZSCK010000070.1:0-13759 GCA_964605385.1 uncultured Thioalkalispiraceae bacterium
AACAGTTAATTAGACGGCGAACCGCATTTTATGTGATATGCCGCTTGCGGCATAATACCTTTAAATTTTTATATAAAATGCACGTTTTTCTTAATGATTTCAAGTTATTGGCATCTTTTTAACAATATATTGAAAAGGTAAAATAGGGCTAAAATTGTTATAACAATAAAGAATAAGCTAAACCAATAACTGCACATACACCAATAACTTGCACAATACCGGCCTTGTATTTAAATAAAGCAATAAATGCAGCTGCACCAATAACTGCTGAAAGCCACTCAAAATCATTATCAAATCCCTGTGGCCAAAGCACATGGTAAGCAAAGAATGTTGCAAGATTAAGTATTACGCCAACAACTGCGGCAGTGATGCCGGTTAAGGGGGCAGTAAATTTTATATCACCACGCGTTGCTTCAACGGCTGGGCCACCGAGTAAGATAAAAAGAAAAGATGGTAAAAAAGTATATAACGTTGCAATACTTGCACCCGCTGCACCGGCCATTAAAAGTGCATCAGGGCCAAAGAGTTCTTTAGTCCAGCCACCAACAAAACCAACAAATGCAACGACCATAATCAGTGGGCCGGGTGTTGTTTCACCTAAAGCAAGACCATCGATCATTTGGCTGCCGGTTAACCATGCATATTGTTCTACGCCACCTTGATAAACATAGGGTAAAACAGCATAAGCACCACCAAAAGTGACTAATGCTGCTTTGGTAAAAAACCAGCTCATTTGCGTGAGGGTGCCTTGCCAACCATAGGTCATGGTAAGTGCAATCATGACCGCGCCACCAATGGATAAGCCGATTAAAAAGAAAGTAATAAAACGGCTCCATTTAAATTTTGTGTGCTCAGGTGCAGGAGTATCGTCGTCAATTATTGCGAGGCCATAAGACTCTTTTGAACTGCCGTGACCACCACCTGTTTCGAATTTATCCGGTGCATAGTGTGAACCGATGTAAGCAATAATACCTGCCATTAAAACGATATAAGGAAACGGAATGTGAAAAGCAAAGATAGCAATAAAAGCAAGAACGGCCATGCCGCGCAGTACATTATTTTGTAATGCGCGTGAACCAATACGATACGCAGCGAAAACAACGATAGCAGTCACCGCAGGTTTAATACCATATAAAATACCTTCAACCGCAGGAAGGTCACCAAAGGCAAGATAAACCCAGGTTAAACCAATAAGAATAAACAGCGATGGCAAAACAAAAAGAACACCTGCAGCGATGCCACCCCATACACCGTGCATTAACCAACCAATATAGGTTGCCAGTTGTTGTGCTTCTGGCCCGGGAAGAACCATAGTGTAGTTAAGCGCATGCAAAAAACGATGTTCAGAAATCCAACGACGTTTTTCAACCAGCTCCTGATGCATCATACTGATTTGACCTGCCGGCCCACCAAAACTTATAAAGCCAAGTTTGAGCCAATAAAGAGTGGCTTCCCAAAAGGAAACGGGTTCGGGGCGTTGTTGTGAATTTTCCATGCTAACTATCCTTATAAGCTTTGATATTATTATTCTAATTTTTGTATAAACCAATTGTAGCTTGCGATACAGGTTAGCGTACCTACAGTGTCTTTAATGTCAACATTAACCGTAATAGATGCGCGGCCTTTTTTAGCGAATTGAATGTTGAATTTTTCTATTGCTTCATTACTGATTGATGGATAAGCAGTAATATTTTTAACGGCAGGTTTTTTAAATTTCACATCTGCTTGACGTAAAACAGGGATGACTTTACCAGTAAGATCTGGAAATGATGTTTGCAAAAATTCACCGCTGGCTGTTTCGGCCAGTGTGAATTGTGCACTGGCATGCATTGTTTTTAAGTGGTTATGTGTGTCAGAGGTAAAGGGGAGTATTAATTCATTATTTTCAGTTTTTATGATGCCTGTTTTTTTAACGAAAGGTATTTCTGCTACGTTCATGCTAACCCTTTTATAGCTTGTTATTTAAGATAGATCTTCGATATATAACCATTTGAATAAAGATTATACATGCTAATGCGGTTGCTGCTGGAAATAAAATAGTTGTAAGAGAATAATGTTCTAAAGCCACAATAGCAATAAGGTTTCGACTTGCTATAAGAATAAAAAACAAGATTTGTTCTTCATAGGGATAGCTGTAAGCTTTTCGAAAAGTTGGAGCAAAACCTATAAGATCGACGGTTGTTAATATTACCACTGCCCATAATGGATTAGAGGTGAAATACCAAAAAGGTAATGCGCTCATTGCAACACCAAAAAATAGCCAGTCTTTTTTGGTGATCATGCGGTCAGATTTTTTACTATAAGCCAGTATAGCTACATAGAGTGTGATCAAACCAGAAATACCAATGGGCCAGGCACCTGCGCCGCCGTCATCTGCAAGTTGTGCCAGGAAAACAATAAAGGTAACAGATGCCCATATTATCCAGGAAAAGACGTGGGGTTTTGTTTTACCTTGCTGGATTGATCGAATATACGGGATAAACGCTATAAAAGTTAAGATGATGGCTATAGCACTGAGCAGTTCTTTAATGATGAGTGTCATGAGATTATTGTTCAGATTAAAATAGTTTATCCTAAAAACTTTCTTACTGCGGCAACATGTCGTCGACTTACTTCAATTTTTTCATCAACATCTTTTAATTCTGTTAAATAGTGACCTTGTTGATCTTTTCGTATGGCTATTAGTTGTTGCTTTGAAATTAAAGCATTCCGATGGATTCGAATAAATGTTTCACTAAAACGTGCTTCAAGGCTTTTTAAAGACTCTTCAATTAAAACTTCCCCATGACGATATTTAACAGTGACATATTTTTGTTCGGCTTGAAAATAAAAAATATCATCAAGTTCAATTTTTCTTAGACCACTATGAATGCGAACACTTAAATGTTTGTCCTGGGTTTCACTTTTTTCTGGCTGTATGTTTTGTAGCTGAACTTTGTTTAGACGTTTAGCAGCCTGCAAGGCTTTGTCGAGTTTTTCTTTACGTATAGGTTTTAGTAGATAAGCAATGGCATGGGTATCAAAAGCATCTAAAGCATATTCATCATAAGCCGTGGTAAAAATAATTGCGGGTGGTATATCTAAGGTAGAAAGTTTAGTTGCCGTTTCAATACCATCCATGCCCGGCATACGAATATCAAGCAATACAATATCAGGACTATGTTGTTTGCTTTGTTCAAGTGCGACTAAACCATTTTCAGCCTGAATAAGTTCATAGCTGCTATCAAGCTCAAGAAGATGGCGCTGTAAACGTTCGCGAGCAAGCTGCTCGTCATCAACGATTAAAATCTTCATGCTTCTCTACCTGGTTTGGTTGTTCATAGGGAAATTGCAAGGTGACCTGATACATGCCTTCTTTTTCACTAATATCAAATTTACCACGCTGAGCATAAAGCGCGCTTAAACGTTCACGTACATTTTCTTGTGCTAGCTGGTTTCCGTGTTGGCGTTGATGTGCATCCTTATCGGGCAATGAATTGGTGATGGTAAATTCAATTTGTTTATTTGTTAGTCTGCCTTTTATTTTAATGCAGCCGCCTTCAGTTTGGGATTCAATACCATGATAAATGGCATTTTCTAATATGGGTTGTAGCAATAACGCAGGTACCATTGCATCGTTGGGTATATCTAAATCCCATTTAACATCTAACCTGTCAGCCAAACGAAGTTGTTCGATTTCAATATAACGGTGGCAAAGTTCAATTTCTTCTTCTAAGCGAACTTGTTTACGTGCGTCACTTAAACTGACACGAAATAAATCAGCCAGATTTTCAACCGCCATTTCTGCTTTTTCAGGATCGCTGCGGGTTAATGCAGCAATGGTATTCATACTATTAAAAAGAAAATGGGGACGAATACGTGATTGCAAAGCTTGTACCCGCGCTTCTGTTTCTGCTCGTATATTTCGACGCCATTGGTTTTGTATATAAAAATAACGCAATATCGGGCCGGTTAAGATAGCGCCGATAGCAATATTGCGAAGAAAAAAGTGTAAGTGCCAGCTTGCAGGATAAAGCTCGATGGATCTTTCATAGATGAAGTAATAGGTGAGCTCACTAATGATGGCGATGACACTAAGAACGATAATGTAGCTGATAATACCGGCTTTTATATTTGAAAATTGTGCCAGGTAGGGGCGAAACAGGCAAAGTAGGGAGCAGCTGGCCAGGGCGCACCATTGTACAAACAGTGAAATTAAGCCGAGTTGATACCAGCGTTGTGTCGCAGGGATATCCATTGGCGCAAGGGCGAGGAAAAAAGCAAAAAGCTCCGCAATAAGCACCACAAAAAATACCGCACGAATACCGCATAAATTGGGTAAAAAAAGTTTATCGATGTCGGAGTTAGTTTTCTGCAAAATATTTTTTTTGTGGTTAATCTTAGCTGAGTATAGCACTCCTTTTATATATACACGCTGGGCGTTAAGCGGGCAACACGTTATACTTCGAAAAACGACATTCAGTCAAAATATTAAATAGGTTTGCAAAGCATGAGTAATCAATCAAAAAATAATCCAGCAGATAAACTTTGGGGTGGTCGTTTCACTGCGCCAACAAATGAATTTGTTGAGGTATTTACCGCCTCTGTTGGTTTTGATCAACGGATGTATAAGCAGGATATCACCGGCTCAATTGCTCATGCTCGTATGCTCGAACATATTGGTGTTTTAACCGCTGATGAATGCAAAGCGATTATTAATGGTCTGAACGATATCATGATTGATATTGAAACAGGGCAATTCGCCTGGTCAACCGAGCTCGAAGATGTGCACATGAACATTGAAGCACGTTTAACGGATCGTATTGGTGTGACAGGAAAAAAATTACATACGGGGCGTTCACGTAATGATCAGGTTGCAACAGATATCCGTTTATATTTGCGTGATGAAGTGGATGCGATTGATGCTGAGTTAAAACGTTTATTGGAAGGTTTACTTAGCCTGGCTGAACGTGAAGTAGATACCATTATGCCTGGTTTCACTCATTTACAAACTGCGCAACCGGTTAGTTTTGGCCACCACATGTTAGCGTGGTGTGAAATGCTGGTTCGTGATCGCGAACGCTTGGCGGATTGTCGTAAACGCATTAATGTTATGCCTTTGGGCAGTGCGGCATTAGCAGGTACAACCTACCCCATTGACAGGGAGTTTACTGCGAAAGAATTAGGTTTTGATGGCATAGCTGAAAATTCATTGGATGGTGTCAGCGATCGTGATTTTGCGATTGAATTTTTATCGGCTTGCTCACTTATTATGATGCATCTATCACGTTTTTCAGAAGAGCTGGTTTTATGGAGTTCAGCCCAGTTTGATTTTGTTGATTTAGGCGATAGCTTTTGTACTGGCTCAAGCATTATGCCGCAAAAGAAAAACCCGGATGTACCAGAGCTTGTTCGTGGTAAAACAGGACGTATCTATGGTCATCTTATGAGCTTGTTAACGCTGATGAAAGGTCAACCTTTAGCCTACAATAAAGATAATCAGGAAGATAAAGAACCGCTATTTGATACAGTTGATAACTTACGTGGTTGTTTGCGTTTATATGCAGACATGATGCCGCAAATTGAAGTGAAAAAAGAAAAAATGTACGCCGCAGCGCGTAGCGGTTTTTCAACCGCAACCGATTTAGCGGATTATTTAGTCAGAAAAGGTATGCCTTTTCGTGATGCGCATGAAGTTGTTGGTAAGTCAGTAGGGTACGGCGTTGAAACAGGAAAAGATTTATCGGATATGTCGTTAGATGAATTAAAAGGTTTCTCCGATATTATTGAACAGGATGTATTTGAGGTATTAACGCTGGAAGGTTCTGTTGCTGCACGAAATCATCGCGGTGGTACTGCGCCGGAGCAAGTGCGAAAACAGATCGAACGACTGAAAAAAATAATATAAGGCAATGTATCCTACTTTCAAATATAAACATTACCAACGTAGCCTGGATGTAGTGCAGCGCAGTCCGGGGAGAATGTTTGGTTTTCCCGGATTCCATTTCATCCGGGCTACATTTTTAAAAGCTATTAACTACACACAAGGATGGGGTGAAGGTGGTAAAAATTATTTTTTGATCTTCTTCGTAGTTATCAGCTTTCTAACATCTTCCGCGCTTTTTGCATTAATAAACTTAAATCATCCCCTTTTTCCCATTCACTATAACCAAAGTTCGCGGTAATTTTAAAGTTATCGGGTAAGCCTTCGGGTTTTTCTATCGTGCCAAGACGTTCACCAAGGTTCGCGCTTAAATTTTTACATGCGTCAGCGTTTGTTTCGGGCAAGACCAGTAAAAAATCAGTGTCACTAAGTTTGCCGACAATATCTGCCCAACGGACCTGATCATTTAACATTTGACTAATCGGTAACAGCAAGTTTGCAGCCTGAGTTTCATCAAGTTGATCCAGATGATTTATTTGCATAATAACAATTGAAAGTAGGTTGTTATAACGACGGCTACGTGAAATTTGTGGTTCTAAACTTTGAAACAAAGCCACTTTATTTGGCATACCAGTAACTTCATCGACAGCTAAAGACTCACGTAATTCATCTTTTAAAGCTTCACGTTCTTGCATGAGTAAATGTAACGGACCAACATCAGTCATGAAATGTACGGTGTCACTATTACCTTCAAGGGCTTGCTGGTTACACATAAACCACTGGTTATCACGAAGTGTATTTGCAGGAATATGAACCACGCTTGATGAGGTAAAAAGTGGCTGTAGAACTTCCGGCAGCTCATTAATATTATTGCCGATAATTTCATCAGCAGAAATACCGAGGTACTTCTGAAAAATTTCATTTACCCAGGTAATATTTTGTTTATCATCAGATATAGCAAGCCCCATAGGGCAGACTTTTAAAATCTGGCTTAAATCCGAGTTTGATAGTTGTTCTAACATGTGAGTTTATCTTCCTTGTTTAATATCATTATTATAACTATGTGAAAATGATGATATCAAGTCTCAGTATACTTAATTTAACCTGGTTCGAAAATAGTTTCTAACTTATTAAATTATAAGGCTTTATTAAAAAATGAAATATTTTTAATAATGATATTTTTATTCAGAAAGCTGTCACTTGGCCGATATATAAGGAATGAGTGAAAAGTTAGAAATAAACCCTGTATTAGAAAATTATGATTTTGTAGAAATTAAGCAACGTTTTCTGGATATCAACAATGCACGCTTAAAGCGAATTGATGCTGATTTACGCACTTCACAAAGAGATTTTCTCACCTTATTGCCTTTGTTTTTTCATGTGAACCACCCATTACTGCCTGGCTACATATCAAAAGATACCCCCATGGGTATTCCATCTTATATTCCTGATGAAAATACCCTGCACCTGGCGCAGCGCATTTCACGGAGTTTTAAATTTAAGAAAAAAGCGTATCGCGAATTTAATATTGAAGCGATTTATTTAATGGGCAGCAGTGGCACCATTGCTTATAACGATAAAAGTGATTTTGATATCTGGATTTGTCACAGTGAAAACCTGAAAGACAGTTTAGTTGCAGAATTAGAAGGAAAGACACAAGCAATACACGATTGGGCGCAACAGCTGGGTGTAGATGCAAATATCTATTTGGTTAATCCAAAGAAACTTCGTCAAGGTGAGTTAGGGTTTTTAACGGATGAAAGTAGTGGTAGCGCACTGGATAGTTTATTACTGGAAGAGTTTTATCGTACCAGTGTTTTGTTACATGGTCGTTATCCGCTTTGGTGGTTAGTGCCACCAGAGTATGAATATAAATATGATGAGTATGTTAATGAATTAAAAGAAAAACGCTTTATTCATAGCAAAGAACATGTTGATTTTGGTGGCTTGCGTTCACTTGAAGCAAATGAGTTTTATGGGGCAACATTATGGATGCTTTATAAAGGAATTAATGCACCTTACAAAAGTATCCTGAAAATATTATTGATGCAGGCATACGCAAGTGAATTTCCTCAGGTTGATATGTTGGGGATGTATTTTAAAAAATCAGTTTATGCAGGTGAAAATGATCTGGATCTATTAGATCCCTACATTATGATGTTAAATAAGGTAGAAGATTTTTTAAAAAATGCAGGGGATGAAGATCGTTTAATGCTTGCACGAAGAAGTTTTTATTTTAAAGTTAATGAAAAAATGAGTGAGCACTCGAACATTAATGAACAAAACTGGCGACAAAAAGTATTGATGATGTTGATTAAAAAATGGAACTGGAGTGTAACGGATGTTGTTGAATTAGATCAAAAAAACGAATGGAAAATTAACCAGGTTGTAAAAGAACGAAACTTACTTATTGCTGAATTTAAAATAAGCTATCGTTTCCTTTCAAATTTTGTACACCGGCATGTTGAGAGTAAAAATCTGATTCGGCAAGCTGATCTTAACGTACTGGGTAGAAAAATATATGCGGCTTTTGAACGCAAGGCAGGCAAGGTTGAATTGGTTTATCGAGGTATAACAAAACAATTATTTGAATCACATTTGTCACTCCATAAATTTAATTCAGATAACGGCACAAGTTTTTGGGTTGTCTTTAGTGGTGTCGTACCTATAAGTGATGTTGCTATTACTACACCGCTAAAGCGTTCGTTGAATCTGGTTGAGTTATTATGCTGGTGCTATTTTAATAAAATAATTAATAAAAAAACAATTGTAGGTCTATACAGTAACGACACCGACTTAACAGATAAAGAAATAAAATTATTAGTTGAAAACCTGGATAAGAGGTTTTCTTTAGCCGTGATTGAAGAAGGTACCAGTGAAGATTATCGTCAGCCGGCTAATATTTTGGCAAATACAACCTACATTAATGTAGGCATTGATCCTTTATTAGTACGACAGGATGGTTCTCATATTAGCAGTGAACAAAGTGATGCATTTAAATATGGTTCTAAACACAGTAATTTAACAGTAACGATTGATCAGATTCTTTTGACCAGTTGGCAAGAGGTTTTGATTTTTTCTTATCGCGGTGTCAAAGGTTTAATGGGTTGCTTAAAAGAGTATATGCAATGGGCTCCACCTTCTCAGGGTCGACGGCCCCCGCCTATTAATGCGAGTAGTTTTTCTTCTTACCGTGGTATATCAATTTCAAAACGGGTTGAACAGCTATTTGCTGATGTTTATGAATGTTTTTATTCAACAAGATATGCTTCGGTAACACGTTATATTCTTGGAGTGGAATGGGGTTATTATATTTTAAAGCTTGAGGAAGATAAGCTGCAATATGATAAAGTCGATTCGCAAAAGGAGTTAATTGAATATCTTTCTGTTCCGCATGAAACGTATTCACAATGGGTGTTTGATAGTGAAACGCTAGACAAGCATGTTTTACCTGTTATTTATGCTGAAAATAAACCGGGTTGTGTGCAGTGTTTTTATGAAATCAAAAAAGAAGGCGCCGATATTTATGTGTTAGATGAAAAAGGCACGTTGTCGTATCAACAGGATATTTTTTATGATGTTTCAACTTTAATACGACATTACTCAAGGTTTTTTGAATCTATTCATAACCGTATGCATTTTGTTGCACAACAAAGTTCACAAGATTCAGCAATACGTGTTGATGAAGTAAAATTTTATATGCTCCGACGTGATCGTAGCGGCAAGAAAGTTTTAACTGAACAGGGAATTAATAAATACATGCGTACATCACAGTACGTTAGCTTGCAGGTGATTGTTGATTTAATTGATGAGCAACCGATATATACACTTTTTTATGAAAATGAAGAGTTTTCAAGTTTGCAATATGGTTCAAAACTTTGCACAGAAGTTGTAAAAAAAGTTTTATTGAGCCGTGGCAGCGGTGAAAAGTATGATATTTATGTCACTGATATTGATTTATCACCCGCGATTTTAAATATGAAGGTAAATAGCCTGCAAAGTAGTCGTTATCTTTATTTTAAACGGGAGATAGAAGAAAATTTAAAGAAGGCCGCGTTAGAACTATGAGACCATTGTACGAATGCTGCGAAGTCAGATAAAGGAGTTTACCCTCCATAATATGTAAATGTGGGGCACTATGAAAAGCCTCTTCAAAATACTCATGTACATTGAACAAGGATGTTCAGGTGCCGTGAAGCACAGGGAAGTGTGAGAATGGCCTTATTGTACATTCCGCTTTTTCATTAATTTTTTCCTTGCTCTCTAACTTCTCGCTATCCGTGCAATGGTCTCTATTCACTCTCACGTAATATAGCCATAATCTTTTCAAGATCTTTTTTCCATTTTAACAAATATTTATCTGCGCCAGGATATTTTTTATTTGAAAACCGCATTGGATTAGCTGTCACTAATAAAGTGTCCTGTTGTTCTGCAAATATCGCTATTTTCCATGGAATATAGGGAATAAGATGAGGGTACTTATTGCTAACAAAGTTAATCTCTTTTTCTGTTCCAAAAAATACAATACGATATTTATCGGTAGCATAACCACTCGCTGTTAAACCAATATCAATACGTTGAACGCGACTAATTTTATAATTAAAATCCAGTATCGTTTCTTGCAACTTCAGCATGGCTTCAGGAAAGGTCTGCTTTGTTCTTGCAATCATCAATCCATCAGCATGACTTGTTGCGATAAAAAAGAACAGGGCAAAGCTAATGATAAATTTTGTTATGTTATAAGATTTCAAAATGTTGATTCCTCGATAATGTCAGCATAGACATCATGCATATCCTGGCATAACTTATCTAATTCTTCATTGTTAAAAAAAGGACTCATATATAAAGGATTAGGTGCCATAACAGTCACCTTGCCATTTTTTTCAATAGCGGTAATTCGACAAGGTAAAAATAATCCAACACGTGGGTCAATCGCAAGGGCACTATTAAGAAAATCAAAATTACAAAAATAGATCATAACTTGTTTTGTGTTTTCTTTACCTTCTTTTACTAGTCCCTGGTTAAGGTATTGCTCGCGGATGATACGGAAATTTTTACCAATAATCGCTTTTTTAATAATCTCAATGGTCTCTTTTAATGAATACGGAGATTCATATGAAATTAAAGGTTCAATTTTTTCTTTTGTATTTTCAGAAACCGATTTGTTTTCAAATGAGCGAACATAGGTAACAACATCATCAATATCTTTTTCAGATAGACCTTGTTTTAAAAAAGAAAGCATAGGTGTGCCTTCGCGACCATTCATTAATACTGTTTTAATCATAAGATCGGGTGCTGAAGCAAGAAAGCCTGGGTTATTTAATGCCGGTGCGATAACAGGTAGGTCCCGTGGGCGGGAAAAAGTGACACCCGTTCCTTTACCGCCTTCACCTTTTGCACCATGACAAGCTGCACAACTCTGTGCATAAATTTGTTCACCGTGTTTTAAATCACCCTTTATTTTTTTGTTTGAATATTTAAAAGGTCTGCCGGGTGCCCAGTTGCGAAGGTGTTTTATGATAGCCTTCACTTCATTATCTTTGAGATTAGTAAATGCCGGCATAATACGACCCGGGCGGCCTAAGCGAATGGTTTTTTCAAGATAATCATTGGTTACGCCATATTGGAAATCAGGAAGCGCTAAAGGAACACCTACACCACCATGCCCATTTGGACCATGACAAGCAGAGCAATGAGTTGAATACAGTTGCTCACCACTGGGCTCAGCTTGAGCAGATAAGCTGGTTAAAAGAAAAAAGGTACTAATGAAAAAATGATATTTTAGTGACAAAGTCATATCCTGCGTAGGGTGGGTAATTGTTTATCGGACAGTACTATAAAAGCTTTAGAAAAAACAACATTGACCTATATCAACGAATGCTAATATAGATTGTAACACGGAAAATAGAATGAAACCTTTTGCAGAGTCCAGTGAACAAAATAAAATCCCTATTTTAGCTGTGCTTAAACAGTTTTGTGGTGAGGTTGAAACCGTGCTGGAAATTGGCAGTGGTACTGGCCAACATGCGGTATTTTTTGCGGAGCAACTTCCTCACTTAACATGGCTGGCGAGTGATCAGCTTGAATATCATGCCGGTATTCAAATGTGGTTAAAGGACTCGGGACTTAGCAATATTCGAGGCCCGCTTGTATTAGACGTGAATCAAAGTGATTGGCCGGTAAAACAAGCGGAAGCTGTTTTTAGTGCAAATACGGTGCACATAATGGGCTGGCCAGTCGTTGAGAGAATGTTTAACGGAATCGGTAAAATTTTAAAAGAAGGCGGCGTATTTTGCTTGTATGGCCCTTTTAACTATAACGGTAAATTTAGCAGCGAAAGTAATGCGCGTTTTGATCTTTGGTTAAAGCAGCGCGATCCTGTTAGTGGAGTACGTGATTTTGAAGCATTGCAAATTTTAGCGGATAAAGCGGGTTTAGTTTTTATTGATGACGTTGAGATGCCTGCGAATAATAGAATACTAGTTTGGCAAAAAACGTAGCCTGGATGCAGCGTAGTGAAATCCGGGATGTTGTGCTTGATGTTTTTCCCCGGATTCCATTTCATTTCATTCAGGCTACCTGTTAGGCAAAACAGCGGTTAATCCAATCTGAAATATTATCTATTTCTTCAGGGCAAACGCTATGTTCCATTTCATATTTTTTCAACTCTACGGTATAACCCAATTTATTCAAGGCTGTCTGGGTATCAGATGCAAGCTGTAAAGGAATAACAGGATCATGGCGACCATGCGCTAAAAAAACAGGTGTGTTTTTATTTGCATTGTTAATTTCGTCTTCCAGTGTATCTGCCAGAGGTAAATAAGTTGATAAGCCCATGATTCCCGCTAGAGGTTTTTGATATCGTAAAGCAGTATGTAATGCAATGGCGCCGCCTTGTGAGAACCCGGCAAGAATTATATTTTCACTTTTAATTCCACGTTCTATTTCTCTTTCAATTAAAGCAAGAATTGCGTGTTGTGATGTTTTAATTCCTGCTTCATCTTGTGAATTGTCAATTTGTGCCGCTTTTATGTCATACCACGCAGGCATAATCATGCCATTGTTAATGGTGACTGGCATTTTAGGTGCATGAGGAAATATAAAACGAATGGTTTGAGCTAATGTTAGCTCATTCACTATAGGTTCAAAGTCATGGCCATCTGCACCTAAACCATGTAACCAAATGACGCTGTGGGTAGTATTATCTGAAGTGATTTCAACGCAAGGTAAAAGAGTGTTCATTAAGCGGATTCCAGTTTAATAGTTTGGCCTGACTGTTTAGTGCAGTATTCAGATAAAGCACTATAGAGTTCTTTGCCATCACAAATCCATTGTTCAGTTTTTGTATTGAAATCAAAATGAAAGCCACCTTGTTTTGCTGCAACCCAAATTTGCTTTAATGGTGTTTGGCGGTTAATGATGATTTGTGAGCCGTTAGTAAAAATCAGGGTTAAGATGCCGGATGCGGTTTCGTAGTCAATATCTGCGCCTGTTTCATCGCAGACTTCTTCAACCGCATCTTCTATTTCAATAAAAATATTATCAACGATGTCATTAAATTCTGATTCATTCATTACGCTTTACCAACTCAAAGAAGGCGCATTATACTGGATTAGACTACTGTCCCGCTAATAATTAAAAAAGACAACATGTAGCCCAGATGAAGCGCAGCGAAATCCGGGGGAGTTTATTTGCTACGCTTTCTCCGGATTACATTTCATCCGGGCTACACGTTTTTACTGGCACACAAAAAAAAGGCGAAGTGTAAAAACTTCGCCTTTTTTAAACTCTCGAAAGAGAGGTATTCTTAACGAACTTTAGTCGAAGCCGATTCAGAACCACCCTTGTTATCAGACCAGGTTAGTTTAACAGTATCGCCTTTTTTAGCGCCTGCAA
>CAZSCK010000071.1:0-13200 GCA_964605385.1 uncultured Thioalkalispiraceae bacterium
TTTTGTGTGCTTTCTTGCGGGGCGTGTTTTAATTGCAGTACGTGTTGTTACCGAATGAAGGTTTTTTAATATAGAAGCCTTAATATCATGAGACATTAGTTTTGTATATTCGGATAATTTATCCAATTCTTCTCGCACTTGTACTGCCAAATCATCGAGTAATTTTTCTCCATTTTTCATTCCTAGTGATTGACTAAAAGTAATTATTTTCCGTCTATCTGGAAAATCTTTTGATTTAGCCAGGTTCAGAGCAAGCGTATCGTTTGGCATATAGATCTGAGTATTAACGACATCATATATAGGGCTTAATCGCATATCATCAGGATCAGTGTAAAGCATAGCAAAGTTTTTTAAGTGGCCATCACCATTACCTACCAGACAACTGAGTACGACCATTTTAAAGAACGTTTCGATATCCTCTTTGGGTGCTGATGAATATAGATTAAGAGCCTTACCTATAGACTCATAACTTCCCTGATATTTATGATCGGTTGATTTACCCTGAAGTACGGCCATGTCTTCCATACCTATACAGTGACCTTCTGTTGTTAAATCAAACCTGCGCATCACAAACATTTGGTGATTATCAGATAACCAGAATTCAGGCGTTTTTATTTCGCATGCTTTTGCCAAGCTCATACAAATGTATTCATTAATTGCGAGCTCTGGGTAATTTTCATCACTGGTTTTTACAATTAATGTAGGAAGAACAAAAGCACCTTTTTCTGATCTGGTATGCTGTTCTGGCACCATTACTTTAGGTTGTACACCGCTTAAAGTGGAATTAAGCAGGTATTTATTAATGAGCTCTTCAAATAAATCATCTTTACTTTGCCAGGAGAGTATTTCCGAAAGTTTTTCTCCAGTAACTTCTTCTTGTTCAATATCGGGTGTCTCATAGCTAAGACAACCGATACCGCCGGCTCCTTGCAGTGACAAAAAAAGCATATCATCTACTTTAATATGTTTACGCAGTCGTTCTGTAATGCGATAGCGGACATAGCCTTCCGGAATATTCATCTCAAAAATAGGAAATAAAGCGCCACTTTGATAATGCCGAGTACTCAATGGCATGGTGACTGAGATAGGGCTACTGGCATCAGAATGGTAGGTAAACTCAAATTGTGAGTCTTTATTAAGTGACCCCGCTGGCTGGCTGGCCACTTTAATATCGATATGCTGAATACGGCCTTTTGCGTTAATCTTCATTAAAGAGCTCTTCTAATTCAGACAATTCTGGTCGACGCTTAATTTCCAAAGACAAACTAAAACCTAGAGACATGGCATAGTCTTGTACCTTTAAGATACTGCCTTTAAATTGCCCGTTTTCTATTTCAGATATATCTTGCCGAGCTACACCGGCTCGCTTGCCAGCATCAGCTTGAGTGAGGTTCTTTTTTTTACGCTTAGTGCGTAAAGTTTTGCCTAATTGTTCTAGATAAGGATTCATTTTTGCCTAATATGACGCTTATTAGTGACAATTTAGCATAATTTATATATTTTGACACCTATTTACGTCATTTTAAGGCTAATAATTGTATAAATATCAATCAAGAAAGCCGACCAATTTTTATTAAACATCTTTAAGCTGATGCCTAGGCTAGCTCAGGGTAGGCTTTCTCGCTATAATCTCGCAAAATTTTGGATGCCAGGCTGGTTGTTTGGTGAATTTGTTTATTTATCTGTTCCTGACTGATCGGGTAAAACTAAGAAGGTGAATATTGTGACTAATCAAGAAGACCGTAATGTTATGAAAACATTAATGATGGTAATTGGCGCTCTGACAGCATTTTTTATTTTTAGCATTATGGCTGCACGTATGGTTTCTGCGTCTGCTGATCCAATGGTTGAATCTGCAACAATCGATCGTATTAAACCTTTTGGTGAAGTTAATATTGGTAAAGCACCGGTTATGAAAGCATCTTCAGGTGTTGATGGTAAAGCTACTTATCAGTCAGCATGTTTTGCTTGTCATGGTACAGGCGCAGCGGGTGCACCAAAACTTGGTGATAAAGCGGCGTGGAAAAATCGTATAGCACAAGGTGATGCCACTTTATTTGATCATGCAATCAACGGTTTTAAAGGTATGCCTGCAAAAGGTGGTAATGCTAGCTTGAGTGATGCTGCGGTTAAAGCGGCTGTGGAATATATGGTTAAAGGTAGTAAGTAATTTTTATTGTAGGCCAGCTCTTCAGGCCGATGCGGTATTTAAACATCAACTTTTGTTTTCAAATACTCTGATTTTTAATAATTACTTATGTGGATTTGTTGTACCACGGCGTCGGCCTGAAGAGCCGACCTACAAATATAAAAAAGCCGGTTTAAAAACCGGCTTTTTTGTGGGATAAAGATTTATATCTACTGTCATTGCCGGTCATTAAAAACATGGCTCGTAATGACAGGATAAACTAACTATTCGCCAACATATTTTTTAAATCAGCAAGACTGGCATTGCCTCGTGCTTTCTTTTCTTCTTCGGGTAGCTCAACACCTGCGCCACTCCACTGCAATAATTCTTCGGGTAACTCTTCCAGAAAACGACTGGGTTCACAATCAATTATTTCGCCATAACGTTTTCGTTTACTGGCAAAACTAATGGTTAATGTTTTGCGTGCGCGAGTTATTCCAACATAGGCAAGGCGGCGTTCTTCTTCAATATTATCTTCTTCAATGCTTGCGCGATGCGGTAAAATTTCTTCTTCAACCCCAACTAAAAAAACATGCGGGAACTCAAGCCCTTTAGATGCATGTAAGGTCATTAAGTGAACTTTGTTTTCGTCATTCTCATCGTTATCACGATCTAAAGTATCTAATAATGTTAACTTGGCAATCAGGGTTGCAAGATCTGCTTCGGGATCTTTTGCTGACAAACGCTCTAACCAACTAACTAATTCATTTACATTATCCATGCGACGAGTAGCATCAGCTTCATCTTTGCTGGTGTCGATCAACCAGCGTTCATAATCAATGTCAGCAATAAGTGCTTTAACAATAGTCGCGGGATTTTCACCTTCGGCCATAGATTCAGAGCGCAAAGAATAATCTTTTATCCACTCTGCAAAGCCTGATAAATTTGTACTAGCTCGATTACCTACACTTTCTCGCAAAAACGAATCAAAACAAGCAGAAAATAAGCTGTGATTATATTTGCTACAAAAATTACTCAGTTTTTCTAAACTGGTTGGCCCTATTTCGCGGCGTGGTACATTGGCAATGCGTAGAAAAGCATTGTCATCATCCGGGTTTGCAATTAGTCGAAGGTAAGACATGATGTCTTTAATTTCACTGTAAGCAAAAAATGACATGCCACCACTTAAATAATAAGGAATATTATTTTCACGTAATTGTCGTTCAAATACACGAGATTGATGATTGCCGCGATAAAGAATTGCATAATCTTTATGCGGTGTGCGATTTACAAATTGATGATGATTAAGTTCGGCAACAATTTGATCGGCTTCATCATCTTCATGGCGACAGCGTATGATTCGAACTGGTTGACCAAAGCCTAAGTCACTCCAGAGTTTTTTTTCAAAAATATGCGGGTTGTTTGCGATAAGACTATTAGCGCACTGTAGTATACAGCCTGTTGAACGATAGTTTTGCTCAAGTTTAATCACTTTAAGCATAGGATAATCTTCTTTTAATAAGTTTAGATTTTCCGGTTGCGCACCACGCCAGGAATAAACTGATTGATCATCATCGCCCACTACCGTTAAGTTCGCGATTTTACCGACAATAAGTTTTACCAGCTCATATTGGGTTGCGTTGGTGTCTTGATATTCATCCACCAATAAATAACGTATTTGATTTCGCCAGCGTTCCTTTGCTTCTTCATTATCACGAAATAATAGAACAGGAATCATAATTAAGTCATCAAAATCCACCGCGTTATAGGTTTGCAAGTGATGATTATATTGTTCGTAAACGGTAGCTGCCATGGTTAATAAAGGATCACCATTAGCCTCTAGTAGCGCCTGGTCGGGTAAAACAAAGGCATTTTTCCAGCGCGATATTTGCCACAAGATACTGTCGGTTTTTCCATCGGGATCAGCAAAAGCCAGCTTCATTAATTGTTTAATTAAGGCTAACGAATCCTGATTATCATAAATTGAAAAACCTTTTTTATACGGCAGGTTGTCGAGTTCTTTTCGTATGATATCCAGGCCAAGGGTATGGAAGGTTGATACACGCAGCCCCTTGGTTTTTCCTTTACCTAATAATTTTGCCACACGCGTTTGCATTTCACGCGCTGATTTATTGGTGAAGGTTACCGCGGCAATATTGCGCGGATTAATTCCACACTCTTCAATGAGATAAGCAATTTTTTGGGTTATAACACCGGTTTTACCACTGCCTGCACCGGCTAAAACGAGACAGGGCCCATCAATGTAACGAACAGCAGTATGTTGTTGAGGATTTAACTTCACGAAGGATTTCTTAACCTGAATTTAATCTGAAAATAAGAAGCCATTTTATGATGAAGTGAGGTTGAGGTCGATGTTGACATTCTTGCTGATGAATGCACGGGGCATAAAATAATACATTTTATATAAAAAAGTTAAAGTTTGATGAAATGTGCCGATACATTATTAGATCATAAGAAATACATTTTAATATGAAAGGGGTTTCAAATGAGTGAAAAGATAAATATTGCATTATTAGGCCTGGGTGTGGTTGGGCAGGACTTTGCGGAACATTTTCTGGAAATCATCCAGGAAGGCGGTAAACCAATTGAAATAGTTGCTGTGGCGTCTCGTCATCTGGACTCACCGGTTGCGCTCGGCTTTCAACAAAATGGGGTAGCCGTTTTTGAAGACGCATTGGACGTTGTTAAAATGGGTGACGCGGTTGATATTATTTTTGATTTAACCGGTAAACCTGAAATACGCCAGGCTTTACGTAAAGGCTTACAAGAAAGTGATAATCGTCATACGGTAATTGCACCGGAAATTATGGCTAAATTACTTTGGATGTTTTTTGGTGAAGATGCAAATTTGGGTGAAGGTAAAGGCAGCGGTTATTAATTAGTAAAGCCTCGATCAAGTCGTCGGTAACCAATTGCTTCGCTAATGTGGTGCATGGAAATTGATTCTTCATCATTTAAATCAGCAATGGTGCGTGCAACCTTAAGAATGCGGTTATGAGAGCGAGCCGAAAGCCCCAGGCTTGTGACAGCTTGCTCTAATAATTGTGATGCGGCTTTATCTAACTGACAGTAGCGTTTGATATCTTGAGTATTCATTAAAGCATTAAGACGATTATTGCGTTGTAGTTGAATATTATAAGCTTTGACCACACGCTTTCGCACGGTGCTACTGCTTTCTTCTTCTATGGTGGTTGACAGTATTTCTTTTAAAGGAACCGGTGGCACTTCAATGTGCATATCAATACGATCTAATAACGGCCCTGAAATGCGTGAACGATAACGTTGAACTTGATCCGGCGTGCAATGGCATCGTCCATTGGGGTGACTTAAGTAACCACAGGGACAAGGGTTCATCGCGGCAACAAGTTGAAAGCGAGCAGGAAACTCTGCTTGTCGGGTTGCACGTGAAATAACAATTTTGCCTGACTCAAGTGGTTCACGTAATACCTCTAATACACGTCGATCGTACTCAGGAAGCTCGTCTAAAAACAAAACGCCGTTATGTGCCAATGAGATTTCACCCGGCTGCGGATGACTGCCACCACCGACTAAAGCAACTCCAGAAGCAGTATGGTGAGGTGCACGAAAAATACGTTTTTTCCAATTCTGTAACTTAAAACCCTGAAAACTAATCGATTGAATTGCTGCGCTTTCAAGGGCTTCTTTCTCCGTCATGGAAGGTAGAATAGTTGGTAATCGAGTTGCGAGCATTGTTTTTCCCGTGCCTGGGGGACCAAGTAAAATGAGGTTATGTCCGCCTGCTGCAGCAATTTCGATAGCGCGTTTGGCGTGATGCTGGCCGACAACATCAGAAAGATCATCAAGCATATCCTCCGATGTAGTATCACTCGATATTTCTTCCGGAGCTGAAAACAAACCCTGCTGGCCATTTAATTTGGCACAGACTTCCAATAAGTGAGCGCAATGAACAATTTCAAGATCACTCACCAGGGCGGCTTCTGCTGCATTTTGTTTTGGTAAAATCAGCTTTCTTTTTTTATCACGACACTGAACTGCAGCGGGTAATACACCTCGAATTTCACGCAATTCACCGCTTAAAGCCAGTTCACCAATAAACTCAAATTGATCAAGTTTATCAACCGGAATCTGGCCAGATGCAGCAAGAATGCCAATTGCAATGGGTAAGTCGAATCGACTGCCTTCTTTGGGCAAATCTGCAGGAGCAAGATTAATGGTGATACGGCGGGTAGGAAAATCAAAGTGGCTATTAATTAATGCTGCCCGAACGCGATCTTTACTTTCTTTAACTTCCACGTCGGCAAGGCCAACAATCGATAAGTTGGGTAAGCCATTCGATAAATGAACTTCGATGGTAACTTGAGGCGAGTTGATTCCAACCAGGGCGCGTGAATATACAGTTGCGAGAGACATGGTTTCCTTTCCATTATAAAAGCCTGCGATCAATGCAGAACGTTATTTAACGTATTAAATCCTTTTCTTATTATTTTAACAAGTGAGATTCTAATTGTTTAATGATATTCTCTAACTCATCAACTTTACTGCGTGTTTTTTGTAGCACGGCTGCTTGAATGTCAAATTCATGCCGAGTGACAATATCCATTTTTTTAAGAGTAGAAGAAAGGCTTTGGCGTAAATAATCTTGCAGTTCGTCACCAAGCGGCTCTATTTTTTTAGGGAAATCTTCAACCACAGATTGAATAAGTTTATCTATATCAGGTATTTGCATAAGGGTTAATCTACATTGTTTAATTAAAATAGGACTCTATTTTACATAAATTACAATGATTTGTGATGTTATGGGTATTTTCTTTATCAATAGTTGTTAAAATCATAAAAAATTTATTAAGTGCCAATCTATTGGGGTGAGAAAAATGATCAAAAAACAACTAGCAGTATTGATGCTTATCGCAGCATTTGTTTTACCTGCAACAAGTTCATATGCAGTAGAAAGTTCGGCAAATGTCGCTTTAACCAGTAATTATGTATTCCGTGGCCAAACATTATCGAGTAATAATATGGCAGTGCAAGGCGGTTATGATATTGCTCAATCTAAAGATAAGGGTTGGTATGCGGGTGCTTTTTTGTCGATGTTTGATGAAGGTCCTGGTGGAGGCGATGGTATTGAGACAGATCTGTTTGCAGGCTGGAAAGGTAGCTTTGGTAAACAAAGTGAATTTGGATGGGATGCAGGTCTTATACTTTACGAATATCAGGGTGCGACCGGCGTAAAAGGCCAGACGGAAATTTTTGGAGGCATTAACTACGAAACAGCTTATTTCAAATTGTTTATTGGTGATGATGATAACTTTGGAAATGGTGATTACACTTACTTAGATTTTGGTGCCAGCTTTAATGTACTTAAAGATATTGATTTAGATCTTCATGCAGGACTTATGTCGAGAGATTTTGCTAAGGACTACAATGATGTGAGTGCGACGTTAAGCAAAGAAGTTAATGGCTATGATTTGGCTTTAAGCTTGAGTTATGAAGATCTAACAGACGAGATGGAGTTTTTTGTCACAGTCGGAAAATCGTTTGATCTTTAATTCTTAATAACACTGTTTTAATCGTTCCAAGCCCGCCTTTATAAGCGGGTTTTTTTATGCCTGCTTAGCTTACTTTATAAGCACCACAATGGTGCAACAACTCAATTTTATATCAAAATGGTGCACATATTCTGTGCTTTTACGGTCTATTTTACTCTAACTCATTGTTTATTAAGAATAATATGTCTTGGCACAGCCCATGCACTACTAAGGCAACCTAACTAAAAAGTACAACTTTGAGGAAGATCAAGAATGAAAAAATTACACAAAATTATTGCGGCATCTTTATTAGCGTCAGCAACGACAGCAGGTTCTGGTGTTGTTCTGGCTGAATCTCCATTAACTGCGAATGTTGGTGTTACATCTAATTATATTTGGCGTGGTGCAACTCAAACTGATGACGCTTCGGCAATATCTGGCGGTATTGATTATGCTCATGCTTCAGGTTTTTATGTGGGTACATGGGTTTCAAATGTGACTTGGACAGCTACTGATGGTTATGAGCAGGATTTATACGCTGGTTATGGTTTTGATGCTGGCCCGGTTGGTTTAGATGTTGGTTATATTAAATACATGTATCCAGTAGGAACAGGTGCAGATGATTTTTCTGAACTTTATGTAAATGCTTCATATGAAATGTTTTCTGCCGGTGTTGCTTTAACAACAAGTAAAGAGTCGGGTACTTTAGAAGATGATACTTATATATACGTAGGTGCTGAATTTGAAGTGAAGAAAGGTCTCACATTAGGTTTAACATATGGCGATTATGATTTTGAAGCTGCTGGTGCAGATTACAGTCATATCCAAGTTAGCTTAAGTAAAGATGATTTTACTTTCGCATATGATGATTCAGATGTAACTGGAGATGCTGGTGATCCACGCTTTACAGTTTCCTGGAGCAAAAGCTTCGATTTGTAAGTTTGGTTTAAACTTTATTAAGAACACTGCCTGCTACATGTCGTAGCAGGCAATAATTTAAACAAAAGTAAGGAGCGTAATGATGAAATTGGTAATGGCTATTATCAAACCTTTCAAGCTCGATGATGTGCGTGAAGCATTATCAGAAATCGGCGTGCAAGGCATTACAGTAACGGAAGTAAAAGGTTTTGGTCGTCAAAAAGGACACACAGAACTTTACCGTGGTGCTGAATATGTGGTGGATTTTCTACCTAAGGTAAAAATTGAAGCTGTAGTGGGTGATGACCTGGTTGATCAGGTGATTGAAGGTATTCAAAAGTCTGCGCATTCCGGCAAGATTGGCGATGGTAAGATTTTTGTTTCGACTATCGAACAAGCTGTTCGTATTCGTACCGGCGAGTCCGGCGACGAAGCATTATAATTCGAGGAGTAAAAAAAGATGGAAGCTCAAATTTTTCAACTTCAATATGCTTTAGACACCTTTTACTTCTTAGTAATGGGTGCTTTAGTAATGTGGATGGCGGCAGGTTTTGCCATGCTCGAAGCGGGTTTAGTTCGCTCAAAAAACACGACTGAAATTTTAACAAAAAACGTAATTTTATTTGCTGTCGCTTGTACTGCTTACTTAGTTGTCGGTTATGACATCATGTATGACGGAGGTGTTTTCTTAAAAGATATCGCATTAGATGGTGCAGCAAGTGCTGAAGCGCTTACTGCAACAGTCGTAGCAGATTCTGTTAAAGCCGGTTTTGGTGGCGATTCTGTTTATTCAAATGCGTCTGATTTCTTCTTCCAGGTTGTGTTTGTTGCAACAGCCATGTCGATTGTTTCAGGCGCGGTTGCTGAACGTATGAAGTTATGGGCGTTTGTATTATTCGCTGTTGTGATGACTTCATTCATCTATCCAATGGAAGGTTATTGGACATGGGGCGGTGGTTCTGTGTTTGGACTGTACAGCCTGGGTGATGATTTTGGTTTCTCTGACTTTGCCGGTTCAGGTATCGTACATTTAGCCGGTGCAACTGCTGCATTAGCGGGTGTTATTATTCTTGGCGCACGTAAAGGAAAATACGGACCAAATGGTGAAGTAAATGCTATTCCAGGCGCTAACTTACCGTTAGCGACATTAGGTACATTCATCTTATGGATGGGTTGGTTTGGCTTTAACGGTGGTTCAGTTTTAAAACTGGGTGACGCTGCAAGTGCTAACGCGGTTGCAATGGTGTTCTTGAATACGAATGCGGCTGCTGCCGGTGGTGTTATTGCTGCTCTCGTTTTAGCACGTGTTTTATTTGGTAAAGCGGATCTTACAATGGCATTAAACGGCGCATTAGCCGGCTTAGTTGCGATTACCGCAGGTCCTGATACACCAACGCCACTTGCTGCTACTTTAATCGGTGCGGCTGGTGGTATCCTGGTTGTGTTCTCGATAATCATGCTTGATAAAATGAAGATTGATGATCCGGTTGGTGCAATCTCTGTTCATGGTGTTGTCGGCATGTGGGGTTTAATGGCGGTACCTTTGACTAACGATGGTGCAACTTTTGGCGGCCAGTTCGTTGGACTGTTAACCATTCTGGTTTGGGTATTTGGTGCAAGCTTCATTACCTGGTATATCATCAAAATGATTATGGGCGTTCGTGTCAGTGAAGAAGAAGAGTTCGAAGGAACCGATCTTTCTGAATGTGGTATGGAAGCTTATCCAGAATTCACAGGTTCACGTGGTTCAGGTCGTTAATAGTTATATTTAGGTAAAATCTTGCCTAAGATTTAGGGCGTTGAATTAATCTTCAACGCCTTTTTTTATGTACGGTCTGTACAGACAAAAAATTACTCCTGCATTTTTTTCACTTCCACTTTCCTTGGTGGTCGTATGCTGCAGGTGCAGGGATGCGCAAGAGCGGCGATTGTTTAAAGAAAATAATTAATACGCTTTAAGCATAATGTCAGAAACCTTGCGAAATGCATTTTTCCATACAGCAAGTTCTTTTTTAGTTAACGAGAAATCAGATGAAAGGTTAGCAACAGCAACAATCGATGATATAAAGTCATCAAACATTTCTTTTTTAACATTAAGATTCTTATGGTGTTTACCCAGACTTAATAATTCATCTTCGAGATCTTTAATGTATTCAACACCATTAATAACATTATCAAGGGTAGCAAGAAGAGTTGTTTTTTGTTGTATTAGATCTTTAGGGAAGAGCGCTTGAGTATCTGGATGGTGCTCGAACATATGTTAATAAAAATGTTCGACAAAAAAACCAGCATTTTTTGCTAATGCCGTTCACTTAAGGTGTTTTTTGTAGGTTCGAATTTATTCGAACCTACATTCCTTTAACTGAACGGCGTTAGTATCTTTTGTTGATTTTATTTTTGACCAACAACTCTTTATGCTTGCAATATTGCTCATATTTTATTGTGGCTGCCATCACAATAAGGTGGGTTTTTCGTTTTTTTACAACCACAGAGACTGACTGTTTTCTTTTCTTCAATAGTAAATTTTAGCGGTTCAAACTCAGTAGAGTTGTGTGAGCCGTCGCATAAAGGTTGAATCTTTGATTTACCACAGACGCACCACCAGTAATCACCCGCTTCTAGTTCAATCGTATAAGGGCTGTCTTGAGGGCTATCAGGATTTGACATATGAACCTCTTTTAGTGGTTGTACTTTATCTCATAAGAATATCTAATATATAGCAGTCCCAGTGGAATAAATAAAGATAATAAAAGTATGACTCTTTTACGGTTACATGAATTTCAGGTGCACGCATTAAAACCTTTAAATATCGAGGTTAACAACGAGATTGTTTTTCTCAGGGGTGCTTCAGGTTCAGGTAAATCCTTGTTTCTTCGTGCTATTGCAGATTTGATTATGCATAACGGAGAAGCTTATCTTGATGGGCAAAAATGCAGTGACATAAATCCAGTGCAATGGAGAAAATGGGTAGGTTTTTTACCTGCAGAAAGTGCATGGTGGAGAGATAAAGTTGGTGATCACTTCAGTGGTAACAATAATCCCTATATATCATTACTTAATTTACCTGCTGACTGTCTTCAATGGGACGTATCACGTTGTTCAACGGGAGAAAAACAACGTTTAGCCATTGCGCGCCTGTTAGCTCAACAACCTAAAGTACTTTTACTGGATGAACCTACCGCAAGTCTTGATCCAGACAGTGTTAAATTGGTTGAATCACTTGTTATAGATTATGCCAATAAATTTAATGCTCCTGTTTTATGGGTAAGTCACGATACTTCACAAATCAAACGGCTTAGACAGCGTGAATTTAAAATTAAAGAAAATGAAATAATTGAGGTGATGGCATGAATATAATCTCACTATCTCCCTTTGATTTATCGATGGCTGCGATACTGGTTCTGGCGCTTGCCTTTATTACATTAATTCTAAAGCTGAACCTGGCAAGTCGCATTGTTATTGCCGCGATACGAACAGTAGTGCAACTTTTATTAATCGGTCTGGTTTTAAAAGCATTATTTGCACAAGTGAATTTATTTTATGTAGCGGCATTATCAATCTTTATGTTGTTAGTTGCTGGGCGTGAAGTGATGGCGCGGCAGCAACGTCGTTTTGGTGGCTTATGGGGTTATGGGCTAGGCACTTTATCGATGTTCATTTCTTCATTCACCTTAACCATCTATGCTTTAATCGTCGTTGTCTCTACCGACCCATGGTACACACCTCAGTATGCCATTCCGTTATTAGGTATGATGTTGGGGAATACCATGACCGGTGTATCACTTGCATTAGATAAGCTCACAACAACCGCGTGGCAACAGCGAGCGGTGATTGAAGCGCGTCTTATCTTAGGTCAGGACTGGAGAACGGCGATTGGTGATATTACACGTGACAGCGTTCGTATTGGTATGATTCCTATGATAAATGCCATGGCAGCAGCAGGAATCGTCAGTTTACCCGGCATGATGACAGGTCAAATATTATCCGGCACAGAACCCTTAGAAGCGGTAAAATACCAAATATTAATTATGTTTTTAATAACGGCAGGCACGGGATTTTCAGCCATAATTGCTACCTGGATTGGAGCTCGTCGTTTATTTGATGACAGGCAACGTTTACGTTTAGAGCGCTTAAGCTAAAATATCATTATGAATATTAATAAATCTTTAATTTATATTTTTATGGCTTTTATTTTTCTGCCGCTGTTAAGTAATGTTAATGCGGCAGATGTATATAAATGGATAGATGAAGATGGGCAGATTCATTATGGTCATAAGACAGAAAATAAAAATGCTGAGAAAATTGAAATAAAGAATCGTTATATCGATTCTGGTAATTCAACGGCACCATTAAGTGCAGAAGAACGCGTTAATAAACAAAAACGATTTTTAAATGCCCTGGAAGCTGATAATAAATTTCTGGCAGAAGAAAAAAGAAAAAAGGAAGAGCAAGCGGAGCTTAAAATGTCACGTTGCAATGCTTCGCGTGATCAATTAAAGCGTTATGAAAATTCAGGAGCATTATATGATCTTGATGAAAAAGGTAATCGGATTTTATTGAATAAAAAGCAATATGAACAGGCGATGAAGCAGGCCCAAGCCCGAGTAGAAAAGTGGTGCAACTAGC
>CAZSCK010000072.1:0-13116 GCA_964605385.1 uncultured Thioalkalispiraceae bacterium
ACTGCTATCTAAGTGGATCAATCCCGTTAAACGCAGCCGAGCATCAAAAGAAAAACAGGATCATAGCAAGCGTTTGTTTGAGGGCGAAATAATGTGGAGCATCAGCTGAGTTCGCGCAGCGCCTGTTTTACTTTTGAAGCGCAGGGGATTGGAATTGGAAATTCCAATAAGTTTTCGGGCGGCCTTCTTTTTGGTTACTTTTTCTTGGCCGCGCAAGAAAAAGTGACTTGCTGTCGGTCAACCACCGACAAAATAAATATATAAAAATTAAACATAGATTCCCGTTTCCACGGGAATGGCGGCTAACCACCCGCCACCGTCATATTATCAATCAACCACGATCCTGTAATCACACCACCACGCGTATCTAAATCATTACCGACTTGTTGTAAGCCCATAAACATATCTTGCAATCGGCTGGCTAAAGTAAACTCTTCTACTGGATATTGAATCTCTCCATTTTCGACCCAGAAGCCACTGGCACCACGCGAGTAATCACCCGTAACGGTATTCACACCTTGTCCCATCACTTCCGTAATCAATAAACCCTTACCCATATCTTTAAGCATGGCATCCAATGAAATATCATCATGGTTAATATATAAATTATGAATACCGCCTGCGTTGCCCGTGCTTTGCATATCTAGTCGCCTGGCAGCATAACTATCTAAAACATAACTTTGTAATACACCATCCGTAATTAAATCATGAGCCTGGGTTATCACGCCTTCATTATCATAAGGCGCACTGCCTAAGGCACCTTTAATATGTGGTCGCTCATCTAAACGTATGTTTTTAGGAAAAATCTGTTTACCCATGTGATCAAGTAAAAAGGTTGCTTTACGATATTGTGCTCCACCACGAATACCACTTAACAAATGGGATATTAATCCTTTTGCAACTTCAGCTTTAAAAATTACCGGAACCCGGCAGGTCGGCATACTTTTAGCGCCTAATCGACTAACTGTTCGCTGCGCTGCAAGCTTGCCTATTTCACTCGCCGACTCTAACTTGCTGGCATCACGATTAACGCTGTACCAATAATCACGTTGCATGGCCCCATCTTGTTCCGCAATCATAGTGGCTGATATGCTGTGACGGGAGCTATTATAACCATTAAGAAATCCCAGAGTATTGCCATAAACCCGAATCCCGCTGTGACTGCTGACTGAGCCACCTTCTGAATTGATAATTCGTTTATCTTCAGCTCTGGCGACATCTTCACATTCTTTAGCAAGCACAATAGCTTCTTCAGCACTTATATCCCAGGGATGATACAAATCTAAATCAGCAATATTCTTCGCCATCAAATTTTCATCTGGTAAACCGGCATAAGGATCATCTTCGGTATATCGAGCAATGTCACAAGCTGCTTTTACAGTTTCTTTTACCGCTTTTAGGGAAAAATCACTGGTACTGGCCGAGCCCTTACGGTTCCCAAAATAAACGGTAATGCCTAAGCCCTTATCTCGATTATGCTCAATCGTTTCAACTTCGCCCATACGCACAGTAACCGAAAGCCCGGATTCTACGCTCAAGCCCGCTTCAGCAGCAGATGCGCCTTGTGAGGTCGCTTCCTGCAATAAGTCATTAACAATTATTTTTAACTTTTCTGAGTCATACGGATCAGAAGAATCCCTATTATTCAGGGTTGAATTTTGATTGGTATTTGAGCTAGCCATAACAGCCTCATAATATTGTTTGCTGAAGTTTTTTATAATATACCCCATTGTAAGGCTACGAAGCACGCATCACAAATGTCATAATACACATATGATAACCGATGCAGAAAAACCTGAAGATACCGAAAGCGATTACTCTGATGAAAAAAATCAGGATGAAGAGCTTATCAGTAAATCCCAGCGTAAACGGGATGCAACTGCTACTCAGCAATTAGGCAAAGATATATTGGGTCTTTCCCCAGATGCACAAAATAGTATCGAATTACCAGAAAATCTGAGTAAAGCTCTGAATGATGCCCGCCGAATCAAGAAAAACAGTGCCTTAAAACGTCAGTTGCAATATATCGGCAAACTCATGCGACATATTGATCTTGAGCCCATTCGCGAGCAATACCTCAAACTGACCAATCATTATGATAAAGATATAAAAGCCCTTCACCACCTGGAAAAATGGCGAGATCGATTATTAACAGAAGGCGACAAGGCCTTGGAAGAATTAATAAATGCAGCACCTGATACTGATCGCCAACATTTGCGACAATTGATTCGTCAGTCGGCAAAAGAGACAAAACTCAAAAAACCACCTAAATCAGCACGTGAAATTTTTAAATATTTGAAGACTTTGTTTGCAGAATGAGCTAACTCTCTCGTTTACGAAACCACCCCGTCAAACTGGTCCGCACCCGTTTTGCCGGTAGAACTTCATGTTCAAACTCAGCACTCATAAAACAAACTAAAGTGCCAGCATTAGGTGAAACTGAAACTGTATCTCCATTTTTAAAATACAGTTGAAGTTCTCCAGCATCTTCTTTATTCCAGTTTTCATTCAAGTAGGTAATCAAAGTTACAACGCGGGTATCATGATTTTTATGTTGATCCAGATGCCGCTTATAAAAAGCATTGGGAGAGTACAAAGCAAAGTGAACTTCTAATTCAAATAAGCCAAGATATAATCGCTGGTTAATCGCATCTTGTAATTGCTTTGTAATATTGAGGAATTTTTCCTGTGATTCATTTAGATTATTTTCATCAAACCAGCTAATTTCATCACTGCGAATAGATTGCTCAATCTGAAAATCATTCTTTCGACCAATACCGGCTTTTTTTAAAATACCTTGTTGATGTAACGAAGTGAGTTTTTCTTTTAGTTGTTGAATAAGTTCTTTCGAAAAAAAATTTTCTTGTACAGACCAACCTTGTTGTTCCAGATCGTTAAGGATATTTTCTATTTTAATGTTCATATGAATATCATATATACAAAGCTTTTGTACGTTTCAGAATGTACAGTGTCTATTTGGACGTGGCATCGATAAATTCAAACCTACAAAAATTGCCGCGCTATATTGCCACGTTTTACTCGTAGCTAAAGACTCACCGCAATGACAATTTAATTTAAGCCGTGCCGCCAACAGTTAAACTATCAATTTTTAAAGTAGGTTGTCCTACACCAACAGGCACACTTTGACCCTCTTTACCACAAACACCAACACCCGTATCCAGTTTAAGATCATCACCAACCATCGATACACGTGTTAGAACATCTGGGCCGTTTCCAACCAGGGTCGCGCCTTTAATCGGTTGAGTCACTTTTCCATTTTCAATTAAGTACGCTTCACTGGCAGAAAATACAAATTTTCCTGACGTGATGTCAACCTGGCCACCACCGAAGTTAACCGCATAAATTCCTTTCTCAACTGATTCAATAATTTCTTGTGGATCATGCTCACCTGCTAACATATAGGTGTTTGTCATACGAGGCATAGGTAAGTGTGCATAAGATTCACGACGGCCATTTCCGGTGGATTTACCACCCATAAGTTCTGCATTCATTTTATCTTGCATATAGCCCTTAAGAACACCTTTTTCAATTAACATGGTTTGTTGTGTTATGGTGCCTTCATCATCCATATTTAATGAACCTCGACGCGCATCTAAAGTACCATCATCAACAATGGTGCATAAAGGAGAAGCAACGCGTTCACCAATACGGCCGCTAAAGGCTGAACTTCCTTTTCTATTAAAGTCGCCTTCAAGTCCATGACCAATTGCTTCATGTAATAACACCCCTGGCCAGCCTGGCCCAAGTACAACAGGCATAGTACCCGCAGGTGCTGCAACCGCTTTTAAATTTACTAAAGCCTGGCGAACAGCTTCGCGAGCATAACCAAGCGCACGGTCTTCCTGAGTAAAATATTCATAGCCTACACGCCCACCACCACCTGAATTTGCTTGTTCACGTTCATCTCCATCTTCAGCAATAACCGTGACATTCATTCTTACTAAAGGACGAACATCTGCATTCAAGGTGCCATCACTAGATGCCACTAAAATAACTTCATGTACACCAACAAGACTGACAATCACTTGCTTTATGCGAGGGTCTTGTTTGCGTGCTTCAGCATCAACTTGTTTTAACAGGTCAATTTTTTCATCTGTGGTTAGAGAATCCAGAGGATCAACTGGAAGATATAATTGATGAGATGAATGTTTTTTCCATGCTTGAATCTGGTTTTGCTGTCCGGCACGAGAAATGCTTTTAGCCGCTTTAGCCGCTTGATTTAATGCTGGTAGTACAATTTCATCGGAATAAGAAAAACCTGTTTTCTCTCCACTTATCGCACGTACACCAACACCTTGTTCAATATTATAATTACCTTCCTTTACAATACCGTCCTCTAATACCCAGGATTCATGACGTGAGGTCTGAAAATAAAGATCTGCACGATTAATGCTATTACCCATCATTTGATCCAGTACATTTTGTAAATCATTCACCTCAAGGCCGGTGGGCGATAACAAAATATCACTGGCAGTATCAAGATAACTCATAGTCAAATTTACTCTTTGGGTAATGGGCAGGAAATTTTTCGATTTTGCAGAACAGGAAAGTTTTTGCGTATATTATTAATATTTTCAATATCAACATCAGCAACAACATAACCTGAACCATGAGGTAAACGATCTAAAACCGTACCCCAGGGATCAACGATCATACTATTACCATATGTTTCACGCCCACTCACATGATATCCACCTTGTGCAGAGGCAACTACATAACATAAGTTTTCAATAGCTCGTGCACGTAATAAAACTTCCCAGTGTGCTTTTCCAGTAATAGAGGTAAAAGCCGAAGGCAGTACAATAATTTCTGCTCCTAATAAAACGAGTTGCCGAAATAATTCAGGGAAACGTAAATCAAAACAAATCGCTAAACCAATTTTTCCAAAGGGTGTTTCTACAATAATAGCTTTGTTGCCTGCTTCTATTGTTTCAGACTCATTATATGTTTCACTGGTGATTTCAAGATGCACATCAAACAGATGTATTTTATCGTAACGACTAACACGTTCGCCCTTTTCATTATAAACAAGGCAAGCGGCATACACTTTTTTTTCATAATTATTGTTATCACTATTCAGTTTTAACGGAACAGTTCCCGCAACTAACCAAACCTTATTTTTTTTTGCTTGAGCTGATAAAAAATCCTGTATTGGGCCAGTTCCTTCATCTTCAGCAACCTTAATTTGGTCAGCATCCTGAAACCCCATAATGGCGAAGTTCTCAGGTAAAACAATCAGTTTTGCACCTGCCTCTACAGTACTTGAAATCAGTCGACTTACTTCATTTAAATTTGCACTTACGTTGGTGCCCGAAGCCATTTGGATTGCTGAAATTTTTGTCATAGGATTAAAATACTTCTTCTTTAATTTAATAATACTTCAAGTTCAATTGTTGTAGAAATTGCGCTACCCTGAACCAGCTCAATACGATTAGATGAAAGGCCTAAAGCAACCAGCCAGCTTCTAAGTTCATTAACCCAAAGAGACCCTTCATCCCCACCCGGATATTTTATTTTCAACACGCTATTTGTAGTATTTTGCAATTTTCGCATACTTTTACTAATTGCTGGCATCGCTAATAAAGTCGTTGTTTGTTTAGGCACAGACCATTCATTGGCATGTAGTAGCTCTACATCTGCGGCAAAAGCATTTGTTACAAAAAGCAGAATTACTGTTGCGATAATAGATTTATTCATATTTCGTAGCATATCATAAAAATATTTTTCACACTGTTCATTATGAGGCCGAAAAAGTAACATTATTCATCTTCAATTCGCTCAATTTCGGGGTTTTCCCAACTTCCACTAACTTCATAAATTCGTGTTGACGCTTCATTAAATTGTTCACCCGTTATTTTATCAAACAACCAGAGACCAATACCCGCAGGCAAATTAACCAACAACGCTGTTATACCTGCCAGACCACCACCAACATCAGGAACAACTTCAACAATATTTTCATAGTCTCTATCTGCCAAACCTGTTCTGCCACTTACATTCACTTCAGCAATAGGACTATTGATTTCAAAATCATCAGTATACGCATCACCATCTTCTATTTTAATTTCACCTTCAGCAGTGTCAAAACTAAAGCCAGATTCAAATGAAGCATTAAAATCACCAAGTAATTTACGTGGCAATGCAGATAGACTGAAAAACCCTAATAATTTTCCTGCACCAGTATCAACTTCTTTAATATTTCCTTTTGTAAGTTTTAGCTGAATATCGCCATTAAGCTTCTCTAAAGAAAATTCTGTTGGCGCACCAAACCATTTTAGTTTACCTGATACCTGAGCCATCCCCTTTCGAATAATTGCAGCAAAATCAAGATCAGTTAACATGCCGCCAAAATCATCACTGCTTAAAGTAAAATCCATATCTGTTTTATGACTACCGCGCAAATAATGCCAATCACCATGAGAAAAAAACTTCATATTTTTCGATGAAAGAATTACTTCATCAAAATGCAGCCCCTGTTTCTTCCGGGAAATTTTAAAATCCAACCTGCCGAGAAAAACGTCATCAAAATAAAGTTTTTTCACTATCCCTTCAAATGCAGGTAATTTCCCTGGATCTGTAACCTCTGCATTGTCCGTCTTTTTATCTTTTTTTGTGGTTAATATATTTAATTTGTCGAAATTAAATATAACTGGATTGACAAAAAATGGAGCGTTACTTTTTATCTTATTTAATTCCAGCGCCTCAAGCCACTTTGCTGGTGTAAATTTATTAATCGAACCATCAACATATAAAATATTTTTATTTGGTAAAACAGCTTTTCTACCTGAAAAAGAAACAGCTCCTTTATTTAAATAATTATTAGTCCCCGATTGATCTAACTCAATAACGGCGGAGCCATTGTTATTCAAACTAATAGAAAACTGAACCTTATCCGGTGCAGAAAACACCGTTGTAAAATTAAACTTTCCACGTATTTTTTCTTTTTTATATAAAAACTCGGGGAAATTACTTTTGACACCAAACAAATCACTATTTACTTTTAATGTTGGACGAGTATTTTTTACCGAATTACCCGGGAAGGTCATCACCGCCTTAAATCTCGTCTTTCCTGAAATGTTTTTTGCACCAGGAATATCAAAGCGTTTCAATATTATTCCCGGTTTCATTTTTCCATTTATCGCTATTTTTATGTTCTTATGTTTTAAACCTGAACTAACAGTAAACATTGCTTTTTCGCTTAAAACATTTGCAACTAAATTTTTACTTGATAATCCTTTTTCAGTAAAAAACAAAATACCTGAACCATCTGTTATATCTATTTTATCATTTAACATAAATAAAGATGCTTTAGCGAATTTTGCTGAACCAGAATAAGTTAGCGGTTTTGCTTTTTGCATTTCGTCATCTAAAGGGATATTAAGTTTAATCTCAGCAGCAACATCTCCGGAAAAACGCATTGAATTAATTGTTTTTTCCTCTTTGGATAAAACAGGACTGTTAACCAGATATTGCATAGCGGTATATGTAGAGCCTGTTGCAAAAATATTTATATTAAGCTCTGCCTTTGAAAAAGATTCTATCTCTACATCAGAATCATACAAAATATTATTTTCAGTTTCCGCGGTTAAAAAATTAAGTTTTAAACCTTGCCCTGTGAAATTCCCGGCAACCTTTGCCTTTGTTATTTTTGGCCAACCTTTTCTAAAGTTGACAGTAAGATCAGAAACGTCCACATCAACCGAAAATATGCCTTCTTTCTTATCAAAAGGAAAATCACTTAACTTTCCATTAAAAACTATCGTACCTTGATCTACCTTTCCTTCAATTAAGCCTTGATCTAACCAATCTACCAGATCTTCATCCATAATAGTAACGGGTAGAAAATGTGATACTTTTGATATATCCCCTTTTGAAACATATGTTTGAAGATCAAGGTGTGGGGAAGAACCATCCATCGGCACCCATAATTTCATACTGGAAACCGCATCGACTTCAGTATTTTTGGTTAGTAAATGTTTGGTATCAAAAAACAGACCTTTTTTTGTATTTGAAAATACTATATCCGCACTAAATTGATCAAAGTTAAAGTCTTCACGGAATAAACCCGGAAAGCCAACAATAGCATTTTCAGCTAAAAGTGAAATTACACCTTCTTGTTGTTCATAAAATACGCTGCCGGACAATCCTGCAACCTTAGGAATATCTTCCCATGAATTAATCCCAAACCCACTAAAATCAGCCTTAACCTTATGAAGATTATTTTCTTTCCACGCAATATAAAAATCACGTATTTCACCGTGAAGATTTAAGTTTTTAATTATATTTTCGTGTTCTTGTTTAACCAGGTGATTGTCAATTACTATTTTCGACAATGTACCTAACTTTAAATAGTTCGCCTTTATGTGAAAGGTTTCAATGTTTTCATTTTTATAATTAAAAGCAAGTGAAAATTTTGATTCCTTTAATGCTTTAGCATTACTCTCATAATTAAACTTATCAACACTAACATTCCATGTGTTATTTTCGTCTCTAAACGAATCAAATACTCCAGATACAATATTTAGCTTTACGATTTTCTTTTTATTAAAGTGATATGAAAAATCATGTAATTTCACATCACCGCTCAACTGTTTAAGATTTTTGTTTTCCCAATCGAGCCATAACTTAAGATCGGCAACACCATTAATTAACTTAAAGTTTGTATTTTTAATGTATGATTGAACAGGACTTAAATTAAGCCCTTTACTTTCAACAAAGGATTTTACATTCCATGTAGAAGGTGTAGTTATATCACCCACAAGATCAAACGATAATTTTATTTCACCTCCCAATACACGAGGAAGTTGGCTTGACAGTAAAAGCTGATAGCGATCCTGCTTTTTCTTTAACAAGAAGTTGATATCATCAAAATACCATGTGAGGCCTGCATTTTGCTCATCTATCCATGTGAAACTACTATCCTCTACACCAACTTCACCCTGCTGCAATAACCAATTTTCAATTAATGAATTAGATTCACTCTCTCCAACCTTAATTAAACCATCTAAATCAACTCCTTTTACTTTATAACTTCCATCAACTTTTCGAGTAACATGGAGATTCATTCCTCGCACAGTTATTTGTTCAGGTATTATTTTTTGATGCCATAGAAGTTCCTCAAAGGAAAGACCTACATCTATTTGCGAAAGTGAAAATAACGTTTTTTTTGTTTTATCTGAAAGCAGCTGGACATCGTAAAAAATTAAAGTAGGCATTAAACCGCTTAGCCTGGCATCTATACGTCCAATCTTTACTGGCTGCTCCAACAAACTGGAAGCAAGCTGTTCAACTTCTTGCTGATATAAATTAGCGGTTGTTAATACAAACCGTAGACCAGATACGCCTAATGCAACAATAATTACAACAGAGGCAATACTATAGCCAACGATAGATTTAAACTTATGGAATAATGGATGATTTTTTGCCATCAGAATTTAATTTTTTATTCTTTAAGGTCTTTGCACAGATAGCGAGAAGCCAGAGAATAAGGCGAAACAGATGAAAAAGCGCAATGTACAATTAGTACATGAGCATTTTGAAGAGGTTTTAACGCAATTATCTGGTTTCGTAGCATTTGTGCAATGACCTTACATTAGAACAACATCAAAATGTTCCTGATTATATTCAGTCTCAACCTGAAACCGAATCGGCTTGCCAATAAAGTCTTCAAGTTCAGCAATACTGGTTGATTCTTCATCTAACATAAGATCAACAACCGGTTGTGCTGCCAGAATTAAAAATTCCTGCGTGTCAAACTGTCTGGCCTCACGTATAATTTCGCGGAAAATTTCATAACACACTGTTTCAGCAGTGCGCAACGATGCTCTTCCATTACAACAAGGACAAGGCTCACACAGAATATGTTCAAGACTTTCACGTGTACGCTTACGAGTCATTTCAACAAGGCCCAATGAAGAAACCTCACAAATATTTGTTTTTGCATGATCCTTATCAAGATATTTTTCCAATGCACGCAATACTTGTCTCTTATGTTCAGTATCTGACATATCAATAAAATCAATAATGATAATACCGCCAAGATTACGTAATCGCAGCTGACGTACTATGGATTGTGCAGATTCAAGATTTGTTTTAAATATTGTTTCTTCTAAATTTCGATGACCAACAAAAGCCCCGGTATTAACATCAATGGTTGTCATTGCTTCAGTTTGATCAATAATTAAATAACCACCCGATTTAAGAGGCACCTTACGTTCTAATGCTTTTTGTATTTCATCTTCAATGCTGTACAAATCAAAAATAGGGCGTTCGCCAGGATAATGTTCAATACGGTTTTCTAACTCTGGTATAAACTTACTTGCGAATTTTTGAACTTTTTCAAATGTTGAGCGTGAGTCAATTCTTACCTTTTCAATTTCAATACCACTTAAATCACGCATTGTTCGCATCACTAAGGACATGTCTTCATGTATTAATGAACCTGCCTTTGACGAACTATTCCGCTCAAGAATATTGACCCATATTTTTTGCAAAAACTGCATATCTTTGTAAATGGCTTCTTTACTTATACCTTCTGCAACTGTGCGAGCAATGTAACCACCTTTTTCAAACTCATCTGAAAAACCAGAAATAATATCCTTTAATCTTTGCCGCTCGCTTTCATCTTCAATGCGTTGTGAAATACCAACGTGGTTAATTCCAGGCATATAAACTAAATAGCGAGATGGAAAAGAAATCTGAGTGGTTAAACGTGCACCTTTGCTGCCCATCGGGTCTTTAACAACTTGCACCATAACTTCCTGACCTTCGCGTAATAACTCCATGATGACATCCGAAGGTTCTCCACCATCACCATTTTTACCGTTCGGTTGCGCAATGTCAGAAACATGTAAAAAGGCCGTGCGATCCAACCCCACCTCTAAAAATGCTGCTTGCATACCAGGCAAAACACGAACGACCTTTCCCTTATAGATATTGCCCACTAATCCACGTTTGCGTTCACGTTCAATATGAACTTCCTGCAACAGGCCATTTTCTACGTAGGCCACACGCGTTTCTTGCGGGGTCACATTAATCAGTAATTCTTCGCTCATACTTATCCTTTAAATAATCCTAAGCCCATGATACTACTAAGGAATCTACGCTAATACCCTTTTTATTTAACAGTTCAACCGTTTCATATAAAGGTAATCCCATAACTCCGGAATAACTGCCTGATAAGTGCGTGATAAATGCTGCCGCCAGACCCTGAATTGCATACGATCCCGCCTTATCATCACTTTCATCAGTTGCAACATATCGTTCTATTTCACTATCTGATAATAGCTTGAAGGTTACATCACTGACACTAATAACGCAGTTCAGTTCGGGTTGTTGGGGATTTTCAGATGACATAGCCAATGCCACTGCTGTCATGACTTGATGAGTTTTTCCAGACAACAAATTCAACATTCTTTTGGCGTCATCTTTATTTTCAGGCTTGCCTAAAATTTCACCATTGATAACAACTGCCGTATCAGAACCTAAAACAGGTTTAATTTCCTGTTTTACTGCATTCCAGCCAGCGGCCGCCTTTTCTTTGGCTAAACGAATAACATAATCTTCCGCATTTTCATTATGTTTTGGCACTTCATCAATATCCACCGACAACAGTGAAAAAGATATCCCAATTTGAGTCAATAATTCACTACGGCGAGGAGATTGAGAGGCAAGATAAAGATCTGCTTTAATTGTCATGATAAAGCCATATTACACCACTGCTTATGTAATCGGTTATATATCACGGCCTAATAAAAAAATATGTGGAGCTTTATTTGGTACGAGGGATTGATAATTTTTAGATAAAAAATCAGGTAATAACCTCTAAATAAAGGTTATTAGTTAGGCTAGAGCAAGATTCAAATTAGCACTGTATTTTATTTTTTCTGAATAACAAACATAAGATAACTTGTTTCGCTTTGCTTCGTACATAGCAACATCTGCTCTGTTAACCAGCGTTGTAGAATCTTGCCCATGCTCAGGATAAGATGCAATTCCCATACTAATCCCAACATTTATCTCGTGTCCTGCAAGTAAAAACGGTTTACTAATTGCTCCTACCAATTTCTCTGCAAATTGAATTACCTGCCCATGATCTAATGACTCCAGGATAATCACAAATTCATCTCCACCGAGTCGGGCAACCGTATCCACCTTTCTTACACTACTATTTAAACGACGAGCAACTTCCTGTAATACAAGGTCACCAACATTGTGACCCAAAGAATCGTTCACTTCTTTAAAATCACCAAGATCGATAAGAATAGTTGAAAAAGACATGGCCTGGCGCTGACCACGCAATATCGAGCTTTTTAAACGATCCTGGAACAATAATCGATTTGCTAAGCCCGTAAGCTCATCATGCAGAGCTTGATGTTCAAGTTGAGCAGCTTGTTTTGTCACGTGCCTAATAACAAAAATGGCAATTAATATTCCCAATATTGCCGCCACCCCACCTAGTAGCAACATAAGGATACGAGCATTTTCATACGATGATTGCTCATTATTCAAAGCTATTGTTGCCTGTTGCTGCTGTAGAGATACCAGTTTTTTAACCTGCTCAGCAATTAAACGCTGCTTTGGAATTGCCAACTCACGAATTTTATCAAAAATTATCGAGTCGTTAGTATCTAATCCAAGTTCAATCACTTCCTGCACATAAGGTTGGGTACCCTTAGTTAGAATTTGAATTTCAAATAAAATATCTTTTTCTTGACTTGTTAACGCCAACCCTTCAAGTCTTCTACGTGCATCGACATAACGAGCGCCCATAATATTAAAACGTCTAAATTCGTCATCTTGAAGAAACACATCTTTAAGCACAGCAACAGAATGCATACTTAAAGCACGCTCATGCAAAGCATTTTGCATAATTTGCCCTAACTCAATTTTTACATTGTTGTTTTCTACAATATTTTTTATTTGAAAATTCACCTGGGCCATATGTTTGAGAGCTACAAACGTCAATGCGACCATTAATAATACGACTATTAAAAAATCAATGCCGCATAAGCAATTTATTATATTCAAATAAAGATCAACCCCATTTAAATAAATTTATATCTAGCTGCTATATCGATAAAACCGAGCTTTATT
>CAZSCK010000073.1:0-12787 GCA_964605385.1 uncultured Thioalkalispiraceae bacterium
GGAGCCGACTGCGGAGCAGATTGTTGTCCACTAGCTTGGTTGAAGTCACTACTACCACCACCACGCGAATCTAACATTTGCATTTCACTGGCAATAATTTCAGTGGTCCAGTTATCTTTACCATTTTTATCTTGCCACTTACGTGTTTGTAATTTTCCTTCAATATAAATCTTAGAACCTTTTTTCAAATACTCGCCCACAATCTCGGCTAAACGGCGGAAGAAAACCACTCTATGCCATTCAGTTTTATCAACTTGTTCGCCGGTATTTTTATCTTTCCAGCTTTCACTTGTTGCAACAGTAATGTTCGCAACAGCATTGCCATTAGGCATATATTTTACTTCCGGGTCTTGCCCCAAATTACCAATCAAAATTACTTTGTTCACGCCCCTGGCCATATTCCTATCTCCAATATCTATCTAAATTAAATTCTAAAATATTTCGCTTAATCTTCTGCAACCGCAAACTGATGTAACTCATCCATGTTCACTAACTTTTTATCAATCTTCAGATAGGCAACTCCATCTTCAGCAATAACAGTCACATCAACAACCCCTGCAACAAGGGATAAACCTTTTATAATTTCTAACGCTTCTTTTTCTGTTACTTCACCTACGTTCAATAAATAACTGGTGAAGAAATCTGGCTTCTTCATTGTGATAGCTAAACCAGCCCAAATAACAAGTAATGCAACATTAAACATAGCAACACCACTTAAGCCATAAAACTCACTTAAAACACCGCCGGTTAAACCACCTAAAAATACTCCCAAAAACTGTGAAGTGGAGTACGCGCCCATCGCGGTGCCTTTGTGAGCTACCGGAGCTATTTTCGCAACCAGTGAAGGCATACTTGCTTCCAGCAAGTTAAATGCTGAAAAGAATAACCATAACATGATAGCAAAGCCAACCAAAGAGTCCGTAAACAGAGGTAAGCCTAGCTGGCTTATAGCAAGAATGAAAATAGCTCCAATAAGTACTTGTTTTATCTTACGTTTTTTCTCCGCAATAATAATAAATGGTATCATGGCTAAAACTGCAAAAAATAAAACAGGCAAATAAAGCTGCCAATGTTGCTCTAACTCAAAACCTAAGCGATCATGTAAAACTGTCGGCATCACCACAAACATACTGACTAAAATAAAATGTAAAATGAAAATACCTGTATCGAGGCGCAATAACTGTGGATCAGAAAAAGCCTGGCGGAACCAGCTTATTTCGACTTCAGCATCTCGGTGGAAACGACTCAAGACCGGTGTTGGCACCCAAAATTTAGCCACCATTATTCCACCCATCGCAAAAATCGTGGTAATCCAGAAAATACCTTCAACGCCAAACCAACCATGCAACATAGGGCCAAGAACCAAAGCGAGAGCGAAGGACAACCCAATACTCATACCGATAGAGGCCATCACTTTAATACGGTGCTCTTCACGGGTGAGATCTGCTGCCAATGCCATTATTGCACTGGCAATGGCACCTGAACCTTGCAGAGCACGCCCGACAATAACGCCAGTAATAGAATCGGCCATTGCGGCAACGACACTGCCAATAGCAAAAATAATTAAACCACCAATAATGACCGGCTTACGCCCAATACGATCAGACAACAGCCCCATAGGAATCTGAAATATCGCCTGAGTTAAACCATATATGCCAATAGCAAGACCTGCCAAGATAGGTGAAAAACCATCTAATTCCTTGGCATACACGGCAAAAACGGGCAACACCATGAATAACCCCAACATACGTGAGGCGAAAATAGCCGATAGCGACATCGCAACACGTTTTTCAAGAGGAGTCATGTTTTCCTGATTAAGAGACATACCGTTTTAATCCAACTATTTTATTACTAGAATTTTTCCTATCACGCTAGGAATCGCGTATATTAGCAGGTTGCCCAATTAAACAAACAGTAAAACGAAAAATTTGATGGATACTATTCATATACGTGGAGCTCGCACCCACAACTTAAAAAATATTGATATTGATTTGCCTCGTGACAAGCTTATTGTCATCACCGGTTTATCCGGCTCAGGTAAATCATCTCTCGCATTCGATACCATTTATGCTGAAGGCCAGCGTCGTTATGTTGAGTCTTTATCGGCTTATGCACGTCAGTTCCTTTCAGTTATGGAAAAACCTGATGTTGATCATATCGAGGGCTTGTCGCCAGCGATTTCTATTGAACAAAAATCCACCTCACATAATCCGCGTTCTACTGTTGGCACCATTACCGAGATTTATGATTACTTACGTTTATTGTTTGCCCGTGCTGGTGAACCTCGCTGCCCGGATCACGATATTGTTTTAAATGCACAAACAGTTAGCCAAATGGTTGACCATATTTTGGAGTTACCCGAAGGCACCAAGCTCATGTTACTCGCACCTTTGGTTGAAGGCCGCAAAGGTGAACATGAGCAAGTTTTTGATCGATTACGTGCCGAAGGTTTTATCCGCGCCCGTGTCGATGGCAAAGTGCTTGAATTGGATCAAGTTGAAAAGCTGGACAGAAAAAAGAAGCACTCCATTGAAGCTGTCGTAGATCGATTTAAAGTCCGCGACGACATTAAAACCCGACTAGCTGATTCTATTGAAACTGTTTTAAAACTCTCGGATGGTTTGCTTCGTGTTAGCTACATGGATGACAACAACCAGGCAGATATGGTGTTCTCTGCCAAGTTTGCTTGCTCAGAATGTGGGTACTCACTTACAGAACTAGAACCACGTATCTTCTCTTTTAATAATCCTGCTGGTGCCTGCCCCGGTTGTGATGGTCTTGGTGTACAGGAATTTTTTGATCCAAAACGTGTCGTAGTACAAGCAGATGCTCCGCTCTCTGGTGGTGCAATACGCGGCTGGGATCGACGTAATATCTATTACTATCAAATGCTGCTGTCCTTATCTCAATATTATAAGTTTGACATGGATGTGCCTTTTGAAGATCTCAAAGAAGACATACAGCAGATTATTCTTTATGGCAGTGGCGATGACATTATTAAGTTTACTTACAATAATGATCGCGGTGGAAAGAAAATCAAAGAACATGCCTTTGAAGGTATTATTCCAAATATGCAACGCCGCTATCACGATACAGATTCCAGTGTTGTTCGTGAAGAACTTGCCAAGTACATGAACCAGCAACCCTGCCCCGATTGTGATGGACAACGCCTAAATCGAGCAGCACGTCATGTTTATATTGCGGAAGAAAGCTTACCGCAAATATCAGCAATGCCAATTGATACCGCAGCTGACTTTTTCAAAAATTTAAGCCTGCCAGGTAAACGTGGTGAAATTGCAGAAAAAATTGTTAAAGAAATTAATCAACGACTCGAATTCCTGATTAATGTTGGTCTGGATTATTTAAACCTCAGCCGTGGCGCACATACTTTATCTGGTGGTGAAGCTCAACGTATTCGTCTCGCTAGCCAAATTGGTGCTGGGCTTGTGGGCGTTATGTATGTTTTAGATGAACCTTCTATCGGTTTACATCAACGAGATAACACCCGGCTTTTAAACACGCTCACTTACCTTCGAGATATTGGTAATACGGTTATTGTGGTTGAGCATGATGAAGAAGCAATTATGATGGCCGATCATGTTGTCGATATTGGTCCTTACGCCGGTATTCATGGTGGTGAAATTATTGCCCAGGGCACACCTGAAGAAGTATTAGCGAATCCTGCATCATTAACAGGACAATATTTATCAGGCAAAAAATGTATTGAGATCCCGAAACAACGCACAAAATTTAATCCCGAACGACTTTTAAAAATTCGCGGTGCATCCGGTAATAATTTACAAAATGTGGATATCGATATTCCTGTTGGTTTAATGACGGCCATTACCGGTGTTTCCGGCTCAGGTAAATCAACACTTATTAATGACACTTTATATCGCCACGCAGCGGCTGAAATTAACTCCGCATCCACCCCACCGGCTCCGTGTGATGAGATTATCGGTCTCGGACAGTTTGATAAAGTCGTTGATATTGATCAAAGCGCAATTGGTCGAACACCACGCTCAAACCCGGCAACCTATACCGGTTTATTTACTCCGATTCGTGAACTGTTTGCAGCAACACCTGAAGCACGTGCCCGCGGATATACACCAGGACGGTTTAGTTTCAACGTTAAAGGCGGTCGCTGTGAAGCATGCCAGGGTGATGGCGTTATAAAAGTTGAAATGCACTTTTTACCCGATATTTATGTGCCTTGTGATATTTGTCATTCAAAACGTTATAACCGTGAAACACTGGAAATAAAATTCAAAGGTAAAAATATCTATGAAATTTTAGATATGACCATTGAAGATGCCGTTATTTTCTTTGATGCCATTCCTGTTGTTAAGCGCAAACTGCAAACACTCATGGATGTTGGCCTCACGTATATCCGCTTAGGCCAAAACGCCACCACTCTATCGGGCGGTGAAGCGCAACGAGTTAAGTTATCCCGTGAATTATCAAAACGTGATACTGGCAATACCTTATACATTCTCGATGAACCCACGACGGGTTTACATTTTCATGACATCGAGCAATTACTTGCAGTGTTACATCGTTTACGTGACCACGGTAATACGTTGGTTGTCATCGAACATAATCTCGATGTCATTAAAACAGCTGACTGGATAATTGATATGGGCCCGGAAGGTGGCAATAAGGGCGGTACCATCGTTGTGAGTGATACGCCTAAAAATGTTGCTCAATGTAAAGAGTCTTTCACAGGTCACTATCTTAAGCCAATGCTAGATAAAGGCTAATGTAGGTTGGCCTTTACCTACATGGGCGTATTAGGGCAGGAAGCCCGCAATTAGAGTACGCAGCGAGGTAAGGGGCGTGAGCAAGGATGCGGAAGCTTCAGGCCAACGCAGATGTAAATACATCTACTTAGTCTACTACCAACATCCAGGGTAATAAATTGCATTATTGATTTGCCAACATTAGCGTCAGGCTAAAGCCCGACCTACAAAAATAACAGACACAAAAAAACCAGAAGTGATAAATCAAATCCGGTTCTTTGATGAATTGCTTTTAAAGCTTATTCAGCTGTTGCAACTTCTTCCGCTGTTTCTGCTGAAGCTTCAACAATTGGACGGTCAACAAGCTCAACATAAGCCATTGGTGCTTTATCACCTGTACGGAAACCACATTTCAAAACACGCATGTAACCACCTGGGCGTTCTGCATAACGAGGACCTAATACTGTAAATAACTTAGTTACTGCATCACGGTCACGTAAACGCGCGAATGCTAAACGACGGTTAGCTACAGTATCAACTTTAGCTAAAGTGATAAGCCTTTCAGCAACACCACGTAATTCTTTTGCTTTTGCAACTGTAGTACGAATCAGTTCATGATCAAACAAAGATGCAGACATGTTTTTAAACATCGCTTTACGATGTGAACTGTTACGGTTTAGCTGACGACCACTATGACGATGACGCATGGTTATTACCCTTAAAAATTCTTATAACTTAATAGTGAATACTTAATATATTAAATACTGGCTAAAATTTAAAATCACCGAACAACGGTTTCTTTTCTTCTTCTGCTTTAGTGCGAAGAATCGCTGGAGGCCAATTTTCTAAACGCATTCCAAGAGATAAACCTCTGGAAGCTAATACATCTTTGATTTCAGTTAATGATTTCTTACCTAAATTAGGTGTTTTCAATAACTCTACTTCAGTACGCTGAATTAAATCACCGATGTAGTAAATTTGTTCTGCTTTGAGGCAGTTAGCTGAACGAACAGTAAGTTCAAGATCATCAACTGGACGCAGTAATACTGGATCAATATCAGGTTCTTGTTCAGCAGGTTCGAGTTCTTCTGTGCTACGTAAATCAACAAATGCAGCCAGTTGTTCTTGTAAAATAGTTGCTGCATTACGAATAGCTGCTTCTGGATCAATCGTACCGTTTGTTTCTAACTCAATAACGAGTTTATCCAGATTTGTACGTTGTTCTACACGAGCATTATCAACAATATAGTTCACTTTATGAATTGGACTAAATGTCGCGTCTAATTGTAAACGACCAATTGGACGATCTTCGTCTTCATCAGTAATACGAGCAGTTGAAGGCTCATAACCACGTCCTTTAACAACTTTTAAAGTCATATTAAAGTCATTAGCTTTAGTAATATTTGCAATTACATGGTCAGGATTAATACATTCAACATTATGATCAAGTTGAATATCACCTGCTGTAACAACACATGGGCCTTTTTTACTGATAGTTAATGTAGCTTCTGTCGCAGTTTCCATACGAAGAGCCACACCTTTAAGGTTCAGCATGATGTTTACAACATCTTCCTGTACACCTTCCATTGTAGTGTATTCATGTAATACACCATCAATTTCAACTTCAACAATGGCACAACCTGACATCGAAGATAGTAAAATACGACGTAGGGCATTACCTAAAGTATGACCAAAACCACGTTCTAAAGGCTCTAAAGTCACCTTTGCATGGCTATCGTTAATTTGCTGTATGTCCACTATACGTGGTGTCAGAAATTCCTGTTCGGAGGCCTGCATGTATTGTCCTCTATAAAATCCAGTTAAATGCGTTAAAGATGGAACGACTCAAATATTACTTAGAGTACAGTTCTACAACTAAATGTTCATTGATGTCTGCTGATAAGTCACTACGTTCAGGAACATTTTTAAATGTACCTTCAAGTTTTGAAGCATCGACATCTAACCAATCAACAATACCACGTGTTTGTGCAGCATCCATTGAGCCCTTAATGCGCAATTGGTTTTTTGATTTTTCATTAATCGCAATAACATCACCCGCTTTTACTTTAATTGAAGGGATGTTTGATTTAACACCATTCAAAGTAATTGCTTTATGACGAACAAGTTGGCGTGCTTCTGAACGAGACGCACCAAAACCCATACGATAAACAACATTATCTAAACGTGTTTCTAAAAGTTGTAACAAGTTTGTACCTGTAGAACCTTTAACACGATCAGCAGTTTTGTAGTAGCTACGGAATTGACCTTCTAAGACACCGTAAGTACGACGTAATTTTTGTTTTTCACGTAACTGAGTAGCGTAATCAGAGTTACGGCTACGGCGTTGACCGTGTTGACCTGGAGGAAACGGACGATTTTCCATCGCGCATTTACTACCGAAACATTTTTCGCCTTTCAAGAAAAGCTTTTCGCCTTCACGACGACATAAACGACATTTTGAACCTAGATAGCGTGCCATAATTGTCTCCCGTTATACGCGACGTTTTTTCGGAGGACGACAGCCATTGTGTGGAATCGGCGTCACATCTGAAATGTTTGTAATTTTAAAACCAGTAGAGTTTAAAGCGCGGACAGCTGATTCACGACCAGGGCCTGGACCTTTAACATTTACTTCTAAATTCTTCATGCCAAATTCTTTGGCCAAATTTCCGCAACGTTCTGCAGCAATCTGTGCAGCAAAAGGCGTACTTTTACGTGAGCCACGGAAACCAGAACCACCAGCTGTTGCCCAACAAAGAGCATTACCCTGACGATCTGTAATAGTGATAATAGTGTTATTGAAAGAAGCGTGAATATGCGCGATACCGTCAGCAATATCCTTCTTGACCTTCTTCTTAGTACGACCTGATGTTTTGGCTGCCATAATATTTTTTAAAACCTTAAATTAAAAACTTAGCGTTTAATGGGCTTGCGTGGTCCCTTACGGGTACGAGCATTTGTTTTAGTACGTTGTCCACGAAGTGGTAAACCACGACGATGACGAATACCACGGTATGCACCTAAGTCCATTAAACGTTTGATATTCATGGAGATTTCACGGCGCAAATCACCTTCAATAGTGAATTTAGCAACCTCAGTACGCAGGTTTTCAACCTGGCCTTCATCGAGATCTTTAATTTTAGTCGATGGTGTTACACCCGCTTCAGAACAAATCTTTTGTGCGCGTGTGCGACCAATACCAAAAATCGATGTTAAAGCGATTTCTGCATGTTTATTGACCGGAACATTGATACCAGCAATACGAGCCATTGAGGCACTCCTACAAATTAAATATGACGCTCACAGGTGACCCCGCGAAAACGTGCAATTCTACGTATCCTCGCCCTTTCAAGCAAGACTTTTTAATACAAATTAGACTCTTTTTTACTGTATTTATCTTACGATAATTCAGCAAAATAGCCTTAATTAACCTTGACGCTGCTTATGACGTGGATCTACACAGATCACACGAACAACACCGTGACGTTTAATAACTTTACAGTTACGGCATAACTTTTTAACTGAAGCACGAACTTTCATGCCGATTCTCCTAAAAGATAAACGTTTTAATTAACGCAGTAAGCCTGCTGAACCTGAACCACCCTTCAAGTTTGATTTTTTCATCAAACCTTCATACTGGTGAGACATGAGGTGCGACTGTACTTGCGACATTAAATCCATTGTTACAACAACAATAATCAGTAGTGATGTACCACCAAAGTAGAAAGGCACATTCCAGTACACAATCATAAATTCTGGTAACAAACACACTGCTGTAATATATGCCGCACCAACTAATGTTAGGCGACCTAAAATAGTATCAATATGCTTAGCAGTTTGTTCTCCTGGACGAATACCTGGAACATAAGCACCAGAACGTTTCAGGTTATCTGCCGTTTCTTTCGGGTTAAACATTAACGCCGTATAGAAAAAGCAGAAGAATATAATCGCTACTGCATACATCAAAACATATAACGGTTGGCCGGGAGACAACATTGTCGCCACATCCTGAAGGAAACCAAAAGTGCCTTCAGTGCTGCCAAACCACCCAGCCATTGTTGCTGGGAATAAAATAATTGCCGAAGCAAATATTGGCGGAATAACACCTGCCATATTAATCTTTAAAGGTAAATGGCTGGTCTGTGCAGCATACATTTTACGACCTTGCTGACGCTTGGCGTAATGCACAGTAATCCGTCGTTGCCCTCGTTCCATAAATACAACGAATGCCGTGACTGCCAGAATCATGATGAACAGAATTAAAATAAAGCCTGAGCTTAATTCACCTGTACGACCTAATTCTAAAGTACCACCGATTGCTGAAGGTAAACCTGCAACAATACCTGCAAAAATAATCATCGATATACCGTTACCGATACCTCGTTCTGTAATTTGCTCACCTAACCACATCAGGAACATTGTTCCAGTGACCAAGGTGACAACTGTTGTAAAGTAAAAAATACGTAATACTTCTTCTTCACTACCATTAACAACCAAACCAGGTTGACGAGATAGAGCAAGTGCAACACCTAATGATTGGAATGTTGCTAAAGCCAATGTACCTAAGCGAGTGTACTGAGTAATTTTACGCTTACCCGCTTCACCTTCTTTACTTAACTGTTCTAACTTAGGATGAACCTTCGTTAGTAGCTGAACAATAATCGACGCAGAGATGTAAGGCATGATTCCTAATGCAAACAGAGATAAACGCGATAATGCGCCACCTGAAAACATATTAAACATGTCGAGGATTGTGCCTTTTTGCTGCTCAACCATATCGGCTAATGCAGCTGGATCAATTCCCGGTACTGTTATGTAAGAACCAATGCGGAAAACCAGCAAAGCTCCAATCAGAAAAAAAATACGTTGGCGTAGTTCTTTGAACTTACCGCCGGCACCTGCCGACATAGCTGATTGAGTTGCAGACATTCGTTTACTCTTCTATTTTGCCGCCAGCTGCTTCAATTGCTGTACGTGCGCCTTTCGTCACACGAATGCCTTTGAGAGTAACTGCTTTTTTAACTTCACCTGAATCCATAATCTTAACGTGCTTAATGCTCTTAGCGATTAAGTTTGCTTCTTTTAATACTGCAATATCAATAATATCTGCAGTTAAAGCATTTAATTCATTCAAACGGATTTCATCAGTAACACGTGCTAAACGTGAAGTGAAACCCACTTTAGGTAAACGACGTTGTAAAGGCATTTGACCACCTTCAAAACCGATCTTCGTTTGACCACCTGAACGAGATTTTTGACCTTTATGACCGCGGCCACCTGTCTTGCCTAAGCCAGAACCAATACCACGTCCACGACGTTTTGGATTTGATTTTGAACCAGCAGCAGGTTTAAGTGTATTTAAAAACATCTTAGTCCTCCTGAACCTGTACCATGTAATAGACCTTATTGATCATCCCACGCGTACAAGGGGTATCTTCAACTTCTACAGTTTGGTGCATACGACGCAAACCTAGACCCGCAACACACGCTTTATGAGACTTTAAACGTCCCGCGGGGCTACGTACTAATTTAACTTTAATTTTATCGGCCATGATCTTATTCCAAGATATCTTTAACTGATTTACCACGTTTAGCTGCAACAGTATCTGGAGAACTCATGTCTGCCAAACCTTTGATTGTTGCATTTACAACGTTGATTGGATTATTCGTACCAATACATTTTGCTAATACGTTACGTACTCCAACAACATCGAATACTGCACGCATTGGGCCACCGGCGATAACACCTGTACCTTCAGAAGCAGGCTGCATGTAAACTTTAGCTGCACCAAACTCTGCAGTAATTGGATACTGTAATGTACCTTCAACTAATGGCACATCTTTTAAATTCTTACGTGCATTTTCCATCGCTTTTTGAATCGCTACAGGTACTTCACGTGCTTTACCACGACCAACACCTACTTTACCGTTTCCATCACCAACAACTGTTAATGCTGAAAAACCAAAAATACGACCACCTTTTACAACTTTTGCGACACGACGAATGTTAACCAAACGTTCTTGTAAGCCGTCAGTTTGTTGTTGCTGACCTTTGTCAAATCCTGCCATAGTATTAAACCCTTAGATTTTCAGACCGGCTTCACGAGCCGCGTCAGCCAGTGCTTTAACACGGCCATGATATTTGAATCCTGAGCGATCAAACGCAACCGAAGTTACACCTGCTGCTAATGCTTTCTCAGCAATCGCTTTACCTACTGCTGTAGCAGCATCGATGTTACCTGTGTACTTAACCTGACCTTTCATGTCAGTTTGTACTGTTGAAACACTTGCAATCACTTCACTACCACTCGCAGCAATAACCTGCGCATAAATATGGCGAGGTGTACGGTGGATTGAAAGACGAGGCACTGCAAGCTCGCTAATCTTAGCGCGAGTTTTACGTGCACGACGTATACGAGACGATTTCTTATCCATCTTTTTATCCTACCCTACTTCTTCTTAGCTTCTTTACGAACAATATGTTCACCAGCGTACTTCACACCTTTACCTTTATAAGGCTCTGGTGGACGGTAAGCACGAATATCTGCTGCCACTTGGCCAACAACCTGCTTATCAATTCCGCGAATAATAATTTCAGTCTGACTTGGTGTTTCTGCAGTAACACCTTCTGGTAACGAATAGTTAACAGGGTGCGAGAAACCTAAAGTTAGATTTACTGATTTACCTTCTGCTTTTGCACGATAACCAACGCCAACTAATTCAAGCTTCTTTTCGAAACCAGTCGTCACGCCAACCATCATACTGTTTAACAATGAACGCGCTGTGCCCGCTTGTGCAGCCGCATTATCTGCGCCTTCACGAAGAAGGATTGTTAAAACATTGTCGTCTTTCTTAATATCGATGGACTTATGAAGCGTATGCTCCAAAGTGCCTTTTGAGCCTTTCACGTTGACAGCATTATCTTTAATGCTTATTTCAACGCCTGTAAGTATCTCAATTGGATTTAATCTAGCCATGTTCGTTATCTCAACTCTTTATTGTACGGTACAAAGAATTTCACCACCAAAGCCTGCTTTGCGCGCTGCGCGATCGCTCATCAAACCTTTAGAAGTTGAAATAATTGCCACACCTAAACCACCCATAACTTTAGGTAGTTCGGTTTTACCTTTATAAATACGTAAACCTGGACGGCTTATGCGTTTAATATTTTCAATTACTGGCTTGCCCTGATAATATTTTAAATCAATATTTAAAACAGGCTTTGCATCAGCTTCAGCTTGTGCAAAATCAGTAATAAAACCTTCGTCTTTCAAAACTTGTGCAATTGCACGCTTTTGTTTTGAATCAGGCATGTTCACGTTCAACTTACCCGCAGATAAAGCATTGCGGATGCGCGTTAACATGTCAGCTATCGGATCTGTCATCATAATCTTATACCTCTACCAACTGCCTTTACGTAAACCAGGAACATCGCCACGCATTGTGTGTTCACGTAATTTATTACGACATAAAGCAAATTTACGATAAACGCCATGCGGACGGCCCGTTATACTACAACGACGACGACCACGGCTTGGACTCGCATCACGCGGCAATTTTTGTAACTGCTGCTGCGCTTCCATACGTTCTTCATATGAAATATTTGCATCTTTAATCGTTGCTTTTAACGCTTCGCGCTTAACTTTGTATTTAGCAACTGTTTTAGTACGCTTTACTTCGCGTGCAATCATTGAACTCTTAGCCACGAAATTACTCCTTAGCCTTTTTTAACGGAAGATTAAATGCCGCCAATAACGCGCGACCTTCTTCGTCAGTTTTTGCTGTAGTAGTAAAAGTAATATCCATACCACGTAGCGTATCAATTTTATCGTAATCAATTTCAGGGAAAATAATTTGTTCACGAATACCCATGCTGTAGTTACCACGACCATCAAATGATTTTGGATTTAAACCGCGAAAATCACGAATACGCGGAATAGCAATACTAATCAGACGGTCAAGAAACTCATACATTTTTTCACGACGTAAAGTCACTTTACAACCAATCGGCCAACCATCACGAATTTTAAAACCCGCAATTGATTTAC
>CAZSCK010000074.1:0-12702 GCA_964605385.1 uncultured Thioalkalispiraceae bacterium
TTTATTATTTATGTACGACTGGATAACCTTTTATATTCCAGTCTGTCATACCTTGTTTAACAACATGCACATCAGCAAAACCATGCTTTGCCAGTATTTGTGCTGCTTTTTCAGAACGTCGGTCAGTGCGGCAAATGGTCATTACCGTTTTTTCCAGAAAGTTTTCAATTTCAGCAAGTCGTGTATTTAATTCTTCAAGTGGAATTAAAAGCGAACCTTTTACATGCCCTTGTTCACCCGCATAATCTTCAGCTGAACGCACATCAAGCAATAAAACATCTTCACCTGCATCCAATTTTTGTTTTACGTTTTCAACATCCATCATAGGACCACGACGCAGACGACCGATTAAACTGGGTAAAAATCCAACAATCGCTAATAAAGCGAATGCCAACATTATTTTCTGAATTAAACCATCACCACCCGCAACCGCTTCACGCCCAACATAACCCAGATAAGTATAAGCAATCGCGCCGGGTAACATAAAGATATACGTTGCAATAGAATAATGACTAAATTTTATTTTTGTTAAGCCCAGCGCATAATTCAGAATATTAAATGGAAACAAAGGCACTAAACGAACAAAAGCGACAAACTTCCAACCTTCGCCTTCAACACCTTGCTTTAGTTGTTTCATACGGCCGCCGGTTTTTTTCTCAACCCAGTCGTGTGCTAAATAACGTGCGGCAATAAAAGAAATCATGGCACCGATTGTAGCGGCTGTCAGATTGTAGAATGTACCAAATACAGGACCGAATAAAGCGCCACCAGCTAAAGTAAGTACCGAACCGGGTAAGAAAAATACTGTACCAATCGCATATATCAACATAAATACTAGCGGTCCTGCGCTGCCCGCATCTTTAACCCAACTTTCCAATGCGCTGGCATCAAATTGATCGCGATAAATAATCGCTGCGGCGATGCCTGCAACTAACAATAGTAAAACGCTAATACGTAATAACTTTTTCATTTCTTTATCTCATCAATAACTTTAAGTACCCCGGTCATTGCGAGGAAGAATGACGAAGCAATCTCATAATGAATTGCGCATTTCTGGAGGTTGCTTCGCTCTGCTCGCAATGACGGGTTTATTTACTTTTCTTCTGTATCAGTCCATTGTCTGCGGTTAATAACATAACCTGACATTTTGCCAATAAAAGGTAATGCCAACATGCCTGGTAGCCATGACACCTGTTTGGGATCACGAAATTTGTTAATACCAATCGTCATACCCACATGTCCAGCACGAGGTTGATCACGATAGGTGCCGAACAAGCGATCCCACCACGGCAAACTAAAACCAAAATTACTGTTGGCTTCATCATCTTCAATCGAATGATGTACCCTGTGCATATCCGGTGTTACCAGTAATAAACGTAAATACTTATCGAGTGTTTTAGGTAATGAGATATTTCCATGGTTAAACATAGCGGTGGCATTCAACATAATCTCAAAAATAATTACAGCAACAACAGAAGGTCCAAGTAATAAAATAGTTGCGAATTTAATTAACATGGACAATATAATTTCGATGGGATGAAAACGTGCACCGGTGGTTACGTCATAATCCAGATCGGCATGATGAAGTCGATGCAAACGCCAGAGCACAGGAATCGCATGCACCATCACATGTTGTATATAAATCACAAAATCCATAATGATGACTGAAGCCACCACCACAAACCAGAAAGGTAAATCACTATAATAATTAAACAAGCCCCATCCCTGTTCGCCAGCAAAAACAGCAACGCCTACTGCAGCGGCAGGAAATAAAACTCTGAGGATAAAACTATTAAAAAAGACCAGCCCCAGATTATTAATCCAGCGTACACTTTTTGATATAGTCAAAGCGCGTTTTGGTGCAGCCAGCTCCCACAATCCAATCAGCACTAACATGCCGAAAAAAAAGCTCATACGAATAACTTTCTCATTCGCTAATAAAAATTCTTCAAAAGACATAATCAACCTCACTATTGGACGATTTGAGTTTGCGCAGAAATCTAATCGCGCTATAATCATTTAACAGGAGTCTAGCATTCAATTAACTACTTGAATAGTGTGAATATAAAAAATGGAACCTAATACCTTTAAAAGTGATCTCTTTACTCAATTTGCCCGTGTTGGCAAAGCCTTAAGTAATGCTAACCGATTGGAATTACTCGAGTTTTTAGCTCAAGGATCGCGCAGTGTCGAATCTTTAGCAAAAGTAGCCAAGCTTAGTATTGCCAATACTTCACAACATTTGCAACAACTTAGGCAGTCCGGACTTGTAACTAGCCGTAAAGAAGGACTCAAAGTCTATTATAGTCTGAGTGGAGATGATGTTATTGGTTTGCTTGATTCTTTGCGCAATGTTGCAGAACGGCATATATCCGATGTTGATAGGTTAGTAAATACTTACCTCACAGCAAAAGATAACCTCGAACCTATCCCCGCTAAAGAATTGCTAGAAAAAGTGAAACAGGGTTTGATTACAGTATTGGATGTTCGCCCAAAAGAAGAATTTAATGCCGGCCATGTACAAGGGGCAATTAATATTCCAATCGAAGAGCTTGAGCAACATTTACAGCAGTTTGATCCGAATCATGAGATTGTTGCTTATTGTCGCGGCCCGCATTGTATTCTTGCTTTTGATGCTGTGGCACAACTGCGCGAAAAGGGGTTTCAGGCACGTCGTTTAGAAGATGGCTATCCGGAATGGAAAGTAGCAGGCCTACCGGTAGAGGATAAACTTTCAGATACTCATTAATTTACATTAAAGATAAATACATTATGAAAAATGCACTTAAAAGTATTTTCTCACCAATATTAAATATTTTCGAAAACAATAATGATGAGTTTATTTACCGTTCATTAAATAGAAAAATCGTTTTATTTATAAGCAGTGTTTTTTTCCTGCTCGCGTTTGCCTTACCAGCTTATATGCCTCAACTAATTGAGATGGGATATTGGTTTGTTATGCTTGTGTTTGGAGCATTAGGTATTGTAGGTTTAATTGTTGGGCTTTTAGGCAGTGATAAAGCTGTCGCAAAATTACTCGGTAGTCGTTAACGGTTTTTGGATAAATCAATTTGTTCTTGTTTCCATGTTCGATGAGCTGTCATGATTGATACCACCTCATCAATATCATCGGTTAACTTAATTAAATCAAAATCAACATCTAAAACAGTATCGTGAGTTAATAAAGCCTATTTCATCCAATCAATGAGTTCTTGCCAGAATTCAGTTCCAAATAAAATCAGCAGCATATGATAAATACGATTTGTTTGCATAAGAGTTAAGGCTTCAAATAATTCATCCATTGTGCCAAAACCACCAGGCATACAAACGTATACCCATAGAGTATTTAACAAACATCACCTTACGCGCAAAAAAATAACGAAAATTAAGTGAAGCACTTTGATAAGGATTGGGCTCTTGCTCATGAGGCAATTCAATATTTAATCCGACAGATACTTGATCCGCATCAGCAGCACCTTTATTAGCCGCTTCCATTATTCCAGGACCGCCGCCAGAGATAATCGGGAACCCTTCTTTGGCTAAAGCTTGTGCAAGCTCAAAGGTTTTTTTATAGTACTTATTATCTTGATTAAAACGCGCAGCACCAAATATTGTTATTGCAAAATCTAAATCAGACAACCGATCAAAACCTTCTGTAAATTCACTTAAGATTCTGAACATACGTCATGCTTCGTCTCCCTTTACATCTTCAAGAGACGAAGAAAAATATTCTTTGACATTAAACTTCACAAATTATTATTATCTAAATAGCATTAATAAATGGCCAAACAATTTTTTCCTTCTTCTTTCGCTTTATAAAGGGCTTTATCTGCAGCAGCCATTAAATACTTTAAGTTCTCAAAGTTATGTTCACCAAGGTGTGTCGCAAGACCAATAGATATACTGATATCTACATCAATATCCTTTGCATCTACTTTAACTTCCTTTTTAAATAAAACGAGTAATCTTTCCAGCATGGCTTTAGTAATGTCTGTCGTTGAACCAGGCGACATTAGTAAAAACTCATCTCCACCATAACGCGCTAAAATATCTGTTTCTCTAATGTTATTTGAAAAGAAATTTGCAATAGCCTTTAAAACATCATCTCCGACCAAATGACCAAAGGTATCATTAATTAATTTAAAATTATCAACATCAATAAAAGCCAAGGATAAAGGCCAATAGTTGATATTGGATTCTTTATATTCCAACTCTAACAAATGGTCGATATGTTGACGATTATAAATATTTGTTAAATGATCTAAACGACTTTCTTTTTCAATCTTTTCTACTCTATTAGTAATGCTATCAATATAATGATGGTCATCTTCTGATTGTTTAATCGTATGAAGGCTTCGTTCTAATAATAATTCTCTTGCTTCATAGAGAACATTTTCACGCTCCCTGTCTCCAACCAGTAATATTTCAAATAAATTAGAAATATCCGGTAAGGATGCATCTATACCAACTATTATTTTATTAAGTCCATCATTATCAACATTAAGAATTTTTTTTGCACCTTCTAAATTTGAACGCAATAACTCATCAGGATTATCATTTAACCAAATATCTGCAAAGGTGCCCGAAAGATTTAAACAGTAATGGAAACAAATATCGTCTTTGCTTTGATCAGGAAGCCCCATATCCAAAGAATGGCTATACATAACTGAACGAACAAGGTACTCAGGTAGGTTCCATGAATGTAACAACCATGCACCGACCACAGAATGGTCTACGCCTAAATTTTCAACTTCAAGATTAATACGATCCTTATGTTTTAAATTATGGGAATCATCTGGATAAGTTGACTCATTTATACAGTGAATAATTAAAATACCAATATCTTGTAATAAGCTCGCTAGAAATAGATCTTCTAACCTTGTTACGTGCAATCGCACCCCTAACATTCGAGCTATCGATGCAGAAATGATTGAACGCTTCCAATAATGCTCATAATTTTTACTATTTCCCAGAGATTGAAGTAATGAAAAACTAAGCGTAATAGTTAAAGACGCATTAAAACCTAATAAAGTTAATGCTTCACGAAGATTATTCAGTGAACGACGTTGAGAATAGAGTGGAGAATTTGCAATTTTTAATAACTTCGCCGAAATTGCGGGATCACTGGAAATTATCTCAGAAACTTCATGTAAACTAATATCAGGGTCCTTACTTGCATTGATAATTTTTAATGCAACAGCTGGCAAACTTGGTAAATTTGTACATGACTCCAGCGCTTGTTCCAGCTCTGGGGTTAATAAGGAACTTATATTGATTGCAGTCATTCTAACCCTTAATTACATATATATGCCTTAGTATAACTGTCTTCCAGGTATAACGGTATGAATTACCCTTCCCTGAACTAGGGACTTAGCAACTATTTACTCTTTTCCTGATAAGTACATATTATATGAAGTTAAATAGTAGATTCCGTTTCACAAAATATGGATGGATTTAATATCCTGCTATTTTAATCAAGTAAAGAATTGCACTGTGAAAAAGTTTTCTCGCTTCATTTTGACCACTCAAACCCATTTTTTTTCCAATATCCTTCCAGCTTATTTTATTTATTATTTTGCTGTTTAATACTTGTCGAAAATCCTCCGGAAAATTATCTTTTACAATATCATCATGCCTCATCATCACAAATTTATTCAAAGCCGCAATGCATAACTCATAATTCCTTGAATAGTAACTAAATGATTTAAGGTCTTTTTCATAAAATTTGGTTAATTTTAGTGGTTCCTTATTTGCAAACTGAAAACCATCCTTTATTGCTGATGGAATATCTTTCAATACATCATCGAACCATAAAGGTAATTGTTCGTTGAATCGTTCATGCGCCTCCTGATTAACTTTTTCACCTTTTTCAGTTAATGGTAACAACATGATAGCAGCATATTCTCCACTGGTTTGTTCACGGGTAAAACCAATACGTATTAAATTGAATTTTAACTTTTCCCAAAACTTTAGTAAGTTCACAGTCATGCCAAAACTGGTGCCAATCGCGTCTCGCCCATGATGTTTCTCGCGATTAATAATAAAATTTAAAAGTCTTGTACCTATTCCTTTTCCTTGTAGCTCTGGATGAACAGCAATGCGCATAACCCTGGCATAATCTAACGTTGCAGCATGTTCAACACCACAGTGGTAAGTTAAAGCTTGAGCAAGCAAATGCCCTTGTGGTCGTCGTTTTCCCCTATACACTTCGGTTGAAAGTGAAGCAGGAAAAGAGCCTTCGCGTACAACTAATGCAACGGCAATAACATGCTTGTTGTGTAAGCTGACATACACCGATATATTATCATCATCGAGCAGATTCATTAAATCTTTTGGTCGGGTTCGATAATGAGCTAATACTAGCAAAGAAAAAACTTCTTTTAGCAACAACTCATCATCAACAAGCTGTTCTTTTTCCAGAAAAAAACATTCAACTTTATTCAGTTCTATTTCACCAGGAACATCAATAATTTCAGCACCTAAACATAACAAACTAAACATCCATTTTTCTAAAGGATCATTTTCTGCCCAACGTACTGGTGTTTGCATGTGTAATTTAATCCAGTTTGAATTGTATTTATCCAACTCTTTAAAAAAACGTAACGAAAAACCACGTCCTGTTCCTTCATAACCATGTACTGTTGTTGCAAACACACATTGTGAATATTTATGTAGAAATGAAGTAAGCAATGGGACAGGGATCGCTGCAGCTTCATCAATAAATAATATGTCTGCCTCAATATCATCATGTATTAATTGATCAGGAGAATAAAACTGAATACTCGTTTTTTTATATTTCATATATCCCCGAGACACTTCAGCTTCAGGTAACAGTTCTTCAATATGTTTAAAAACAATAGATGTTGTTCTTAAGCGCGGAGCAGTGATCGCAATATTTTTTATTCCCGCTTGCACAAGTTTTGTTATGACAATACCAAGCGCCGCAGACTTACCACGACCACGATCAGAAATTAAAACAACAGGATTATCGGTTTCACCAAGAATTTGTTCTTCAATAGATTCAACAGCGCACTGTTGATCAATCGTTAAAAAAGGAGCCACACAATTTTGTGGATATGTTAATTCTGTATTATTCAGCGAGAATTTAAATTTATCATTATTTTTATTTATAATAATAAAATCAGGATGATTATTAATACTTTGTATTGTTCGCTGACCAAAATGAGAGGAATAAAGTTTATTCCATTGCTCTTTTTCAGGAAGTAGTAAAAAAAACAATCCGCCGCCAATAACAATTCCGCTTATCGCGGCAAAACTATCTGGATCAAAATCTTTATTTGCATCAAAAATAACAACCCGTTTTTCATTACCTAACCAACCAGGTGCCTTTTTAGTTTCAACAAAAGGAAATTCTTCTGGAGCTTTCTCGCCTACCCAAAGTGATTTATCTTCATGACCAGAAAGAATTTCTAGTAAAAATTCTTTTTGCCACTCTTCATCCCCGGCTAAAATCAATACTTGCCTATACAAAAAAGAACCACCCTTGTGGGATAGTAATTCTTTTATAGGAGATAAGTCATGCTGAATATTAAGTGACAAAGATTTTCCTTAAATCAAAAAGACTCATTGTGAATTGTAAATATAATATAGAGTGTAGAATTTATGAAAGGATAGAACGAAAAAGTCTCAGATACAATCTGAGGCAATGCGAAAATTATTACTGCACCATGGTACGGACTTTTTTATGGTCACTTAAGTCGGCATAGTAAATAAAAGGGTAACCAAATTGTCACTTCTTTTTAATCATCTTTATGTATTTCAAAGGGCGGATGCTGTAAATGTTTTTCGCCTGATTCATAAATGGTGTCCGCTGTACCAACAATAAGCTCATCTGGTGCACAGGCCACTTTTTCATCTTTATTAGGATAATCAGCATCTGCCAGTACATGGCGAATTGCATTGAGTCGTGCGCGTTTTTTACAGTCAGATTTAACCACAGTCCATGGCGAATCCTTGGTATCAGTGTAAAAAAACATTGCTTCCTTTGCTTCAGTATAGTTTTCCCATTTATCAAGAGAAGCCAGATCAATATCACTTATTTTCCATTGTTTTAGTGGATCATTCTGACGTGCATGTAAACGACGAAATTGCTCATTACGACTAATTGAAAACCAGAACTTAATCAATTTCGTGTTGCTACGTGCGATCATGCGTTCAAGTTCAGGACATTGGCGCATGAATTCCAAGTATTCCTGCGGCGTGCAAAAACCCATTACCCGTTCAACGCCTGCGCGGTTGTACCAGGAACGATCCAGTAAAACAATTTCACCTTTGGTAGGTAGATGCTGAATGTAGCGCTGGAAATACCACTGGCCTTTTTCTCGTTTATCCGGTTTTTCAAGTGCGATTACGGGTGCGCCACGAGGATTCATGTGTTCGGTAAAGCGCTTGATAGTGCCCCCCTTACCTGCCGCATCACGGCCTTCGAATATAATCAGGTATTTCTGCCCACTCTCTTTAACCCAACGTTGAAATTTAGCCAGTTCAATTTGTAATAATTTCTTTTCCTTTTCATATTCTGCCTTTTTCATTTTTTTTTCATACGGATAATTCGCCGTGGGAAAAATGGCATTCTTGGACATACTATTAATATCATCAATAGATGCCAGAAAATTAGTGCCTGGATGCGCGAGGGAAACATTAAGTGCGTCTTCGGTTTTGTCTGTCATAATTCAACTCTAAATTGTATGGTGTTAACTTCTCAGCGTAACAGAATCATTTATTATTAAAATGACTTAAGTCAATAGAGATAACAAATCTGTCCCCACATTGTCACATAACCATCATATAATAGCAGAATGAATGATATTAATTTAACCCAGCCAGAGTACTACATCAACAGAGAACTTAGCCTGTTGCAATTTCAACACCGTGTACTTGCACAAGCATCCAATGAGAACATCCCCTTATTAGAACGCTTACGTTTTTTATGTATTAGTAGCACAAATCTTGATGAGTTTTTTCAGATCAGGGTTGCGGGGTTGATGCATCGTGCTGCACTTGAGTCTAGTAGTGGCTCCATGGATAACAGCACCCCCGAACAAATCCTGGAATTAATAAAAGGGGAAACACATTCATTAGTTGAAGAACAATATCGCGTTTTAAACGAAGTATTAATTCCCGAGTTAGCCAGTGAAAATGTCCACTTTTTAAAACGCACAGAATGGAATGAAGAACTTGCTGGTTGGATACGTCGCCATTTTACCAGCCAGATACTTCCGGTATTAAGTCCACTGGGACTCGATCTTGCTCACCCCTTTCCCAGGGTATTCAACAAGAGCTTAAATTTTATTATTTCACTTGAAGGTAAAGATGCATTCGGACGTGATAGTCGTATAGCGATTGTACATGCACCGAGCAGTTTGCCTCGCCTGATTTGTGTACCTGAAAAATATGCAAAGGGTAATGCATATGTATTTCTGACCTCTATCATTCACACTCATATTAGTGATCTTTTCCCCGGTATGAACGTCACGGGTTGTTACCAATTTCGTGTAACACGTGACAGTGATTTATTTATAGATGAAGAAGAAAGTGATGATTTGATGGGGACAATTAAGGGTGAATTATCATCTCGCCGAATAACAGATGCGGTTCGATTAGAGGTCGCCGATAACTGCACCAGTGAAATGTCACGTTTCTTATTAAAAAAATTCAAACTAAAACAAGATGATTTATATACTGTTAATGGGCCTGTAAACTTAAATCGATTACTCGAAGTTGTTGATCATTCTAATCGACCAGACCTGAAATATCTGCCATTTACGCCTGGATTACCAAAACGCATTCGTCATGAAGAAGACATGTTTAAAGCAATACAACAGGGGGATATTTTATTATTTCATCCCTATGAATCTTTTGCTCCTATTGTAAATTTTTTAAAACAAGCCGCTCAGGATCATAAAGTTCTTGCCATTAAAATGACGTTATATCGAACAGGTTCCGCTTCACCTTTGGTTGATGCCCTGGTTGATGCCGCAAAGTTAGGCAAAGAAGTGACCGTTGTTGTTGAATTACGAGCGCGCTTTGATGAGGCCGAAAATATAGCGCTAGCATCACGTTTACAAGATGCAGGTGCACACGTAGTTTATGGCGTAGTTGGCTATAAAACACATGCAAAAATGTTACTTATTGTTCGGCGTGAAGGTAAAAGTTTAAATCGCTATGTACATTTAGGAACGGGAAACTATCATCCGGGTAATGCCCGGGTGTATACAGATTATAGTTTTATGAGCTGTGATAAAGCCATTGGTGAAGATGTACATAAGTTGTTTTTGCAACTTACCGGTTTAGGTAAAGCAACAAAGTTAAAAAAATTATTACAGTCCCCCTTTACTTTACACAAGTGCCTGATTGAAATGATTCAGCTTGAAGCTAAAAATGCAAAAGCAGGAAAACCTGCTCAAATTATTGCAAAAGTTAATTCATTAGTAGATAGTAGTATTATTCAGGAACTTTATCGCGCCTCCCAAGCTGGAGTAAAAGTTGATTTAATCATTCGTGGCGTATGTCGGTTACGACCAGGGATAAAAGGTGTATCTGAAAACATTACAGTGCGTTCTGTGGTAGGACGTTTTCTTGAACATTCACGTGTTTATTATTTCCAAAATAACGACGATCCTAAAGTATTTTGTTCAAGTGCTGACTTGATGGAAAGAAATCTATACCGCCGTGTTGAAGCCTGTTTCCCAATATTAGATGAGACATTGAAAAAACAGATAATAAGAGACGGGTTAATGGCTTACTTATCGGATAATACAGACAGTTGGTTATTGCAGTCTGATGGTAACTATAAAAGATTAAACCCAACATCCAGCCAAAAAGAAAACTCAATACAAATTAAATTATTGCAAAACCTTGCCGCTGAATTGTAATTATTTTAAATGTTTAATTCTTAATATAATTCCAATAGTTGCAAGGTAATCTATTTCATTCTCAAAATCTGCAATGGTTAGAGGATTGTTTTCAAACCAATGTTCAGGGAAGTTCAACGTTAAAGAATCTTTTTTTGCAGTGACGGTATAATCTGGCTCCTGATATTTTGGAATGCTGCGATTCAGAATAACCGCTATACGTAATATAATAATTAAATAAAATATTTTATTACTGTATTTTTCTGAGAATGATTCAAAATCCTCTAATAGAACTTTTTGGCGATGATAACGAATAAGTAACGAAAGAAGCAGTTGTTCATGCATTGAAAAACCGGGCATATCAGAGTTAAGTACAAGATAGGCACCATGTTTATTATAGCCCGCATGGGAAATGGCTAATCCCATTTCATGTAAAGTTGCCGCCCAATATAATAGAAGCTGATTATTTTCATCATCAAGCGACCATATTTTTTTAAGCTCGCTAGATAAATATTTACAGGACAAAATTATATTTTTTGCATGCTCCTGACGGACATCATAACGTGAGGCCAACTGTTGAACGGACAGTTCTCGAATATCTTCATGTTTAATACGACCAACCATATCAAGGATTAAACCTTCACGTAAAGCACCATCCGAAGCAATCATTTCTTTTAATTTTAACGCTTTAAAAACAGCATTTAATACAATGACTCCACCAATAAAAACCTGCTGGCGATCATTGTTAAGCCCATTAAGTTTAATATTATTTATTAATTCAAATTTTAAAAGTTCATCCAGTAATTTTTTAAGTCCTTTTTCAGTAATCGTTCCATCAGTAATTCCTGTTGCTAACAGTACTTTTGAAATTGAACGAATACTACCTGATGTTCCAACACATTGTTCCCAACCTGTTTTCAAATAACTTTGGCGTTCAGGTTCAACCATTTGCCGTGCGAAAATATCCGCTTTCTTAATTCTTAATTTATTTATCACTCCATCAGAAAAAAACTTTTTAGTTACACTGACACAACCCATCTCAAGACTTTCAAGTTTTATTGGTTTATTATTTTTACCAATTATTATTTCTGTGCTACCACCACCAATATCAACAACAAGTCTTTTGTTACCAAGTACAGCTAAACTATAAACAGCACCGTGATATACAAGGCGAGCTTCTTCAACACCTGAGATAATATCAATCCTGTGCCCTAAAATTTTTTTGGCTTTTTTAATAAAGGCATGACTGTTTTTGGCAATACGTAAGGTGTTAGTACCGGTAATGCGGAGATCTTTTCCATCAATATTTTGTAAACGTTGAGAAAAACGGCTTAAACATTCCAATGCGCGTTGTTGAGTTTCTTCATTAATATTATTTTCAGAATCAAGCCCCGCACTCAAACGAACCATTTCTTTAATTCTATCAATGATTTTAAGCGTACCATTTTCTTCGAGACTGGCAACAATCATATGGAAACTATTTGAACCAAGATCAACAGCAGCCATCATTCGAGCCTGAAGCGGTTTATTTTCTAAATTGTTTTTCAATACAGAGTTCACTTTGCTAACAAAACTATATTTAAGATAAATCAATATAGTATATAAGGAAAGTTTTTTATCATTTAAGAACACTTATTCAGGGATAACGGGGGGTTAAAGCTAACTATCTCAAAGATAAGAGTGATGTATCCATTTTAGGCTATCTTTTCAGGTTCAGAGCTCTTCTCATAATTGCTTTGAGTGCAGGATGGTCAAAAACATAAGAAGTGCCAGTAATAAGAAAGAAAAACAGGCACTAATAAAGTATCAAACAAAAACGTCTGACCCT
>CAZSCK010000075.1:0-12389 GCA_964605385.1 uncultured Thioalkalispiraceae bacterium
ATTAAGTAGATTTTACGTTTTTATTCGTATCTTCTGGAAAACCCGCATTTATGCGGGTTTTTTTATTTCAGGCATTCTTCGGCAACTGCTCCTGCGTTGCTCTACCTCCTGCGTCCATGCAGTCGTATCCTCTGCCCTTCGGCTCGCCTTGCTCCTGAATTGTGCTCCCGGCAATTTTTTATGCCTATTCAACAAGATCTTCTCAAGTCACCCTGCCCTTTGTCCGATAAATAAAACAATATCAATTAAAGAGTCTGTATAAATGCACGATATCTACATTGCTCGACAACCTATTTATGATGCACAACTTAAGGTTGTTGCCTATGAACTACTATTCCGCTCTGGCAAAACCGTTAATGAAGCAGACTTTCTCGATGGTGACAGTGCCACCACTAATGTAATTATCAATGCCATAACCGAAATTGGCATGGATCAACTGGTTGGCCCCCACCGCGCCTTTATTAACCTGACCCGTAACCATATTCTGCAAATGGCAGAACAACCCATGGCGGAACTAAAAGATCGCCTGGTGCTGGAAATTCTTGAAGATATTAAAGCTGAAGATGTCATTGTTGAAGCCATTACAAAACTGTCAAAAGATGGCTTTACCATTGCTTTAGATGACTTTATTTATAGTGATTCACTACAACCTTTAGTTGAGCTTTCTGACATCATAAAAATTGATCTCATGGCACTTAATAATGAAGAACTTGAAACCCATGCTATAAAATTAGCCAACGGCAAACGTAAATTACTTGCCGAAAAAGTCGAGACTCAGGAAGAATTTGATCGCTGTAAAGAATTAGGCTTTGATTATTATCAGGGTTATTTTTTTAGTAAACCGCAAATTATAAAAGGTACAAGCCTGCCGGCCAACAAACTGGCAATTATGAATTTACTCGCAAAATTGCAAGATAACGAAAGCAATACGGAAGAACTCGCACAAATAATTTATCAGGATGTCACCATGTCAGTTCGTGTTTTACGTTATATCAACTCTGCTCAATTTGGCTTTAGCAAAGAAGTCGACTCCATCCAGAAAGCTATCATGATGCTGGGGCGTACCACTATGCGAAACCTTGCCAACCTTGTAGCCATGTCACAAATAGAAGATAAACCACATGAACTTTTAATTATTTCAATGATCCGTGCAAAAATGGCAGAAAATATTGCACAACTTGTCAAAATAGATAAAGAAGTTTGTTTTACCATTGGTTTATTTTCAATCATAGATACATTGATGAACCAGGATATGGAATTATTAATAGAAGGTTTACCCTTAACGGAGAATATCAGGGCAGCACTAATTCGTCATGAAGGAGAATTAGGGAAAATATTACACTGTGTTTTAGCTTATGAAAGTGGTGACTGGGACAATGCTAATTATAATAAAATCAGTATGGATGAAATGCGAGAATGTTATTTAGATGCTCTTAATTGGGCATCATCCAGCGAATTTTTATTAAAATAATATGCAAAATATATTTATTGGCCGACAGGCAATTTATGATAAGCAGTTAAAAGTTTCTGCTTATGAGTTACTCTCACGCAGTAATTCTGAGTATAACGAAGCTTTTGTTGGCGAGCACAATGCCAACCATGCCACCACCATTGTTGTGCTTAATGCACTCACTGAAATTGGCCTGCAACAACTTGTTGGCAAGCACCCTGCATTTATAAACCTTACTTATGATTTTTTAATTTCCGAAGGTGCAATTCCTGAACTACAGAATCAGTTAGTACTCGAAATTTTAGAAGATGTTGAAGTTACTGATGAGTTAGTAATTGCCGTTCAAAAATTATCTGACAGTGGCTATATGATTGCTTTAGATGATTTTATATATCATGAAAAAATGCTGCCACTCGTTAAAATTGCAGACATTATAAAAATTGATATATTACAACTTGATGAACAAGGGTTACGTAACCACATAAAAAAACTTCGACCGTTTAATGTCCGCTTGCTGGCAGAAAAAGTAGAGACTCTGGAAGAATATAAATTATGCAAAGAACTTGGCTTTGATTATTTTCAAGGTTACTTCTTTTGCAAACCTAACATCATAGAAGGCCAGCGCGCGCCTGCAAACCGTATCACCATCATTAATTTATTAGCGCAACTACAAGACCCTGAAGTTCAAATAGAAAAATTAGAAGAACTCATTAGTCAGGACCTGGCGCTATCTTACCGCCTGTTAAAATACATCAACTCGGCAGCCTTTTCACTTCCACGAAAAGTTGATTCAATTCATCATGCAATTGTTATGCTGGGTTTAAATACCATTCGCAGCTTAGCGAATCTTATGCTCATGTCAAAATTTGATGATAAGCCGCCTGAGTTACTTGTGATTGCAATAATTCGTGCACGCATGTGTGAAGGGCTAGCTTTGCATGTCGATAAAAAAATGAAGGATGCCTTTTTTACTGCTGGACTTTTCTCGATGATTGATGCATTAATGGACAGCACAATGGAAAATGTTATTTCACAGCTACCTCTTTCTTCTGATCTTAAAGAGGCATTATTAGAACAAAAAGGTATTATTGGTGAGGCCTTAAAATGTTGTATTGCTTTTGAACGTGCAGACTGGAGCAATGTTCAGTTCCAGAATTTAGAAGAGTCAAAAATTCAAAAAGCCTATTTCGATGCAGTTGTCTGGAGTAATGAGACCGCAGCTCTGGTTGCTCATAAATAATAGTATTATCTTTTGGCTTTTTTTAGCATCAAACATCCACTCTTATCTACTTCACAAATCCAACCTGGCGCAAGATAAGTTGTTGAAACTGTTTCTGTAATTAAAGCGGGCCCTGTTATTTTTTCTCCGTAAGATAAATTATCTCGATTGAATATGGATACGTCTTTTTCTATCCCCTCTAATTTTGCAAAACTTTCTTTTTCTATAAGCTTATTTTTTTTAATTAAGGGCACTTTAATTTCTTCTACTTTACTTTTTAAAGCTAAGCGTATGTTTACCAACTCAACATCCAGATCAAGCTGATGTCCATAACGTTTTTTATGTAACTTCTGAAATTCATCTTCTGCAGATTTTATATTTTTCCATTTTACATTTAAGAAATAAGATTGCCCAAGGTAACGGCAATCTAAACTGTATTCCGCAATAATATCTTTTTCTGCTACACCTTCTTCTTTTAGTGCAAATATACCTTGCTGCAAGAGCAAGGCAAAACGCTGTTGTATTTCTTTGTCGCTTAATTTATTTAATACATGAGTAAAGGTTTGAGATAATTGTCGTGCGCGTGGGGCAACTAACATTCCTAATGCTGACAACACGCCTGCATATCGCGGCACCATTGCCTGTTGCATAGTGAGTGCATCAGCCAGGGCACAAACATGCAAACCACCTGCACCACCAAAAGAAACCAAAGTTAATTCACCTGGATCAATACCACGTTGCACTGACATCACCCGTAAAGCATGTGCCATGTGTTCATTGGCAATACTAATAATACCGGCTGCAGCTTGTTCAATAGAAAGCTTAAATTTATCAGCAATCGGTTGAATCGCCTTTTGTGCTGCAGCAATATCCAGCTGCATACCTCCGCCTAAAAAAGCATCGGCACGTAAGCGACCTAAAACCAGGTTTGCATCTGTCACTGTAGCGACACTACCACCATTACCATAACAAGCCGGTCCCGGATCGGCTCCTGCTGATTCAGGCCCAACTTGTAATAATCCACCTGCATCAACACTGGCAATCGAGCCCCCTCCCGCACCAATGGTATGCATATCAACCATTGGAATAGCCACAGGATATCCTGCAATTTCACCTTCGTTGGTTAATTGTAATTCACCATCAATCATTGCCACGTCGGTTGAGGTTCCGCCCATATCAAAAGTGAGCAACCGTTGCTGTGAGGTAATGTCACCCATAAATTTTGCCGCTGCCAAACCTCCAGCAGGACCGGACAACAACATATGTACCGCCTGTTGTCCGGCAAGTTTAGCGGCGATAGTGCCACCGGCGCTTTGCATTACGGCGATTGTGGCCTTAGGTAAGGCATCTTGTAATCGCTGCAAATAATTTTGCACCAGCGGCCCAACATAACTATTTAACCAGGTTGCGATACCGCGTTCATACTCTTTATATTCAGCTAATACTTCAGATGAGCATGAGACAAAAATAGACTTTGGAATAACTTCAGCAATGCGTTTTTCGGCTTCATCATCCAGGTAAGAAAAGAGAAGATTAATCGCAACCGCCTGCGGTGCTAATTCTTTTATTTGCAAAGCCAACTTATCTAACTGTAATTCAGTTAAAGGCTCAATCAGCTCAGCAGATGCAGAGAGTCGTCCTCCTGTTTCAAGACAATATTCGCTTGCGACGGGTGGAGATTGTTTTTCCGGTTGCAGATTATACAGTTCACGGCGTGTCTGGCGACCAATCGAAAGAACATCGCCTAATCCAAAGTTTGTAATATAAGCGGTGGTAACGCCCTTACCTTCTAACAATGCATTTGTGGCAACAGTTGAGCCGTGTACAATAATCAAATCCGTTGTATCGAGTTGCAGTTCTTCGATACCTTGTAAAATAGCTAACTCGGGGGCTTTAGGTGTTGATAACACTTTATGCGTATTCAGCTGGCCGTCTTTATAAACAATAAAGTCCGTAAATGTGCCGCCTGTGTCTATACCTAATAAAGTCATTGTCATATTTTACCTTTAATAAAATATTAATCACAATCTGCGTTATCATTACTTGCCACGCGAGCTATGGCGATTATAATTCCAACACATTTGTTACTTTATGATATAAAAATATGGAAAATAAACAATTATTGAGTGTTAAGCATTTAAGCCGTTATTACGGCTCACTCTCCGCCGTTAACAATATCAGCTTTCATCTTAACAAGGGTGAAGTGCTTGGTTTTCTTGGCCCCAACGGCGCAGGGAAATCATCCGCTATGCAGGTCATCACCGGTAACCTTGCCCCTTCTACCGGAGAAATTAATATTTGCGGTTTTGACTTACTCGACTCAGCCAAACAAGCAAAAGCCAATATTGGCTACTTGCCCGAACAGCCTCCGCTTTATCGTGAATTAACGGTTAATGAATATTTATCTTTTTGCGCACAACTTAACCGCATAGAAAAATCGAAGCAAAAATCTGCGATAGAACGCGCAAAAGAACGTTGTGGTTTGACTGAAGTTGGAAAACGCTTAATCAACAATTTATCCAAAGGCTATCAACAACGTGTTGGCATAGCCCAGGCAATTATTCATACCCCTGCCATCGTTATTTTAGACGAACCTACGGTCGGGCTTGATCCAATTCAAATCAGAGAAATTCGCAAATTGATTCGTGAACTTGCTGAAGATCATGGAGTAATACTCTCAACTCATATTTTACCCGAAGTACAAATGACCTGTGATCGTGTGCAAATTATTAATCGAGGTCAACTCGTTTACTCCGATGATATCAACCATCTCCATCAACGCATGCGATCAAATAGCTTAATTTTAGGTTTAAACCATGCCCCCTCAGAAACTGAATTAGAATCTTTAAATTTCATCGATGAGGTAGAAGTATTATCAGAAACTCGCTTTCGATTATCACATGCGGTAGAAAATAGCCCCGCTGAAAACATTGCAAAGGTTGCCGCAGATAAAAACTGGGGGCTGTTTGAAATCCGCCCTGAGCAAAAAACACTGGAACAAATATTTGTTGAGCTCACTTCAGGTGAAGTCATTGCCGATGAAGCAGATACTGAACAATATAATGGAGTCTCTGCCGCATGATGATATTTACTTTAGCGCGGCGTGAATTACGCAGCTTGTTTCTTTCACCCTTGGCATGGGCAATTTTAGCCATTGTGCAATTTATACTCGCCTATTTATTTTTGAGTCAACTGCAAGAATTTTTACTGATTCAACCAAAATTAGCCGCTATAGAAAATGCGCCGGGCGTCACCGAGCTGGTCATCGTACCTTTATATGGTAGTGCAGCTTTTATTATGATGCTGGTCACGCCATTACTCACAATGCGCTTAATCAGTGAAGAACGCCGTAACAAATCGCTCTCACTCTTAATGTCTGCCCCCGTTTCAATGACTGAAATTATTCTTGGTAAATATCTTGGTATGTTAGGTTTCGCAGCCATTATGATTTTTATGATGACCTTAATGCCGCTATCACTTTACTTCGCAGGCAGCCTGGATAGCGGATTACTCTTTACCATTGTTTTAGGCATCACCTTATTACTGGCGGCATTCATTTCTCTTGGTTTATATATGTCCAGCCTCACCGCGCAACCGACTATCGCAGCAATGAGCACTTTTGGCGTTTTACTAATGTTATGGATTGTTGATTGGGCGGGAGGCAAAACCGAAGCAGCTACAAGCGGCTTACTTGAATATTTATCGATGTTGCGCCATTTTGAAGCTTTTACTAAAGGTGTATTTAATAGCAGTGACTTTATTTATTACGTTCTGTTTATTTCTCTTTTTCTCATTTTAAGTATTCGTCGCCTTGATGGCGATCGTTTACAACGCTAAATATAAACGACAAACATTATGGAAATCACAAAAACATCCCGCAACCAGATACGTTTGCAAAATATTATTTTTATAATTTTATTTTCAACTATTATTACTTTACTTGCGTGGCTATCTAATCAATATAATTTTGAATCTGACTGGACTGAAAATAATAGAAACACATTATCTGATGTCAGCATTAAATTACTGCAACAAATTCCAGCACCAGTAACCATTACCACTTTTATTCCTGACGGGAATTTATTATCTAATCGCCAGTATATTAAAGAGTTGGTGGCTAAGTATCAAAAGTATAAAGACAACATCACCCTGAAAATAATTAACCCCGATACCGACCCCGATCTGGTACGACAATTAAAAGTGACTAATTACGGTGAGGTTGTAGTTGAGTATGAGGGACGCAATGAACACATCACTCAACTTAAAGAACAAACGTTAACTAACACTCTGCAACGTTTATTACGTCAGGGCGAACGTCGCTTATTATTTGTGAATGGTCACGGTGAACGAAAACCAAATGGTCAAGCAAATTTTGACTGGAATAACTTTGCTGCAAAACTAAAAATAAAAGGCATTACAACAGGTTTATTAAAACTCAACGAAACACCCGACATTCCAGATGTCGCAGCAATCCTTATCGTAAGCCCACAAGCAGATTTTTTAGCAGGTGAAGTCAAACTCATTACCGATTATGTAAAACGCGGTGGAAACTTATTATGGGTTCATGAACCGGGTAAATCATTATTTGGTTTACAACCTTTAGCTGATTTAATTGGTGTCAGTTTTTATCCTGGCACCATTGTTGACCCAACAGCACAAATGATGAACGTTAATGATCCTTCATTCGCTTTAATTACCAGCTACCCTTCTCATGCAATTACCCGCGATTTTCAATACATGAGCATTTTCCCAAAAGCGGTTGGCATTAACTTTAGTAATGTAAAAGAAAGCTGGCTTGTTAAGCCTTTTTTACAAACGGTACCACGTAGCTGGTCTGAAACAGGAATACTGAAAGGTGCAATTGATTACAATGCAGATAAGGACATTGTTGGACCTCTCACCATTGGTTTAGCATTAACACGTAAAGATAATGATAAACAAAACAAGGAAAATGTAAAAAAACAACGCATTGTCATATTGGGCGACGGTGATTTTCTATCAAACACCTATCTTGGTAATCAGGGCAACCTAAATATTGGTCATAATATTATTAACTGGATCAGCAATGATGATAATTTTATTTCTATTCCAAGTTCAAGTGCTGTTGATAGTCAAATAATCATTAGTGATTTAGTTGGTGCGCTTATTGGTTTATTTTTTTTAGTTATAATGCCACTTGCTTTACTCATTAGCGGTACATTAATCTGGTATAAACGTCGTTCCGCATAACAAATTATTAAAATACTATGTCTAAACGTAATTTACTCAACCTTAGTTTATTAATATTTATCCTTGTTCTGGTGACATTTGTTATTTACGAACCAGGTAAGGAAGTGGCGATCACGCCACCTACTCTTACTAGCCTGGAAAGTAAGGATATCTATCACCTAAAAATAAACAGGCATAATGCAAAAGCCGGTGAGCAGGAAATTGAATTTAAAAAAACATCTGCAGGTTGGGTAATGATTAAACCCTACCCCGTTTCTGCTAACTCCTTCCGGATTGATTCAATTTTAAAATTATTATCTACCGTTTCATTCTCACAAAACAAGCTGGAAAACTTAAATCTAAATACATTTGGCTTAACCAACCCTGTTGCAACAATTACATTCAATAACAAAACATCCATTATTTTTGGCCACAATAAATCTTTAAAAAATCATCGTTATGTCAGAATTGATTCAACTTTACACCTGATTGCAGATACTTTTTTTTATCAGCTTGCAGCTAAAGCTGAAAGCTATATAAACCATAAATTACTCAACGAAAAAAGTAAGATACTAAAGTTAAGTTTACCGACAATAAAATTAGAAAAAATAGACGGTTCATGGCAAGTCACACCTAAAGCGGATAATCTCTCGGCAGATTCAATAAACCAGCTTATTAGTGAATGGGAACTAAGCCAGGCATACGATATAAATAAAGTAAAATCCAGCCCCAATAGTAAAGCAGATATTATTATCCAGCTAGAAGACAACAAAAAACTTCACTTTAAAATTGAAAAACACAAAGATAATTTTAACCTGGTTAATCTCGATAGTGGGATACGTTATATTTTATCCGCCGATCGCAAAGATAAACTTTTAAAATTATCGAGAATTACTCAAGATGATTAAGATACACAATAATGCCTGAACTTCCAGAAGTCGAAACCACATGTAAGGGTATTGCACCACATATTGAAAATAACATTATCACTAAAGTTATAGTGAGAAATCGTAATTTACGCTGGCCGGTTCCAAAAGGTTTAAATAGTAAATTAGCCCAACAACAAATCATTTCTGTTACTCGTCGTGCAAAATATCTATTAATAAATACAGAAATAGGAACTCTTATTGTTCATTTAGGTATGTCTGGCAGCTTACGGATTTTGTCAGTTGATGACGCTGTTGAAAAACACGACCACTTTGAATTGCAATTTAAAGATGGTATTTGCTTACGTCTACGTGATCCCCGGCGTTTTGGCTGTGTATTGTGGACCAAAGAAGATCCCCTGGAACATAAACTATTAATCAACCTTGGTCCTGAGCCATTAGATTCAGAATTTAACCCTGAATTACTTTTCAAAAAATCTCGAAAAAGAAAAACAAGCATTAAACAATTTATCATGGATGCAAAAATTGTTGTTGGCGTGGGTAATATTTATGCCAGCGAGTCACTTTTTCTTGCCGAAATTAATCCTAAACGCCAGGCAGGGAAAATAACTAAAAAAAATGCTTTAGACTTAACTGCAGCTATTAAAAAAATTCTCAAACAAGCGATTAAACAAGGCGGTACCACCTTAAAAGATTTTAAATCCAGTGACGGTAAGCCAGGCTATTTTCAACAAAAACTTAAAGTCTATGATCGAAAAGATGAAGCTTGTGTAAAATGCAAAAAACCCATTAAACAAATAATATTAGGTCAACGATCAACATTTTATTGTAGCAATTGTCAAAAATGATTACGCACACAATGAATATTGCCGTATTTTTCAAAAATACAAATATCGTTAAAACTTAATAAGAAGTTGATTTAATACAGAAAAAAGTGCATTTTAAATAATATTTAAAACAAATTAGGCAGACACCGTCTAAATCACTGTTAGGTCATCATAAAATAGAGGAATAGCAAGTATGTGGAGATGGGATCAGGGTAGGCTAAGTTATTTCTCACTTGAAAAAATCCGAAAAATTGCCTCTGTTATCGTTGAATTAAATGGAGTCGATTTAGTTAATGATCCTGATCCTATTCGTAGTACATTAGAACATGTTGTTGCTTTGCCTTTCGCACCAGCAAACTATCGAGTGTGGAGAAATTATGCGCGTGTATTTAAAGTTTTGGGATTGGCTAGTAAGATAAACAACCAGCTTGTTGCAACAGAGGTATGTAAAAGTCTAGTTAAAACAGGCAATGAATTTATATCTTACGACGATTACATTCATTTTCTTATTAAAATATTTTATTATCCTTCACCAATATTTCAGGGTTATAACACTGATACAGATCAAAAATTCCCTTTCTGTTCAATATTAAAATATCTAATCGCTAAAATACATAAGTCTGGTGATCCAAGCATAAGTGTTGAAGAAGTATTTAATTTTCTTATTGGTAACAATGCGACAGGGCTAGAAGATATACCTTTTTATTCTTCGTTATCAGAAATGAATGTAACGCCAGTTGGAGATCAATCTAGACAAGTTCGAGAGATGCTGATTTTTATTAGCCAGCTTAGTTATTTGTCATGGATAAACGGAAAACTTTTTATCGATCCAAGCTTTATTAGCTCATTAACTACTGAGGAAGTGTTAAGTATTATTACACCAATAATAAATACCAGAAATAGTGATCCTGAATTAGAAATCCAGAAAATGTTTAGCTCTATAAATAATATTGATTATGTTCCAATCTTTAAAGAACCATCTGGAATTGAGGATACTATATTTACAGAAGGTAAAAAAATAAGAGTTAGTCATCTTCGTACAGAGCGAAATAGAAAAGTAGTTAGTTATTACTTTAAAAACACAACAAACACTGCATTATGTAATGTATGTGACGTTGAGGTGAAAGAACGCTATCCGTGGGTTAGTAATTTGATTGAGGTGCACCATATTTTGCCACTTGCTTCACCTCTACAAGTTGAAAGAAGTGGAACATCTATGAATGACCTTGTCGGTCTTTGTCCAAACTGTCATAGAGCTACACATGCTTACTATAGGAGCTACCTAGCGGAAAATAATATGAATGATTTTCAGTCCAACGACCATGCCAAAGAAGTCTATGGTATGGTAAAATCCAATTATATATCAATTTAAAAATCAATATAGAGTTCTTCATGTTTTCTTACAAAAAGCCTAATAAAGCAACAATCAATAAAATTACAGCCTTAATTAAAAAAGCTCTTGAGAATGGAGATAACTTAGAAACGCTCCTTTCCGAGAAAGGTATGACTTATGATAACTTGAGATATGTAATAACACCTTCACCTCAGGCTGTAACAACAAAATATAAAACATTAAAGTCTTATAATCGGCCCTATCATGGAACACCAGTCGTTAGTTTTTTCTCGGGTTGTGGAGGACTAGACCTCGGCTTTGAAGCTTCTGGTTTTGAGCATATCGCGCTTATAGAACATAATGAAATTTTCTGTGACACATTACGTCATAATCGTGACTGGGAAGTTATAGGCCCCCCATACTCAGATGGTGATGTCTCCAATCGGTTCAATATTGCAAACAACCTAAAGAATATGGGAATTAAAAAAGGCTTCAAAGGCGTATTTGTTGGAGGTCCCCCGTGTCAGCCATTCTCGATTGCATCTAATCAACGTTTCTCTAAACAAGGCGAAAACTTTAAGCGCGTAGGCTTTGAACATAAAAAAAATGGGAATCTATTGTTTGATTTCGTTTGGCAGATTGAACATTTTAAACCTAGAGCATTCTTAATTGAAAATGTATCTGGCCTTATAGAGTTAGATGGAGGCAAACAAGTTGATAAAATTTATAAACAATTAGAAGATGCGGGATATACAGTCAACAAGCCCTTTAAAGTTAATGCTGCTAATTATTCAGTTCCACAAAAGAGAGAGAGAGTGTTTATTGTTGGCTATCTTGGTAAAAAGAAATTTCAAGAACCAAAGAAAAGCACTAATATGATTTCTTGTATTAGTGCAATTAGTGATATAGATGAAGAGTGTCCTAATCACATTACTAGGAAACATAAAGCAAATTCCGTAGCTAGATATATTGAATTAGATGTTGGAAAAAGAGATAAACTAGGACGAGTTGATAGACTTGATCCCTTCCAACCATCAAAAACTGTAATTGCGGGTGGCACATCTGGTGGTGGAAGGTCACACTTACATCCATATATACCAAGAACTTTAAGCGTAAGAGAGTGTGCAAGATTACAGACCTTCCCCGATAATTTTGAGTTTACAGGCTCATCAGCACGGCAATTTACGCAGGTTGGCAATGCTGTACCACCCATTTTGGCTGCTCAATTAGCTACAGCTATTTACCAAAGTTACTTCAAAAAACCTAACAAATAGCTCCAACGGACAATTCAAATCGGCACTTTTTTGCATTTCCGCTGAGCATGGGCGTTATTGAACTACTGCTAACCCTTCACCCCGATTATCACTTGCCGCCGATACTTTATTTTCTTTTTTGTCCCAAATAACAACCTGCATATTACCAAAGGTATTTTTTAACGGCTTTAAAGTATGCCCAAGCTCTTTTA
>CAZSCK010000076.1:0-12113 GCA_964605385.1 uncultured Thioalkalispiraceae bacterium
TTGTTATTTAAAGGATTAATAATGGTTTCATATTTTCGAAAACATAGGGTTTTGTCTTTTTCGATTTGTATATCGTTCGCCTTTTGGTTGGCTGAGTCATTTCTTCATAAGCATTTTTTTGATAAAGAATCTTATTTTGAATTAATTCCGCGTGATGCGAATGAACTCTGGATGAGGAGTTTTATTTTTATACTAATAATTATTATTGGTTATTTCTCAGAAAGAGAAATTGGGTTACAAAAAAAGATTGCTGAAGAAAAAAACCATACCTTGCAGGCAATAATACATTCTGTTGATGAAATTGCAGGAAATACGTTAAGTTTAATGTCGCATTATTGTGATGAGTTTGTTAAATCAGAAAAATTTGATAAAAAATCAGTATTGGACATGAAAGAGATTATTAATGATACTTTTTCAGAATTAAAAAAATTATCTAATGCAAAAAATTTGACGATAAAAGAAAAACATAAAGGTTATTACAAAGTAGAAGTTACCCAGCCGGACAAGGACTGAGTAACAACTATCTATTAAATAAGCGTTCGGCCTGCGCTGACAATAACAATAACAAGTAATCCAACCATTGTATTTATTCCCACCATCTTACGAATAATATTTAAATTACGTCCGCCTTCTGGCCAGTCCTGTTTTATCACTGCTTCTTTTAATCGCTTGAAGGGTGCAAAGTAAACATGCAAATAAATCAGGATCATCACAATGCCTAAACCATTCATGATATGCACATATAAAGGAGTTGCTCCCATACTTCCCCAGCGATCAAAAATCATCAGGTAACCCGTTAACGGCAAAAATAATAGTGAGAGCCAGACAAAAGGGAAAAACTTTTTAAATACACCAACCCAAAGTTGTAAACGTGCAGGTGGTTCAAGTTGTGATGCGGCAACAGGGCGTAAAAACATATACGCAAAAAACATTCCACCAACCCAAACAACAGCAGAGAGTAAATGTAATACAGTTGAAATAGTAAAAGTCATTCTTATTACCTTTATTGTTTTATTTTAATTTCTGTGCCAGCCGCATGTTTTAGTAACCAGCCACGTACACGTTTAATTAGCACATCATTCTTGTTATCAAAAAAATGATTGGCTCCGACGATTTTTACCTGAGTATAGTTTTTATTTCCGGCTTTACGTGCGACTTGTAATTTCAATTTTTCACTCTGTAAGACTTGTGCCAAATCATTACTGCCAAAAATATCCAGCACAGGTACTTTAATTGTTTTTAGTGATGTCAGGTAGCCTACTTTGTCTTTTTTATGCATGTTACCTGAGACACCGACTGCTACAAAAGCGCGAATGGCGGCATCTGGTTTGTTGGCCATATAATATCCTGCCATAGATGATCCCAGGCTATGCGCCACAATGACAATATTCTGAATACCTTTTGCTTTTAGAAATGCCACGCCGGCTTTAATGCGTGGTGCAACTTCTTTGAATAAGGGAATGTAATCTTTGTAGTCAGCTTCGTTATCTAATACTGGTAGCTGCAGGGACAGTGTCGCCCAACCATAATCGGGTAATTGGCTGCGCAGAGGGCGTACGACTTGATCCCAATTTGGGTGAACACCGCTGCCATGTAGAATAATTGCTCCACCAATGGCTTTTCCTGTTGTGTTCTCGGTATAAATTGCGAGTATTTTGTTCTTGCCAACTTTTAGCCATTCCGCATCACCCACCATAATGCTGTCAACAATTTGATCTGCCCAACGTTTTTCTTTTGCTGTGTCTGAGGCATAACTTATACCGAATAACAGGCTAAATCCGACAATTAATAAGGTTTTATATTGATAAAGGGGCATTATATTTTTCTCCGCTAAATAGTTAAATAGAGTATATCTCGGCATTCGGTAGAGCAAAAGGCTGAAAAATTCCTCGTAATCGGGTAAAGTCTGCGCTTCAAAATATTTACAGGCTCGATTATTTAAAAATATCGTGTAAAACATCAGATTTGGCGTATTACGCTGAGAAAAACTAGAGGCAACAAACATGGCAGATTTCAAAATAGCACCTTCGATATTAGCGGCGGATTTTGCGCGTTTAGGCGAAGAAGTAGATAACGTCATCAAATCAGGCGCAGATGTTGTACATTTTGATGTTATGGATAATCACTATGTCCCAAATCTGACTATCGGACCATTGGTTTGTGATGCTTTACGTAAACACGGTGTTACTGCTGATATTGACGTACATTTAATGGTTAAACCTGTTGACCGTATTATTCCTGATTTTATTGATGCCGGCGCAAGCTACATCACTTTCCACCCGGAAGGATCTGAGCATATCGATCGTACTTTACAAGTGATTCGTGAAGGCGGCTGTAAATCAGGTTTGGTTTTTAATCCTGCTACTCCATTATCTATCCTCAAGCACGTAATGGATAAAGTGGATATCATTTTATTGATGTCAGTGAATCCGGGTTTTGGTGGTCAAAGCTTTATTCCAGAAACATTAGTTAAATTACGTGAAGCACGTAAGTTAATCGACGAAAGTGGTTATGACATCACGTTAGAAATTGATGGCGGAGTAAAAGTTGATAACATTCGTGAAGTAGCTGAAGCCGGTGCTGATATGTTTGTTGCCGGTTCTGCGGTATTTAATGCCAAGAACGATAGTGATGACAATGTTTATGACACTGTTATCAAACAATTCCGTGATGAATTAGCGAAAGTTAAGTAAAACCCTACTGTCATTGCGAGCAGAGCGAAGTAATCTCCTGATTGTATAACACATTTCTGGAGATTGTCGCGGTCATTTTATTCCCTCGCAATGACATGTTTTTATAAACTTTAAATTTGATATTGAAAATATAATGACTCTTAAAAAACCAGAAATGATCCTCATTGACGTAGACGGTACGCTGGTCGACAGCGTACCTGATCTCGCTTATTGCGTTGATGAAATGATGAAGCAACTAGACATGCCTGTTCACGGTGAAGCAAAAGTACGTGACTGGGTAGGTAATGGCGTTGAGCGATTAACCCGCCGTGCTTTAATTGGCCAGCTTGATGGCGAGCCGGATAATGCTTTATTTGAAAAAGCCTATCCTATCTTTCTTGAGCTTTATGCAGAAAACACCTGTGTCCGTAGTTGTTTATACCCGGGTGTCAAAGAAGGCATGAAGTATATGAAAGCGGAAGGTTACAAGTTAGGTTGTGTAACAAATAAAGATGCTCAGTTTACCTTGCCGATTCTAAAAACCTTAGGCCTATATGATGATTTTGAAATCATTATTTGTGGTGATACCTTAGCAAAGAAAAAACCTGATCCATTGCCGTTATTACATGCAGCAGAAAAAATGGGCGTTAAACCGGGAAACGCGATGATGTTAGGTGATTCAATTAGTGATGTGAAAGCCTCACGTGCAGCAGGCTTCCAGATTACTTGCATGAGTTATGGTTATAATCATGGTGTCGATATTCGTGAAGCAAATCCAGATGCCGTGATTGATTCAATGACCGAGTTATCTGGTATATTAGGTGAAGCTGACGCGGCTTAATTATAATAACTAAAGCATAATATATAGATCTGATAATGAATATTAAATACCAACAAATACAATCTCGATGGCATAGCTAATAAGTGGGCTGTTTCTGGCTTAATTATGGACTTAAGATTAAGCTCGATTGTATTTGTTGTGACTTTTTTATTAGGGGCTGTTGATCTTTTAGATGTTAGGTTGATTTTGAGAAAATTTTAGTACTGACAAGGCATGTTTTACGTATCAATGCACTCCATTGATAGTAAAATATAACGCAGGCAGTACTAAAATTAGCCAAAATCAGACAATAGATGAAAGATTAATAGCCCCTCAGGCAAAAAGAATGAATCAAGAAGAATTCAACGCGTATATAGCGCAAGGTTATAACCGCATACCGCTAATGCGGGAAGTGCTGGCGGATCTCGATACGCCATTAAGCACTTTTCTCAAATTGGCCGATGGGCCTTACTCCTATTTATTTGAATCAGTGCAAGGCGGCGAGAAGTGGGGACGTTACTCCATTATTGGTTTGCCGTGTCGAAAAGTTATCCGTATTTCCGGTTATGAAGTTAGCATTCTGCAAGATGGAAAAATTGAAGAAACAATAACCGTTGAAGATCCTTTAAGCTGGATTGAATCATTCCAGGCAGAATATAAAGTGCCAGAAGTTAAAGACCTACCAAAGTTTAATGGTGGTCTTGTAGGTTATTTTGGTTACGACACAATAAGGTATATCGAACCGAAGTTAAAAAACTGTCCAAATCCGGATCAGCTTGGATTACCTGATATTTTACTCATGGTTTCAGATGAGCTTGTTGTACATGATAACTTAAGCGGTAAACTTTATATTATTGTGCATGCCGCTGAAAAAGGTTTTGCTGAAGCTCAGGTCCGACTTGACTGGTTAAGTAACCAGCTTGATAGCCATATTGTTCATCCTTCAAAATCAAAATCAGTAAAAGTTAAAGAAGATGATTTTGTATCGGGTTTTAGTCAACAAAGTTTTGAAGAAGCAGTCCTGAAAGTAAAAAAATACATAAAAGAAGGCGATGCCATGCAAGTGGTTTTATCGCAACGTTTATCTATTCCCTTTACGGCAAGACCGCTTGATCTTTATCGCGCTTTACGCAGTTTAAATCCTTCGCCGTACATGTTTTATTTAGACTTAGGTGATTTTCATATTGCAGGTTCTTCACCTGAAATATTGACCCGTCTGGAAGATGATGAAGTCACCGTGAGACCCATAGCCGGAACACGCCCACGTGGTAAAACGGCCAGAGAAGATAAACTTTTAGAACTTGAATTATTGGCCGATCCAAAAGAACTTGCAGAACATTTAATGTTAATTGATCTTGGTCGTAATGATGTTGGTCGAATAGCAAAAACAGGCAGTGTGCGGTTAACTGAAAATATGTTGATCGAACGTTATTCGCATGTCATGCATATAGTTTCCAATGTGATTGGTAAATTAAAAAAAGGTTTAAATGCGATGGATGTTTTGCGTGCCACCTTTCCTGCCGGAACAGTAAGTGGTGCTCCAAAAATACGCGCAATGGAAATTATTGATGAGCTAGAACCGGTTAAGCGCGGCGTTTATGCCGGTGCGGTTGGTTATCTTTCATGGCACGGAAATATGGATACGGCTATTGCTATTCGTACCGCAGTCATAAAAGATAAAATACTTCATATACAAGCGGGTGCAGGTATTGTTTATGATTCAATACCAAAAAATGAATGGGATGAAACCATGAATAAAGGGCGTGCTGTATTCCGCGCAGTCGCCATGGCAGAAGCTGGCCTTGATAAAGTGCATAGATAAAGTCAAAAGACTTCAACGCAAAGGCGCGGAGACGCAAAGTTCGCAAAGGAATGTGAGATGAAAGAGAATGATGTATCAAGATTAGTGATAGGAGCGGCCATTGATGTACATCGCGCAATGGGACCAGGTTTATTAGAATCTGTATATCAGGAGTGTTTGAAGCATGAGTTAGGAATTAGAAATATAACTTATGAGTCAGAAGTGCAGGTAAAAGCAGAATATAAAGGATTGAAGTTTGATTGTGCTTATAGAATGGATCTTGTGGTAAGTGATAGCGTAGTACTTGAATTAAAAGTTGTAGAGCATTTGTTACCGGTTCATGAAGCACAGTTGTTGTCTTATTTAAGGTTAACAGGAAAGAAACTTGGTTTATTAATTAATTTTAATACTCCTATCTTAAAATCAGGAATTAAACGTGTAGTAAATGGATTATGAAATTTAAACTTTGCGTTCTCTGCGCCTTTGCGCCTTTGCGTTGGATTTTTTTATGTTATTAATGATCGATAATTATGATTCCTTTACTTATAACCTTGTTCAGTATTTTGGTGAGCTCAAGGTTGATGTTCAGGTATATCGTAATGATGAAATCACGGTTAAAGAAATTGAAAAACTTCAGCCGGAATATCTTGTTATTTCACCTGGCCCTTGTACACCGAATGAAGCAGGTATATCTCTTGAATCGATTCGTCATTTTACCGGCAAGGTACCTATTTTGGGTGTGTGTTTAGGTCATCAAACTATCGGGCAGGCATTTGGTGGAAAAATAATTCATGCAAAAGAAATTATGCATGGAAAAGTATCAGAGATTTATCATAATGGTGAAGGTGTTTTCAAAAACCTTCTCAGCCCATTAGAAGCAACACGTTATCATTCACTGGTAATTGATGCTGACACATTGCCTGACTACCTTGAAATTACTGCATGGACTGAAAATGAAGGTGGCACCATGGATGAAATTATGGGCGTGCGACATAAAACGTATCCTATTGAAGGAATACAGTTCCACCCTGAATCAATATTGACCCAGCATGGCCATGCCATGCTAAAGAATTTTTTAGATTCTAATAAGTAAGATCAAAGTATTTCAACGCAAAGGCGCAGAGACGCGGAGAACGCAAAGGAAAGAATAAAAATTATTATTTTTGATGTGCACGGGTTGGTGGTTTTGTAAACAAAGTAATTTACTAAAATAGATATTGCTTAATAAGAAAGTTAATCTTTGCGTTCTTTGCGTCTCTGCGCCTTTGCGCCTTTGCGTTAGATTTTTAAGGAGTAAAACATGGACATGCAAGCAGCAATAAAAACAGTTTTAGCGCGTCAGGATTTAACTGCGGACGAGATGAATAACGTCATGCGTATTATTATGACGGGCGAAGCAACTCCTGCGCAAATTGGTGGTTTTTTGGTTGGTTTGCGTATGAAGGGCGAAACGGTAGATGAAATAGCTTCTGCCGCAAAAGTAATGCGTGAACTTGCGACTGGCGTTAAAGTAAGCGGCGATCATGTTGTTGATATTGTTGGCACAGGTGGAGATGGTTCGAACACCTTTAATATTTCAACCGCATGCACCTTTGTTGTTGCCGCAGCCGGAGGTACGGTTGCTAAACATGGTAATCGTTCTGTCTCAAGCAAATCTGGCAGCGCCGATTTATTAGAAGCCGCAGGTGTTAAATTAGATTTGAATGCCGAGCAAGTTGCCAAATGTATTAATGAGGTCGGTGTTGGTTTTATGTTTGCACCTATGCATCACAGCGCAATGAAACATGCCATTGGCCCACGTAAAGAAATGGCAGTACGAACAATTTTTAATGTGCTTGGTCCATTAACAAATCCAGCAGGTGCACCGAATCAATTATTAGGTGTGTTTGCAGATGAACTTGTTGAGCCTCTGGCTGAAGTGTTAAACAAGTTAGGCAGTAATCACGTTATGGTTGTTCACTCAGAAGACGGCATGGATGAAATTAGTATTGGCGCAGCAACTAATATATCTGAATTAAAAGATGGAAAAGTGACAAGTTATAAAATCACGCCTGAGCAGTTTGGTTTTAGTAGAACGAATATTTTAGAGCTCGCAGTTAGTGGTGCAGAAGAATCATTAACGGTAATTAAAAAAGTATTAAACAACGAAGCTGGTCCTGCAAAAGATATTGTGAAATTTAATTCAGGTGCAGCGATTTATGTTGCAGGTTTAGCTGATAGCCTTGAAGCAGGAATTATAAAAGCAGAAGAAGTTATAGCCTCTGGTGCTGCAAAAGCTAAATTAGAAGAGTTGGTTAAGCTTTCTAATGCCTGTTAGTCTCCTGTCATTGCGAGAAGAGCAAAGCGAAACGTGGCATAAAATCGTATGGAACGATTTTGAACAAGCTTTGCTTGGCCCGTAGGGCGGAGGATAGGGATGCCCGGAGTAATCTCATGATGGAGTGTGCTTTTTTGGAGATTGCTTCAGTCACTTTGTTCTTTAGCAATGACAGATTTAAAGGAAATATAAATGAACAGCACTCCAGATATTTTAAAAAAAATCATTAAACGTAAACTTGAAGAAGTTGAAGAGCACCGTGCACTTGTTTCGTTACCAGACATAAAAGAACGTGCAAAGAGAGCAAGATTAGCTCTTCCCCCCCGTAGTTTTGTTTATGCTCTGCAAAGAAAAATTCAGGCTGGGCAGGCTGCGGTTATTGCTGAAATAAAAAAAGCATCGCCCAGTAAAGGTGTTATGCGTGAAAACTTTATTCCCTCTGAAATTGCTGAATCCTATGAAAAGGGTGGTGCGGCATGTTTATCTGTCTTAACAGATGTCGATTTCTTTCAGGGCAGTGATGCTTATTTAAAACAAGCGCGTGAAGTTTGTGCGTTACCCGTATTGCGTAAAGAATTTATTATTGATCCATACCAGGTGTATGAAGCCCGCGGCATGGGAGCAGATTGTATTTTATTAATCGTTGCGTGTTTAACCGATGAACAGTTAAGCGAATTAAGTGCATTAGCGATTGAATTAGAAATGGATGTTTTAGTTGAAGTACATGATGCAGAAGAATTACAGCGTGCCTTGCCGTTGGATTTACCGATGATAGGTATAAACAACCGAAACCTGCGTACCTTTGAAACATCACTGCAAACAACCATTGAGTTGCTAAAACAAATTCCGGATGACTGCATTGTTGTTACTGAAAGTGGAATTCATAATAAAGAAGATGTTGCGTTAATGCAGCAACATAATGTGAATACATTTTTAGTTGGTGAAGCGTTTATGCGAGCAGAAGAACCGGGCGAAAAGTTAGCTGAATTATTTAAAATCTAACGCAGAGGCGCGAAGACGCAAAGAACGCAAATTTTTTTGTGGGTTTGATTTTTGTTGTAGGTGAGGCTTCAGCCTCATATGTTTGATTAAGAATCTGAAGTCTAATATTTCAGTGAAGCCATTTTAGAAATATTCTTTTCTTTCTCGGCGTCCTCTGCGCCTCTGCGTTGGGTTTTGATTTAGCTTAGCGCGTCCCGAATACCACAATCGTCTTCCCTTTCACTGAAATAAGCTCTTGTTCTTCCATGCTTTTAAGAACACGGCCAACCATTTCACGTGAGCAGCCGACAATTTTGCCAATTTCCTGACGAGTAATTCTAATTTGCATACCATCGGGGTGAGTCATTGCATCGGGTTGTTTGCATAAATCCAGCAAGGTGCGGGCAACACGACCACTTACATCCATGAACGCAAGATCACTTACTTTACGGCTGGTTATTCGTAAGCGAGCTGCCATTTGTGCTGCCATGGCAAAGACGATATCGGAGTGATTCTGGGCAACCTGGCGGAACTTGGTATAGCTAATTTCAGCAACTTCACAGGTAGTGCGGGCACGTACCCAGGCACTGCGGCTAAGCTGTTCATCAAACAAACCCATTTCACCAAAGAAATCACCTTTATTAAGATAGGCCAGCACAATTTCACGGCCATCATCATCTTCAATGAGTACGGTGACGGAGCCATCGAGAATAAAATACAGTACATCCGGCTTATCATCAGCAAAAATGATGGTGCTTTTAGCTGGATAATGCCGTTTATGGCAGTGTTCCAGAAATTTATCCAATGATTTTATGCCGGTTGATTCAGAAGGCGTTTGACGCATATTATTCCCTGTCCATTGCTAAAGTATGTTATCGCTTTATGGTATATCATCCATAAAAGTAACTGATTGAATATAGGTAAGCACTCATCCAATTGAGATAGCATCAGCTTACTGCGCGAACAGAGTTAAGTCAAAAATACGGTCTACAGTTTAGGAGAATAAGAAGAATGAAAGCACGCATAAAGTGGGTTGATGGTGCGATGTTTATTGGTGAATCAGGTAGTGGTCATTCAGTGGTGATGGATGGGCCTGAAGAAAATGGTGGTCGCAATTTAGGCGTACGACCAATGGAAATGTTATTGCTTGGTATGGGTGGTTGTACTGCGTTTGATGTTATGCATATTTTAAAAAAATCACGCCAGACGGTGGATGATTGTGTTGTAGAACTTGATGCGACAAGAGCTGATACTGATCCTAAGGTGTTCACCAAAATTCATGTGCACTTTATTGTTAGCGGAAAAGAACTTAGCGACAAACATGTTAAACGTGCAGTGGAATTATCTGCTGAAAAATATTGTTCGGCTTCTATTATGTTGAGTAAATCAGTAGAGATTACTCATGACTATGAAATTGTTACTGTATAAATAATTAAAAGAAAAAATAAAATGTCAAAGTTAACAACAATTATTGATCGTTATTATCGTACCTGGTTTCGTTTTCATCCTGAAGTGTCGGTAGATGCGGGTGTCGCGGGTTATGCAAATTTATTAAAACCTTATGGTGATGATGAGTTGGGTGCGCTGAAAGTTTTGAATGAAAAACTTATTTCAAGTTTAGATGAGTTGAATTTAGATGCATTAAGTCAGGATCAGCAAATAGATTTACAACTTATGCGTAGTGCAGCAGTGCTACAACTTGAAGCTGCCGCCTTTCGTGACTGGCGTCTTTGTGATCCAGCTCGTTTTTTACCAGTACATGCAATTTATCAATTAACTGTGCGTGATGTAGAAAACAAAGAAACGGCTTTACGTGAGCGTTTAGAGGCAATACCAATGCACTTACGTGGCGCACGTAGCTGGTTAGGTATGGAACCGGAAAAAATCCCTCTAATCTGGCTGGAGTCAGCCGTTGCAGAAGCAGAGGGTGGAGCAGAATTTTTTCGTGAATTAAAACAGCACCCTGAAATTATTAGTTACCGGGTGAGTGAAGAGTTAGAACAGGCAGCACATGCTTTAGAAGATTTTGCTTCTTATTTAAAAAATGAACTAAGCAAAGATGTAAAAGGTGATTTTTCCTGTGGCCGGAAATATTTTGATTTAATTTTACAGGAAAGACATTTTTTAAATATAAATGCAGATGATCTTTATAGTTTTGGAGAAAAGTTATTTTCTGAAACAGAACAGGAATTAAAACAAGTAACTCAGGAACTACAGGGTAACGATGACGTTGAAGCATTAATGAAAAAAATTCAACAGCAGCGCCCTGAAAAAGAAAAGGTGCTGGAGGAGTATCGAAAACAAATGCTTGCAGCACGACAGTTTGTTAAAGATAAAGACATTGTAAGCATGCCTGCTAAAGAAGACTTAAAAGTTATCGAGACACCACGGTTCCTGCAACATCAAATTCCTTTTGCAGCTTATTATGAACCCTCTCCGGCAGATGTTAATCAACAAGGTTATTACTATGTTACTCCAGCAAAAACGGAAGATGACTTAGGTGAACATAATAATATTGGTTTAAAACACACTTGTGTACATGAAGCATGGCCCGGACATCATTTACAATTTGTTAAAGCAAATATAAAGCCTACATCAAGCACTTTACCGCGTTTATTAAATGCATCCGCCACCTTATATGAAGGTTGGGCATTGTATTGTGAACAACTCATGCATGAGTTGGGTTTTATCACCGAGCCAGAATCACGTTTTGTTTTATTAAAAGATCGTTTATGGCGAGCGCTCAGGATTATGATTGATGTCGGAATACATACCCGAGGTTTAAGTCTGGATGATGCCGCAAGTTTAATGCAGGAAAAATTAGGCTTCAGTAAAAACCAGGCTATGGGCGATTTAACCTGGTACACCCATGCGCCCGGAGTGCCGATGGGTTATGCAACAGGTTGGGCATTAATTAATAGTTTAAAAAAACAACAACAGGAAAAAGATAATTTCGACTTAAAAGTATTTCACGATACTTTGTTGTCATCTGGCTCAATTGCATTATCTTTAACAATTGTTAGAGGTTTTGGTTTGTCAGCCTGGCAAAAAGCACATCAATCGGTGTTTAAAAAAGATTAAGGCGGGGTACCGGAGTCACTTTAATTTTTAAATTCGGTGCTTGGGTTAAAGCTTCCTGTCATTGCTAGAAGAGCAAAGCAAGTAGCCCGGATGAAATGAAATGTAATCCGGGAGATAACATCAAAACAACCCGGATTTCGCTACGCTGCATCCGGGTTACATTTAATCAGTATGCAGATTAACTATGATGTTGCCGGTTGGGTTAAGAAGTAAAACGATGAACCCAACAATGCACTCTAATTTTTAAGTTAAGTGTTTGGGTTAAAGATTAAAGCTTCCCGTCATTGCGAGGAAGTGTTGAAAAGTTATTTTTCAATACTGACGCGGCAATCTCATGATGAACTACACTTTTCTGGAGATTATTACGGGCGTCCTCGGCAACTGCGTCCTGCGTTGCTCTCGACAATTGCTCCTGCATTGTTCTACCTTCGCCCATCCGTG
>CAZSCK010000077.1:0-12090 GCA_964605385.1 uncultured Thioalkalispiraceae bacterium
GATCTGAATCTGTTTAAATAAAATATTTCAAGTACGGTGTTGGTTTTGCGCTTACCTTATACATTACCATATTGGATTATCTGTTACATTTATTTTACGTTTTGGCCGAAGTGATTTTTCAAATTGTGCAGAAGAAATTTCCTTCATACCTTCCCCCAGTACCAGTATCGTTAATAACATAAGCACTTACCTTTCCTGAAGCATCATATTTTACACCGGTTACAACTACAGCGTGTCCACCATTTATTTGAGCATTCCCCCACAAAATACTTGCATCATGGCTCGTTATAACACCTTTCCCCTCAATTACAGCTTGTTGTATATTCTCAATATTTTGTTCTTCTAAATGGGAGTTAACACCATTGTTCGATAAAATATTTTTACGTCCTTCAGGAGATGTACCGCCAACTTGAGTCGGATCGGGATCGTAACCAGCATTACCATTATTAATGGCATCTTGTAAAACATCAAATTCATTTCTTCCATTACCAGCAACTTCCATAATTAGTCTTACAATGCCACTCCTAATGTAAAGGGTAGCTATGTTTATCTCAATGCAAAAGTTAAACGGTTTTAACCCTGACTTTCAAGCCAATTAAAAAAGTCTGGATTCAAACTCTTATAGTAAGGCAGTAGTGGTGGATGAGAAATGATATAAAAAATGGATTTAAATTCGCTGACCAAAGCCTTTTCACTGTCACTTAATGAATCAGATTTCGCGATATAGAGGGGAAGAATCTCATTATAGAGTGAAAAATATCGTTTACGTCTCTCAATTCGTTGTTCATTAACCATATTCGGATCGGGAATATACTCACCGATATACTGACTATCATCCCAATCTACACCAAATGACGGCGACAGTGCCGAATGAGATTCAACGATCGTACCGTCTAATCGTACAACGGTTTTATGTCTTGGTGAAGTTAATTTATATAGTGCTTCATTTATTCGTCCCATATAAAAATGAAAAAATGCCATATGAACGATGGTGGAGTTATTTTCATGTAATATGATAGGAACAGGATATGAAAGCCCCAGTTCATCAGGTAACACATTTGAATGATCGGGATGGTCTTTTACCCATAAAAATAACTTTTTAATATCAAAAGTCGTGTCGTTCATCGCAGCCCCCCATGAATAAAAAATAAAAAATAAAAAAATTATAAACTTAGTATGTATTTTGTTGTTGGATATCTTCAAAGTTTATCTGGTTACCATATCGGTGAATCTGTTACATTAATGTCCCGCCTTGCTCGTAATGAGTTTTCAAAGCGCCGAGCAGGAATTTCTTTCATCCCCTCCCCCGTACCAGTATCATTAATAACATATGCGCTGACCTGACCTGACGCATCATATTTTACCCCCGTTACGACGACTGCGTGCGAACCTGATGCTTCATCAATATCCCAAAGAATTGCTGCATCGTGGCTCGTTATCACCCCTTTCCCTTCAATAATGGCTTGTTGTATATTTTCAACACTTTGTTCTTCTAAATGCGAGCCAACTCCATTATTCTTCAAAATATTCTTACGTCCCTGAGGTGATGTACCACCAACTCGCTGTGGAACAGGATCATAACCAGCATTTCCATTATTGATAGCTTCTTGCAAAACATCAAATTCATTTCCACCATTGCCAGCGGCTTGCATAATTTGTCTGGCGGATTCTACGCCGCAATTTCCATAAGTCTGCTGAGTAGAACTGCTAGCGCGAGTTTGAGCTAACGCGTTAAACGAGGTCAATCCTTTTGCCGGGCTGCCCAGTGTTGATCCTATTGTATCGCTGACACTGCTGTCGCCTCCACCGCCTATCAAAACTGTTGGACAACCAATAACTACTTTCCCTCCATGAGCAGTAGAATCACCCATTCGGGCAGCGGGTTTACCATTAATTAATACGCCAGAAGAGCCTGTAGATATTTTATCCGGTGGTCCCATACAAACCGCCATATCACCTACCCTTGCAGCAGGTAAACCTCCAATTAAAACATTCCCTGAACCAGCAGCAACAGGCCCACCGACATGAGGAGATGGCCCTGGATTTACCTTAGGGCAGACATGCATATCAGAAATACGAGCTGCTGGTTTACCCATTATCCATTACCGCCATTTGCGATATTTAAGCCATGTTTTATGAACTGTTGAAATTGATTATCAATATCGTCAGTATCCGACATACCAACAGCATTTAAAATTGCACCTGAAACAGCATGAGCATATAAGTAAGGGGCTGGTTCCATGGCAGGTTCATCTTCTTTAGTAATACTACCACCAGACCAAAATACAGCAGCAGCAGCCCAATTTTGAGCACTTTTATATTCACCTTTTTCTGCTAAGGTGCCACACATTCTGCGCTTCTTATCATCGGGTTCATAAACCCACTTTTCACTCATCGTTAAAGAAGCTAAATCATCTGCCTTGGTATCGTTATCTGTAACGACCTTGGCACATAAACAAGCCCACCAAATTGCTTCTCGTTTTGGTAATGCATGCGCAAGAAATATTATAGAGTCAGCAAAATATTCCTTCTCAAGTAATTTATTAATATATTCTTTGGGTGTTAGTTCAGGCTGTAATAATTCAACTGTATTTTCATCAATCGCATCATAATGATCGGTAAGTTCCTGAGCTGTTTTTGCATTAATTTTTTTCATCTTAATTAATCTTGGTAATACCGCCCTTAATTGCCACCATAGCAGAACCTTTAACATCAATTTTTGTTGCTTTAATCACGATTCCAGATGAAGTCATTTCAATACTACTACCACCAACTTTAAATTTAATTGATTTTTTACCTGTTATAACAATATCAGTTGCATCGGTCGCTATTTTGTTTTTAACACTTAGGTTGCGATTACCTTTGCTAACTTTAATCGTTTCATCGCCTTTTTCAACTGTTCGGGCATGATTGTTTTTTATTATGCTGCTTTCATCATTTTTAACCAATCGATTAAAATCTTTTTCAGCTTGAATAAATATTTCTTCCGAACCTTTTAAATCTTCAAAACGAAGTTCATTATAATTTTGTTTACCGGCCCCTTTAGTGGACTGAGTTTTTATACCGCTTTGTGTTTTACTTGCGTAAGGAGGTTTATTATCGCCGTTATAAACAGAACCTGTTACTAAAGGACGATCCGGGTCACCATCAAGAAAATTAACAATAACTTCCTGACCAATTCTTGGAATAAAAGAGCTACCCCATTGATCACCGGCCCAGGATTGAACAACACGTAAATAACAAGAACTGCTCTCGTTCTTTTTACCTTCTCGATCCCAGATAAACTGAACTTTGATACGTCCAAATTTATCAATAAAAATTTCTTCACCTGAAGGCCCGGTAACAATAGCCGACTGAGGCCCTTTCATAACAGGCTTGCTTTGTGTTCTTAATGGTCTAAAATGCACATCCGCAGGAATACAGACAAAGTTATTGCCATATTCAGACTGCCCCTCACTACCAGAAAAATAGCTATTATCAAATGCACGATGATAAATACCGGTAATAATATAATTATCTTTTTCATTTTTAGCAGCGTGTTTAGTTAACTTAAATTTTCCACCCGCATAAAAACTACTACAATCACTTGTTGCTTCAACAGTACTTATTGCAACTTCTTCTGCTTCCATTCTGATACTGACCAAGTCTTCACCCGTTGAGGTATCAAACATTGTTGGATATTCATAATGTTCAAATTTTTTCACTTTAGAAAATTTATTTTTAGTTTTTGATGTAACTAAAAGTTTTTTCTTCGGTTCTTCGAAATTGTAATCGTTGATAGACCACTCGCCTTTGCGAAATTCATAGTGATGTTCCCACTGGGTGATTTGCGACTCCGCCTGGTTACCTTTTGAATATGTTACTTCTTTTTCATCACAATATTCATAGGCATTTTTTTTATCAACCAGAAACAGCTTGTGTGTTTCTTTATCATGTTTGAAATAATATGCTATACCTTCTTCTTCAAGAAGTCGGCTAACAAAATCAAAATCACTTTCACCATATTGAACACAATATTCACGAGTATTACCTGAACTTACCATAAATTCAAAATCATTAAATCCATGTTCCTTGAATACTTTTGATACAATATCTTTGGTCGTCATTTCCTGAAATATGCGTTGATTATTTGTTTTAGTTAAAAACCATAACCAGGGAATAATGGTTAACTTATACTGACGAAGATCATTTGCTTTTATTTCACCAAAAGTAAAACGACTAACATAACCAGTAAAAAATCTTTCTGTATCTTCCTGTAAAGTAACAGTGACTTGTTCTCCAACCAGTTTTTTGGGATCGAGTTTGACGTTTGAAGATAAAACTTCTAACTGAAACTCAAAAAGACGAGAGATATATTCACCACCCTGGAATGAAGTTAATAATAACTCATCCTTTTCAAGAGGCGATGATATAGAGATTAAGCGGTGTTCCTGGGAAAGCTGATCCATTAATTGAATCCTCACAACGAGATTATGAATTTATTACATAACCTCTTCCGTGTGTATAATTATTAATAAATGTCTGTTTTGACACCTTTAAAATAATACTGCCCAAATAATTGGGCAGTATTAAAACCTACATAAGAGTTAAAATCTTATAGTGGTTTAGCTGTTTCTAAATCATAACCAACACGTTGTGGGCTAGAAGATTTATTAGTTGCATCATGGTCATTATAGTTGATCATAATTTTAGTAAAACTTAAAGTAATGTTTTCAACAGGTTCGCCTTCGGCATCTGCTGAAATACTGTATCCACTTACTAAACAGTTTTCCAAAGTGTAATCCATGTATTCTTGTACTTTATCAGCACCAGTACGAACAAACTTCACTGTTACTTTTTTACCAGCAGAACCTGTTACTGCTTCTTTAAAGATGCCTGTAACTGAGTTATCCGCTGTTTTTGTTAGAGTTACTTCGCTTATACTTGGACGAGTAGACTCACGATTTGACATATTTCCGGGTTCCATTGAAATACCGCGGCCAACACCAAACTGTACTGAAAGCACAGCGATATGGTCCTTATAACCGTCAGCAGTTACGTTCCCTTTAATTCCTTCATATTCTAGATATATTGCCATTTTTCAATTCCTTTTTAGGTTTCACTGTAAAACATTAAACTATATATTAGAGCATCATTTAAGGTGATGCAACACCAAAAACAAATTAATTTTCACTTATATTTCAAATAGTTACAGCATAATTATGCCTGAATATACATCAAAACATTCAATAAATTTCCCTGTTTTTAGTGACCTTATTCACACTTTTTAACATTTAAAATTTGTACTGAAAATCAAAAATAACTCTTGCTGATGTCTCTTCTTTTGAGCCTACTGGCTCTGAAAAAGACTCATTTAAAGGGAGGGCAATATGAAGGTTTCCACTAAAATTTCCCTTCGCAAACTGCAAACCAACCCCCGCATTTATTAACTGCCCAGTAATTGTGTCTTCTGCCGGATCAATTGAATGTTGAAGCCCATAAGAAGCATCTAAAAATACAAAGGGTTTAACTAATTCTTTAAAATTAGCCAATCCAAATATATTAAAATCAAACATATCAGGACTATTAAATAACCAATCCACTCCAGCATATAAAACATCATCAGCTGAATAAATATCGGCTGCATAACCACGCGCTCTTGTTGGTCCAGCTAATGATGAACGTGAAACTGTGGGTAATGGTTTTCCAGAATATTGCAGGTTAGTTCGAAAAATTAAACGTGAAATTGCTTTTGTGAAGGGAACTTTAACAAAGGTTAACATCGTGTAGTCAGCATTAAAAAATTGGTAAGTTGTACTTTGTCCGTCCTCTGCTCCAAAAACAAACTTGCCTGAGGTAACTTTATAATTACCTTGATGTAAAGTTTTTGTTTCTTCATTCAGATAATCATAGTTATATGTTAATGATGTATTATTTAATTCATCATCTAACTTATTATCAATATCAATAAAATCACCTATTTGTAAATCTGAATAAATATTTTCATATTTAATATTAATGCTTGTATTTTTGGTGCGAGAACGAGTAAGTTGATAATGTAATGAAACATCAACAATTTCAACGGTACCATGTATACCCACCGAAGCATTTAAATCTGATTTATCAACTAAAAACTGATTTTTTGAAGCTCCAATGCCAAATTTAAATCTTGGGCTAAATAAATTTGTTTCATAGTTTGCTCGAAAATATTCTGTGTTATCAGGCTGAGATGCATAAAGAACGCTTAGTTTAAATAAATCTGCATTTCCCAATAGGTTATTTACTTGTATATCAGCATATGCGCGATACTTACCCGTACTGTCTGTACCATGATTATCAAGTCGAATATTTGCATTAAATTTTTCTTCATTTTTGACATTGATAGTAAGTTTAGTATCACCAACCTGATAACCAGGTTCAAAATAACCATTAACTGTAATACCCGGGAAATCATTAATTAAATAAAGATTTTCTTCCACTTGAGCATTCGTTACCGGGTTAGTCAACATGTCATCAAATACTGACTTTAATTTTGACTCTGAATAAAGTTCATTATTATTAACATCCACGCTACCCAATACACCAAGCAGTAATGTTAAAGTAACAATTCCATCACGAACTTCCTGTTTTGGAATATAAGCTTTTGCAAGAATAAAACCACGTTCACGGTAGAAACGAGTAATTTTATCTGCAATAGTTTCAATTTGACCAAGCGTAACACCACGCTTTGCACGTTGACCACGAATCAACCATACCAGTTTTTGTACTTCAATCGGAGTAACATGCCGATCTGTTGTTTGCTCTTCAATATCAACAAGTAAATCTGATAGGCCACCTAACTCATCTAATGTATAGCCAGAATCAAGTAATTTACCCTCAGCCATAAAATCAAAACGTATTTTTTCTACTAACTCATTTAACGCTTTGCGAGTTATACCTAATTCTGGATATTCAACCAAACCTTGAATTCGAAATTCTGAGACAGCTAATCGTGGTCCAGACTCAGGATCAGGATCACGATCTTTAACGCCTGGAATATCAATATCGCGAAGCATCGATTTCCTTTCTAATTCAGGAGTTTCACTGACATCTGGCATATCGAGAAAACCAGCAACAACAGGAAGACTTATACTTGAAATAAATAATACAGATAAAAATGCTTTTTTAAATTTAGAACAACACATAACTAAAGTTTCTTTATAAAATAATGTAATTAATTAACTTGAAGATATTTTTCTTTTTCTTCTTCCGTATCATCATAACGCTGATCAACAGGCATCATTAATGCATTATCAGAATGACTATAATTTCTAACATCAGTAAAAATGGCAGGATCAATTTGTGCTAATGATTCAACTTCAATCAGTTGTTGACCTGCCAAGTTATTTATCAAGTCAAATATTTGGTTTGACAATTCATTTTCACCGACAAAATTAAGAGGTTCCGTACCATAAAAATAAATAAACGTTTGGTTGGCAAGTAATACTTCAACCGTATCAGGAACTTCAACGCTTAATGGTCTGACACCATTCCCAACCGAATGACTATTATCCAACAAGAAAGTTACTGAATGTGCCCGAACATCTGATTGATTTGTATAATTTGCCTTATTCGCACCTAAAACATTTCCATTAGTCACATTAATATCTATACGGCCTGTTCCCGTATCCGTGAAGTCTGTTAGTGTTTCTAATGTATCAATTGTCAAATCACCATTATTACTAATTAATATGTCACCATCACCTTCCAGATTACTTACTTCTCTAAGTAAAAGGTTACCTACATTTGAAATAGCAATATCACCGCCATTCTTATTAATGGCCGTTAATTCACCTGGAGTTGTAGTTCCATCAATTTGTGTATCAATGGCATTCGTTAATGTACCAATACCATTGGTTGCCATTAAGCTAATGTTATTAGCAACTAAGTTAACAGAAACACCATTGCTATCAGATATAGCTGCGGTACCCGCATCAAGGATAATTGAATCAGCTGTAATAGTTCCCAGAGATATTCCATTAGATGACATATCAACATTATTAGTTGCTACAACATTAATAATATTTGATAACTGAGAATTTACTATTTTTACGTTATTTGCATTTACTACAGTAATATTATTCAAAATATTATTATTACTTAAATCAATATCACCGTTTGATTCCAGAATCAGTGTATTCGCTTTAATAATTCCCGTTGTCGTTTGTGTCGTATTAAAACCACCAAAAACGTTTAAGGTTAAACTGGTTGTGTCGACATTATCTAATACAGTATCAATATTATTCTCAAAGAGAACTGTACCGTTTGCAGCCAGCAATGTTAGCGAACCACCTAATTGATTATTCCCCAATAGACTGATATTTCCATTAGCAGCATTAGCAAGGAAAGCAGCTGAAGAAACAAGATTGCTTGAGTTTGTGATATCACCATTTGCTAAATAAATATCAACAATATTACTTGTGCTTAGGTTAGCAATATCTAAAGCAGCGCCATTACCTTCATCATTAATATAAATAGAACCTGAATCAGTAATACTGAGGAAATTAATATCCGTTAATAAAGGTTGAGTATTACTTATTCCTGCACTGGCATTATTAAAAATTAAATTGTTTGCTGTAACAATGTTATTGCCAGCTGTTACTCCAGCATTTTCAAATATAAAATTCATTCCGCTGTTGCCAATATTATTAAGAACATTAATACTATCTATTCCAGCTAAAAGACCATCAACAATTAAATTTGTTTTATCGCTGTAAGAAAAATCAACAGATAAATTAGCATTTACCTGAAAATAACTAGCAGCAAGATCTATCGAATCATTACCCGATGTTCCATTAATAGTAAAGGTTTCTGCTACTACCGTATCTTGTACAGATGAAACTTGGCGATAATCAACTTTGAAGTTTGTTTGAGAAGTATGCGAGTAACTAATTTGATCATAGCTATTCGTTGCACTTTTAAATGTATAGTCTACATTTGGAGTGTAAATACCAGTATATGAGCCAGTTAATGTTCCAGAACTTATATTTACCTGATCATTCTGGCCACCGCCATTGAAACGAATCTGTCCACTTTCTTGTCCAGTAAGGACAATATTTAATATATCATCACCACCAGCACCAAAAATTTCACCTTCAATAATACTGTTATTTATTGTCCCTATTGTTCCATTTTCAGTCGAATCTAAAGGATTAAGCGTAACATTAAAGGTATCTGTTTGATCATTGCCTCTCAAATAACTAAACCCACTGAATGTTATTCTATCGTCAACAAGAGCATCATTTAAAATACCACTATTTACACCCGTAATATCCCAGGTGTTCACGATATTATCGCCTTCCAGAGTCATATTTATTCCATTACCAATAATACCTTCAATATTTTTTACTGAACCAAAAGGACTGCCATCAGCTAAACTTATTGTTTGCTCATCGAGTTGAGATGAAAAATCTATCTGATCATTATCAGGAATAGTAATATCATCTGTTTCATTCGCATCAATTATTCCTGAGATATTGCCAGTAATTTGGAAACGATCATCTCGATAACCACCTAATATATTATTAAAATTATTAAAGCGTGTTTTTTGGTCTGCAGCATTGTTACCCGTTATATTAACTGTTCCTGTATCAACCCCATCAATTATCCAAGTATTGTTAACGTGACCACCATTAATTCTTTTAGTAAATGAATTGTTTGTACTTGCAGTAATTGTTTCAACATTAACAGCAAAAACATAATCTGCATCAACACCAGTGTTGGTATTTGATATGAATACATCTACATCATTAAGTGCAACAACATTAAGAGTATCTGATGCTCCACCAGCACCATCCAGATAACCACTTAACTGGCCATTAATTGCAAAAGTAAACTCATCAATCGAAGGCACGATATCTGAATCATTACCGGATAAATTAGCAAAACCTAAAAAGGATAATGATGTATTTAAAGTGCCCGCATCAGAGTTATTTATAGTCCATATATTTGTAACAGTGGTTCCAACCAAAGTGTTGTCGAAACCATTTGTTGCATCAACTTTCTCAATATTAGTGAAATCTTCACCCGCAATTATAATTACGTTATTTTGTACCGCAGTTAAATCAATACTATCGCCAGTTGCTGTGTTACCGCGTCCATCAATAATTCCCGTAAGACTACTGCCATCATTAAAGCTAAAGGTATCATCAGAATTCAAAGCACCCGTTAAATTTTGGATGTTGGTGAAAGATGAAGAAGTATTTATATTGCCTTCATTAACAGCCGTAATAGTCCAGTCATTTGTTTGATTAAATCCAACCAATGCATTAAAAGTTGTGTCATCGGCCAAATCAGTTATTCCACCATTAATAGTATCGGTAATTGCAGAAAGGCTTGTAGAAAGAGTAAATTTATCTGCACTATTACCACCGTTTAATGTTTGAATACTCACAAACTCATTAACATAACGAGTTGATGTTCCATCATATAAAACATAACCACGATCCAAACCATTTATAATCCAATCACTCGCAACATTCTGGCCTGTTAACGTATTATAATTTAAAGGTCCAGTGACAGTACCCCCATCAATTTTTCCTGTAATACTCGCGTTATTGGCTATCGTAAAATCATCTGTAACATCATCTGTACCAGTAAGATTTCTAAAGTTAATAAAGGTAATATTTCCATTAAGTGTGCCATCGTTAACACCATCACTAATAGTTCCACCAGGATCTGTATCTTCTATATTCCATGTATTCGCTCCAATTCTGGCAAACAATGTATTATTTGTAGTCGAATTAGCTCGAACATCTTCAATGTTATTAATATTTATATTTGAATTAATTATATTACCAATCTCGACGGAAACCAAACCAATCGCACTGACATTAATTCGATCTCCAGTTGTATCACCTCGACCATCAATTATCCCACTCACATCACCCTGATTAGTAAATGTGTAGTAATCATTAGCGTTCAACGACCCTGTAAAGTTTTGAACCGATGAAAAATTAGCATACTGAGTATTTGTTAATGTATCTTCTATCGTTCCTTCATCCAGTTGACTTATAATCCAATCATTTTCTTCGTTATGACCTATAATTGTATTGTATGTTGCCGTATCGCCAGTAATTACCCCACCGTTTATTATACCTGCCACTTCTGCATTTAAATTAGACAGATCAAAAATATCGGCTGAACTACCACCCGTTATATTTTCTATATTTATAAAACTCGAACGCAGGTTATCTTGAGCAGCATTAGTAAATATAGAGCCAGTATTAAGCCCGGAAATAGCCCAATAATTATCTTCATTCGCCGCAACAATTGTATCTATACCATCGCCACCGTTTAACGTCTGGGTTAAGCTTAAACCTGTCATTAGAATATTAAATGTATCGTTATTCGCTCCACCTGTAATACTACCTGTGAATTCCGATGAGATATTAAACGTGTCGTTATTAGCACCACCATCCATCGCACCAGAAAAACTAGAGGTAATGTTGAAAATATCATTACCGCCTAAGCCATTTATTTGGCTGGTAATATTTGCAGCTAAATCAAACTGATCTAATGCTGCATTGCCTGTTAAAATTTCAATACTGCTAAAGTTTCTTTGTTGTAGGGTTTTTCCTGAATTCGAATAAATTGCTCCAGTATTTTGTGAAGTAATATCCCAGTAATTCGCTTCATTCGCCGCCACTAAGGTATCGGTTCCACTACCACCATTAATTCCGGCAATCGTTAACCCGGTTGCATTGATATTAAAGGTATCATCACCCACTTCACCGTTTAATGTACCCGTGATACTCGCCGCGATATTAAATATGTCTGCCTGGTTTGTTCCACCGCCTGTGGCTGTACCGCCATTAACACTGCCCGTTATATTTGCATTTAAATTAAAGGTGTCGACTTGATCGCCACCGTTTAAGGTGTCGAAGTTGGTAAGAAGAAGGTTGATATCACCGCTACCATCATTGTAAAAGACATTGATATTGTCTTCTGTGTTAACCGTCCAACGTGTTGCAAAATCATCGCCGGTGATACTACTGCTGCCTGTGCTGCTACCAATAATTTCTTCTATGTTGGAAAAGCTGTTAACCGTCACATCAACCGATGCAAATAAGG
>CAZSCK010000078.1:0-11651 GCA_964605385.1 uncultured Thioalkalispiraceae bacterium
ATATCAACTATTGGTGTAATTAATAACAGTAGTGAATAATATGATTTGAATTACTGACTTACCGCTGCGTTGGTCTGAGACCCTCGAAAATATTTTTGAAGAGGAGCACTACGAGGCCGACTTACAATTTACAATTATATTTTAGGTAGTTGGATTTTAGGTTTATCCGCTTCACGATAAAAACTCGCAGTATGCCCAATGCTCTGAACTAATACAGCACCGGTTTGCTCCACAATTGTATTTGCGATCATTTTGCGTTCATCACTATTTCCAGCAATTTTAATTTTAACTAATTCATGATGACTCAGCGCAAGCTCAACTTCAGACATCACATTTTCAGTTAGGCCTGCATTACCTACTGAAACTATAGGTTTAATATGGTGGCATTTTTTGCGTAAAAAGATGATTTGTTTGTCAGTAATGTCCATGTAGAAATCCTGGTGAAAATTCAAGTATCGGGGCGTCGAAGGGCGCACATTCTAACGTGTCAGACATGATAAATCACGTATAATCACTATAAATTAGATATTGAGTACACAGCGAACTCCCTTATGGCCAGATCCAAAACAAGTAATAAATGGTTAACCGAACATTTCAGTGACGAATACGTCAAACGCGCGCAAAAAGAAGGCTACCGCTCGCGTGCGATATATAAACTAATAGAAATGGACGATAAAGATCGCCTATTGAAAAAAGGCATGACAGTAGTGGATTTAGGCGCAGCTCCCGGCGGTTGGAGTGAATTACTCAGCAAGCGAGTGGGTGATTCTGGCCGTCTTTTTGCATTAGATATTCTACCGATGGATGCGGTGCCTGATGTCACCTTTATTGAAGGGGATTTCACCGAACAAGCCGTTTATGATGAGCTAATGGAAGCACTGGATGGTAAGTGGGTAGACCTTGTTATTTCGGATATGGCCCCCAATATAAGTGGTACAAAGGCAATAGATCAGCCAAAAATGATGTATTTGGCTGAACTTGCGATGGAGTTTGCAGTCAGTGTCTTGAAGCCGGGAGGTAGCTTTGTCACTAAGGTATTTACCGGAGAAGGAATGGATGAATATAAGAAGGAATTACGCCAGCATTTTGCTAAAATAATAGTGCGGAAACCAAAAGCTTCGAGAGCACGCTCGTCAGAAATTTATTTAATGGCAAAGCAGTTTAAGAAGCAGTAATATTAACGAAGTTTATTAATTATCAGTCAAGATTTAAGGTAGAAAACATTGAACGATTTAGTTAAAAATATCATTTTATGGGTAGTTGTTGCGGTCATTTTAATGTCAGTTTTTAGTAACCTGACGCAAAATAATAAAGTTCAGGAAATTAGTTATTCTGAATTTATTAAGAGCATCAATTCAAGCCAAGTGACAGATGTTATGTTAACGGGACGCGTTATTAACGGAACGTTACAAGGTGGTTCTAAGTTTAGTACTTACAGCCCTGAAACTGACAACAAAGCGATGATCGGAGATTTACTTAAAGGTGGTGTTGTCATAAAAGCAAAACCTTTAGAGCAGTCTGTTTGGATGCAAATTTTCATATCTTCATTCCCATTCCTGATTATTATTGGTATTTGGCTTTACTTCATGCGTCAGATGCAAGGTGGTGGTAAAGGCGGCGCGATGTCTTTCGGCAAAAGCAAAGCGCGATTGTTAAGTGAAGATCAAATTAAAATTAATTTTAATGATGTTGCGGGTGTCGATGAAGCCAAAGAAGAAGTTGCGGAGTTAGTTGAATTTTTACGGGACCCTGGCAAATTCCAAAAACTCGGTGGAAAAATCCCTCAGGGTGTTTTGATGGTAGGGGCACCAGGTACAGGTAAAACGTTACTGGCTAAAGCAATTGCCGGTGAAGCAAAAGTTCCTTTCTTTACTATCTCAGGTTCTGATTTTGTCGAAATGTTTGTCGGTGTTGGTGCCTCACGTGTACGTGACATGTTTGAACAGGCAAAGAAACATGCACCATGTATTATTTTTATTGATGAAATTGATGCGGTCGGTCGTCATCGTGGTGCCGGTTTAGGTGGTGGACATGATGAACGTGAACAAACTTTAAACCAATTATTAGTTGAAATGGATGGTTTTGAAGGTAACGAAGGTGTCATTGTTATCGCGGCAACCAATCGTCCCGATGTACTTGATCCGGCGTTACTTCGCCCTGGTCGTTTTGACCGTCAGGTGGTTGTACCATTACCTGATATGTTGGGTCGTGAACAAATATTAAAAGTACATATGCGTAAAGTACCGATTGGTGATGATGTTGATGCAAAAGTCATTGCTCGAGGTACCCCTGGATTTTCAGGTGCGGATCTTGCTAATCTGATTAACGAAGCCGCTTTGTTTGCTGCTCGTTTTAATAAACGTTTAGTTGATATGAGCGAGTTTGATAAAGCCAAAGATAAAATCATGATGGGGACTGAACGCCGCTCAATGGTAATGAATGACGATGAGAAAAAACTCACTGCTTACCATGAAGCAGGTCACGCGATTGTTGGTTTAAAAGTACCCTCGCATGATCCTGTTTATAAGGTATCAATAATTCCTCGAGGTCGTGCTTTAGGTGTCACCATGTTCTTACCAGTAGAAGATCGTTACAGTTATAGTAAAGAACGCCTGGAAAGTCAGATTTCCAGTTTGTTTGGGGGACGTATCGCGGAAGAACTTATTTTTGGTGCAGAAAAAGTAACCACAGGTGCATCCAACGATATTAAACGTACAACCGAGCTTGCGCATAACATGGTAACCCTGTGGGGATTATCGGATAAGCTAGGCCCAATGACATTCGGTGAAGAAGAAGGTGAAGTGTTTCTGGGTAAATCGGTTACTCAGCATAAAAGTCTTTCTGATGAAACGGCACATGTGATTGATGAAGAAATACGTAACATTGTTGATCGAAATTATACTCGTGCAGAAAAAATTCTTAAAGAGAATATCGATATTCTACATACTATGTCCGATGCCTTAATGAAATATGAAACCATCGATAAAGATCAAATTGCTGATCTTATGAATGGTAAAGAACCGAAAGCCCCCAAAGGCTGGGATGACAGTTCAACTTCAAGCGGTAGTGGTGATAATAAAAATAGCACTGAAGCCACTAAAGAAGATAAACCTTCCTCAGATGATAAAATTGGTGGTCCGGCAGGTGAACACTAACATTATTTAAATTAATGCCTCGCATAGCGGGGCATTTTTTTATCTGAAATTTATTCAATGAAACTACATTTTCCTTCCAAGACTTTAGAGCTAAATCAGCCCTGTATTATGGGGATTCTAAATCTAACGCCAGATTCATTCTCCGATGGTGGCTTGTTCATCAATACTGACAGTGCCATTAATCATGTTAAGCAGATGATTAATGATGGCGCACAAATCATAGATGTCGGTGGTGAATCCACCCGTCCGGGGGCAACAGAAGTCTCTGTTGATGAAGAGTGCCAACGTGTTATTCCTTTAATAAAATCGATACGTGGTATTTCGGATATTCCAATTTCAATTGATACCAGTAAAACAGAAGTAATGCAGCAGGCAATATCAGCAGGCGCATCTATGATAAATGATGTTAATGCCTTGCAGGAAGAAGGTGCTGTTGAACTTGCAGCAAAATTAAATGTGCCTGTTTGTATAATGCATATGCAAGGCAAACCAAGAACGATGCAACATACCCCCGAGTACAAAGATGTTGTGCAAGAAGTAAAAGATTTTCTTAAAGATAGAGTTGATGCTTGTGTGAAAGCGGGTATTAAACGTAGATCAATAATTATTGATCCCGGTTTTGGTTTTGGGAAAACACTCGAACATAACCTAACTTTATTTAAACATTTAGCTGATTTTAAAAAGTTAAGCGTTCCATTGCTGGTAGGCGTATCTCGTAAGTCAATGATAGGAACAATATTGAATAATGCACCCGCAGATGAACGCTTGCATGGCAGTGTGGCACTGGCAACATTAGCGGCATGGATGGATACAAATATACTTCGCGTACATGATGTTAAAGCAACAGCAGATGCTTTAAAGTTATGTATGGCAGTTAAAAACACAAAATAACCTATAGGTATATAGGCTAATTTCAGAATAGGAAAGTAAATTGTAGGTTGGCCTTCAGGCCAATGCTAATATTAAAACATCAAATAATTTACTTGTATTTACCATTGCGTCGGCCTGAAGACCGACCTGAATATGGAATATATAATGAAGAAAAAGTTTTTTGGTACAGATGGTATTCGTGGCGCAGTAGGGACATACCCTATAACACCTGATTTTATGCTCAAACTAGGCTGGGCTGTCGGGCGCGTGCTTGGTGCAGAAAAAGGCAGTAAGATTCTTATTGGTAAAGATACTCGTATCTCAGGGTATATGATGGAGTCTGCATTAGAAGCCGGTTTATCTGCAGCTGGAGTTGATATTTTATTATTGGGGCCGATGCCAACCCCTGCCATTGCACAATTAACCAGAACATTTAATGCACAAGCGGGCATTGTAATTAGTGCTTCACACAATCCTTTTTCAGATAATGGAATTAAGTTTTTTTCGGCAGAAGGAACAAAGTTAGCCGATGATGTTGAGTCTGCCATTGAAGCAGAACTGGAAAAAGAATTAACATGTTGTGAATCATCTGTATTGGGTAAAGCTTCACGCATAGATGATGCTGCCGGCCGTTATATTGAATTTTGTAAAAATACATTTCCTTCGGAATTACATTTATCTAATTTAAAAATTGTGGTGGACTGTGCTAATGGTGCTACTTACCACATTGCTCCAAAAGTATTTAGTGAATTAGGTGCCGAACTAATTAGTATAGGTGATTCACCCGATGGCATGAATATCAACGCAGGCTTTGGTTCAACTCAACCTGAAAATTTACAAAAGGAAGTGTTAAAACATAAAGCTGATCTTGGTATTGCTTTTGATGGTGATGGTGACCGACTTATAATGGTTGATCAGGATGGTGAACTCGTTGATGGTGATCAGTTACTCTATGTTATGGCCATGGCGTCATATGCAAAGGGAGCATTAAAAGGTGGCGTTGTTGGCACGTTAATGACTAATCTTGGTTTAGAACATGCCTTTAAAAAACATGAAATCCCTTTTAGCCGAGCAGGCGTGGGAGATCGTTATGTTATGGAGCAGTTATTAGACAAAAACTGGCGCTTAGGTGGTGAGTCATCTGGTCATTTGATTTGTCTTAATCAAACAACAACAGGGGACGGTATTGTTGCAGCCTTACAGGTATTAGCTGCAGTTGTTGAGCAAGGCCAAAGCCTCAAAGACTTGGCTTCGGGGATGAAAAAATACCCCATGTTGTTGATTAATGTTCAGGTGGCAAAAAAGCCAGATTTGGATAATCACGCTGAAATTCAAGCCGCCTTACGCGAAGCTGAAGCTGAATTGGCCGATACAGGGCGTGTTTTATTGCGCCCATCTGGTACCGAGCCCTTAATCCGGGTAATGGTAGAAGGGCAGAAGCAAAATCTGGTTGAGTCCGTGGCAAAAAAATTGGCAGATGTGGTTAAAAATGCCGTAGTTTAAGCTCTCCCTCTCGTTATTGCACAAATCTCTTGTAGGTTCGAATTTATTTGAATGCGGTGCTCAGTATCATCTCTATGACCATTTCACCATACCGTGCGAATAAACCTGCATTGATATGTCTTTGCAGAGGTTGACTAAGAAAACCTCAGTAACAGCCTGTTTACCTTGCTTTATTGCCATTTCGACGTTAATATTCGCCGCTATTTTACAATAGAATAAACACGTATTTCGACACGAAATTTTAGGGGATATCAACCATGCGCAAGCCGATAATTGCCGGTAACTGGAAAATGAACGGTTCACGTTCAAGTATTAAAGAATTACTGGAAGGCGTTAAAGCTGGAATGGGCGATGTAAAGTCAGCCCAGGTTGTTGTTTGCGCTCCTGCTATTTTCCTTGCAGATGTATCCGACCAGTTATCAGGTTCTGCAGTCGCATGGGGTGGTCAAAACCTCAGTACAGAAGCAAAAGGTGCTTTCACCGGTGAAATTTCAGCCGATATGTTGCTGGATTTCAAATCTGAATACGTCATTGTAGGTCACTCAGAGCGCCGTACTTTATATGGTGAAACAGACGAATTAGTAGCTTCAAAATTTGAAGTTGCACGAAAAACAGGTTTAACGCCAATTTTGTGTATTGGTGAGACTTTAGAAGAACGTGAATCTGGTGTGACGATTGATGTTTGTGCTCGTCAAATCAATGCTGTTATTGAAAAAAGTGGTGTTGAAGCTTTGACTGATGGGGTTATTGCTTATGAACCAATATGGGCAATTGGAACAGGTGTAACAGCGACACCTGAACAAGCACAAGAAACTCACGCGGCAATTCGTAAAATGATTGCAGAAAAAGATGCATCAGTCGCTGAAAAAGTACGTATCCAGTACGGTGGCAGCATGAATGCAGGAAATGCTGCTGAATTATTAGCAATGAACGACATTGATGGCGGTTTAATTGGCGGCGCATCATTAAAAGCTGAAGACTTTTTAGCTATCTGCAAAGCTGCAGGTTAATTTACAATTTAAGAGTTTAAAACCATGTTACATAATATTCTTCTTGTTATTCACCTTCTTGTTGCCATAGGCGTAATCGGCCTCGTTTTAATACAGCAAGGTAAAGGTGCAGATGCTGGTGCAGCATTCGGTGGTGGAGCATCATCAACGGTATTTGGTAGTCAGGGTTCATCCTCTTTCTTGACCCGTGCTACCGGCATACTCGCAACAATTTTCTTTATAACAAGCTTGTCGCTCGCATATTTATCAGTACAAAATATTACTCCGACCAGTGTTGTAGACACCGTAACAGAACAAAAATCAGATGTTCCTGCAGCAGAAACAGAAAGTCAGCCTGCAAAACCAACATCAGACGTACCGGTATCAGACTAGGTACTACCATCTAAGCCGATGTGGTGAAATTGGTAGACGCGCTACCTTGAGGGGGTAGTGGGGAGACCCGTGCCAGTTCGAGTCTGGCCATCGGCACCAAACAGAAGTCCCATGAGGACTCACTAAGACCCGTAATCACATTTAAAACAATGAGTTACGGGTTTTTTTATGCAAGTTGTTTTTTAATTTAGTATAGGGTGGCTGGGGCATAAAATGACCCATTCGGGTCATTTTATGCCCTAGCTTTATGTGAGAGTATTTATATAGAATTTATATATATATGGATATTTAAGATGAAAAATTACTTAAGCTTTTAGCTATGTCTATTTAGAATCTTGAATTATTAATAACAAATAATACAAGGAGTAAATATAATGAAAAAATCCATTTTAGCTATAATTACGGGAGCTTTGTTACTGCTTCACACTGCGGTATCTTCGGCTACTGTTATTGATGTTGGTATCGGGGGAACTTACTCTCAAGGTGGTGTTTCTGATTTGACAGCCACAACGATCGGATTAGGTGGTGCTGGTTCATTTACTGTTGATCCTGGTTTTTCTGGTGAATACTTTGACTTTATATTACCGGGAACTGGAACTTTTTCTACGTCAGGTCTTTCGACGACAGATTCTTCTGGTAATACGTATTATTATCTAGAGTCATATTCAGCAGGAGATAGCATTGGTGTCGGTACTTTTGGAAGCCATGTAAGTACAGCTGAAACAAGTGCAGCTGATGATTGGGATACAATTCTTGTTGGTGGAGTTACAGCAGGTGTATGGGGAAGTTCACATGACGGTTATTTGGGATTCCTGACTGAGAGTGCTTTATACGGTTGGATTGAATATGCATTTACCCGCACTGGTAGTACATCAACTATTTCATTCCTAAGCGCAGCTTATGATGATGTAGCAGGTGAAGGTATTATCGCTGGAGTATCTGCTGTTCCTGTTCCAGCAGCAGCATGGTTATTCGGTTCTGCTTTACTTGGTTTCTTCGGTTTTTCAAGAAAAAAAGCTAACGCTTAATCTTAGTCAAATATATACCTGAGCAAACCCCGCTTCGTGCGGGGTTTTCTTTGCGCGGTTAACTATTTTCAAAGCTCAAATAAAGGTAAAATAGCCCCATGGAAAAAACAGACAATACTCCACTTTGGGTTTTTTTAGCCTTTTCAAGCATTCAGACTCGGGTTGGAGCAGTGAGATTAATTTGGGCAAGTGTTATTTTCACGCTTTACTGTTTCCCCTGGCCACTATTCTTTTTGACTCAAGATCTCTTTACCAATAAAATCCTCATTGAAGACTGGAGTTGGTTTGCGATGATGGTACCCGTTATTGCATGGTATTAGCTCAGTTTAAGATGGATGGACAGTTATGCAGCATGGGAAACGGAGGTGTTCGAGGCTGTCTAATTTCAGTTAAAAGCCTAATATATAAAAAAGCCTCGTATCAAATATACGGGGCTTTTTTATTAAACATCGACCTTGAGTCGTTATCAGATAATCTATCCAGATACTTAAAATTCCCTGCAACAAATTCAAAATATTGAGTGCTATCAACCTGTTACAGGATAACCCGAATCAACAGCTTTATGGTTTTTCTAAGTTGTTGATTTTGCAGCCATTAACTTAAAAGTATGAACTGGTTCACGTAACAGTTAACAGTTGTTTGCAATTCAAATGCCACATTATTAATATTAACTTATGCATTGCTTATATATAAATAATGCAGAAAAGGAATTTATGTCGTGTTGGATTACGCGAACAGGGATAGCGAAAATACGGAGTATTTGGAAAGGAATGTACTAATTGGATTGTACCTCATGGATGATACGAGTAAGGAATGCTCGTAACAGCTCCGAAAAGGCACATTGGATATCCACCCCAGTATTCAATACGCAAAGTATCTGGCTTAATCAATGATTGATTAAGTAGCAGAGCTTCCGAAGAGCACCTAATATCATACTTAAGTGTGATATTACATGGAATGCTTTCGGACAAGGACGTTACCCTTTATGTTTAAAGGCATAAAAAATAATGCCGCTTCTATAACTATCATGCTTATCGCATGATTTTTTTTGCCGAAATTTTCTTCTCTTTAATAGTCATTGCGAGCAACAGCGCGGCAATCTGGATGGTGTAATTTAATGGATAAATATTAAACTAATGTAATTTATTTACAGTTCATGCATACTTTACGGAATAAGGATGATTAAGGAAAAGGATATTTCATGCAAATCACAGATATATAACAAATGAACAGTCCTATCTTCTCGAAAGGGACTGTTCAAATTGTATTTCATAATTCTCAAACATTAAATTCTATTATTTAAATATACTGATATATGTATGAATATAACTAGTCAAAAAAAATCAATATCATTTAGCAAGTTGTTAGCGGTTGTAATATTAGCTGCTTTAACATTTGAAGGAGTATCCATGTCATTTTTTTCAAAGACAGAAGAAGAAGTATTTTTATTTTCAGAAATGGAAGGGCATATTACATTTAATGGTAAACCCGTTAAAAATGTGAAAGTTGAACGTCGAGTAAATTGGAAAGATGATATTGGTGAAAAAGATTTTGTAATTACTAATCATGAAGGGCACTTCTTATTACCTGAAATAAAACAGACTTTAAAAATAAGTGGTTTTTCTCAATTTGTGGTAGGGCAAGAAATTAAAGTAGTACATAAAGAAAAGGAATATTTTATTTGGTCTATGGGAAAAAGGACAAAAAATAAATATGGCGAGCTAGAAGGAGTACCAATAAATTTCAGGTGTGAGTTGACTGATGAAGATAAACCAATGAGACTTGAAAGTGGTTTGCTTGTAACAAAATGTACGTGGGATAAAATAGAAAATAATATTACGGAGTAGTAGATATGGAACTCAAGCCAGGGACTGCCGCAGAGTTAGCTCAGGATATATACTCAGTTCAATATGAACGCTTATTATTAGCATTTATGTCTCGAAAAGAATTCTCACAAGCAAAGGGAAGCTCTCAGCAATTAAATGCCGTCGTCGGATCTCGACTTATCAATACACGTGATGGTTTTGGCGTTTGTGCAATGGGAGGTGACAGGTATAAAAACGAATTATTTTTAATATTTCGTGGTTCAACATCAGCTAATTTTGGTGCTGATTGGGTAAGTAATGCAAGAATAGGAGTGACCTCATCAAAAACGGGATTACCTGTACATTTAGGCTTTAATCACATATTTAATAGTATGTTGCCGCAACTTCAGAGTTTTTTGAAAGATACAAAACAAGTTAAAACTGTGCATTGTATTGGCCATAGCTTAGGGGGAGCCATAGCTACACTTGTTGCAGATTGGGTAAAAAGTAATAAAGGCGTACCGGTTAAACTTTATACTTTTGGTGCTCCAAAACCTGGAATGTTGTTATTTGCTAATCGTTTATCATCTAAGCTGGGTAAGAAAAACATATTTCGTGCCTATCACCCAACTGATCCAGTTCCTATGATTCCACTGTTTCCATTTGTCCAACCACCATTACCTGGTTTTGGGCATTATATTCCTTTTGGTGAAGGTATGATTTCTAAAGAGGCCCATGATATAGGAAAATATGTTGAGTCAGTTAAAGATTTTGGTTGGAAACAGTTTGAGCGCAGACGACCACCCTATAGTGTTGAAAATGCTGTAGAACAATGGCTGAAATCGAAATCACCTGTTACTGCAAATAGCCCTTTTATATGGCAGTGGATTAATGAAGCCATTATTTATATTTTAAGAAAAGCATTTGGTGCCGCAGCTACAGTATTACAAGGTGGTTTTATTGGCGCGGTAACACTTGCTGATACTATTGCTTATATGCTCCGCAAAGGTATTGAACTATCAATAGCAATTGGAGAGTGGGTGCTTCTTCTTATGCGTAAAATAATGGAAGTTCTTGGTCTTAAAAAGGTTAAAACAATAGAAACTCTTGATCAAACCTTAATGCGAAATATGATGATTAAATTAATTGATAAAACAAATCAGGAAGCAAAAAGTGCAATTCAAAAAATATGATGAAATCATATGTGATATGCAATTATTTAGTTCATCCAAAGAAAATAAAACCTTCCTATATATGGCTAGACAAATTAATTTATCCGGAAATATTATAAATTTTTTAATGCCTGAGAACTTCAGTAAAGATATGCCTGCTGATGATTTAATAGCGGTTTTAAATATTAAGAATCAAAAAGCATTTGAAATAAATAATTCAATAGAACTGATGCGACGATGGTGGGATTTTAAAGATAACTCATTTATAGCTAAAGATGTTGGCAGCATGATGATGTCAATTCATGTAAATGAAGTTTTAGATACATCAAGAGATATCAGTAGTCCAGTTGAATTTATACAAGCGATATTACTTGATATGGCTAAAAGGGATGATGAGGAAAATAAAGGGAAGTCAGAAGAAACTAAAACCCATTATCCTGAAGATTTACAATCTTTTGTAGAAAGAACATATAACAAACAAAGGTGGATAAGTTCAGGTTCTGGAACATTTGATGAAACAACTAAAGTATTTCATTTTTGGATTCCAGTTACAGAAAAAAATTATTTATCGATCGAGTTTAACTTTGCTCCAAATAATAATATTTCAATGAGGCCGTTTATCGATGAATACTGTCGTGAAATGATGCGAAAAATAATGGGAACGTTTGATATTATTTATTCAAGTGAAAACACGATTAAATCTAAACTTGAAAATAATAGTCAATTAAAGCTTGAG
>CAZSCK010000079.1:0-8753 GCA_964605385.1 uncultured Thioalkalispiraceae bacterium
ACAACTTTGGATCAGGCTTTTCTTTTTATCTCAACTGTGGGACAGCAGTGAGTTTCTACTCCCCTTTTTCTTTGCCTTCGTACCTTGTATCCTTCATTACTATGAATAGGAAAGATACATCGGGGAAACGAATTTTAGGCATTGATCCCGGTTCTCGCTTTACGGGATATGGCATTATTGAGCTTAAAGCTGGGAAGTCGATTTGGGTGAATAGTGGCTGTATTCGGATAAAAGCTGACAGTTTAGCTGAAAAACTTTGTATTATTGCAGAAGGAATAAATACCCTGCTGGATGAGTTTCAACCGGATGAAATGGCAATTGAAAAAGTGTTTGTTAGCCGAAATGTTGATTCGGCATTAAAATTGGGACAAGCCAGAGGCGCAGCAATTACCACTGTTGCGCTAAGAAAAATCCCTGTTAGCGAATATACGCCAACACAAATAAAAAAAGCTGTTGTTGGCAAAGGCAATGCCAGCAAAATACAGGTTCAGCACATGATGGTTAATTTATTGGGATTATCTCGTGCCCCACAAGAAGATGCCGCAGATGCATTAGCGATTGCCTTATGTCATGCCCATACGGGACAGACATTGGAAAATAGAATTGAAGCGCTTTCAAATACACCACGTACTCGTAGAGCACGTTAACAATGAGATATTTTCATGAATTTAAGAAAAAGGAAAAAATGCACAATTTTACTTCTCATTAGAATTTTTACGGATAATGAGAAGTTAGAGTGCAAGGCTTGAAGCTGATGAAAAAGCGGAATGTACATTAGTACATGAGCATTTTGAGGATGCTTTCGTAGTGCCCCTCATAGAAATATTGTGGAGGGTAAAACGCCGCAATCTCGCTTCTCATTATTCGTAAATTTACATAAAAGATACATATGATAGGACGACTAAAAGGTATATTACTCACTAAACAACCACCCACATTATTGTTGGATGTGAATGGTGTGGGGTATGAAGTTGATGCACCGATGTCAACATTTTATCAATTACCTGATGTTAATCAGGAAGTGATCTTGCATACTCATTTGGTAGTGCGTGAAGATGTGCAACAACTATGCGGTTTTGCAACAGAAGCAGAACGTAGAATGTTTCGCAGCTTGATTAAAATAAATGGTGTTGGTCCAAAGTTGGCTTTAAGTATTTTATCGGCAATCAGTGCAGATGATTTTGCTCGTTGTATTCAAAATAATGATACGACAACATTGGTACGTTTACCTGGGGTGGGTAAAAAGACCGCGGAACGTTTAGTAATTGAAATGCGAGATAAGCTAAAGGACTGGCAAACAGATTTATCGGCACAGGGTAGATCACCAGCAGGTATGATTGAAATTGAACATAAAGCTGATCCTATTGAAGAAGCCGTGAGTGCATTAATTGCACTTGGTTATAAACCACCACAAGCAAGTCGTATGGTGACACAGATTGATAGTCATGATTTAAGCAGTGAAGAAATTATTCGTGATGCATTGAAAGCATCCATTATTAAATAACAATTTTATTGGCATTGCGAGAGAACAACGTGACCGTGGCAATCTGTTTGTTATAATACAATACTATGAAAGTAAATTATGATAGAAAATGATCGTTTAATTGCAGCAGATTCACTTGATGGCGACGAAGCCATTGATCGTGCTATGCGTCCGGAAAGATTAGAAGACTATGTAGGGCAACCAAAAGTACGTGAGCAAATGGATATTTTTATTCAAGCTGCCCGTGGACGTAAAGAAGCACTTGATCATGTTCTTATTTTTGGGCCTCCTGGTTTAGGTAAAACAACCTTATCGCATATTATTGCCAATGAACTTGACGTCAACATGCGCCATACATCGGGTCCTGTATTAGAAAAGCCGGGCGATCTTGCTGCACTGTTAACTAACCTTGAACCACACGATGTTTTGTTTGTTGATGAAATTCATCGTTTAAGTCCTGTAGTAGAAGAAATACTTTATCCTGCAATGGAAGATTACCAGTTGGATATTATGATTGGTGAAGGCCCCGCAGCGCGTTCAATTAAACTTGATTTACCACCATTTACTTTAGTCGGCGCAACCACACGGGCAGGCTTATTAACGTCACCCTTACGAGATCGTTTTGGCATTGTGCAACGACTCGAATTTTATTCAACTGATGATCTTGTCTCAATAGTGAAACGTTCAGCAGTTATTCTGGGTGTTGAATTAGATGACTCAGGGGCAAATGAAATAGCACGACGTTCACGTGGTACACCACGCATCACCAATCGTTTATTACGACGGGTACGAGATTACGCAGAAATAAAAGCCGATGGTGTTATTAATGAAGAAACCGCAACAAAAGCATTAAACTTATTAGATGTTGATAAGTTTGGTTTTGATATGATGGACAGACGTTTATTACTTGCGGTGATCGAAAAATTTCAGGGTGGTCCAGTTGGTGTCGAAAACCTGGTCGCTGTATTGAGCGAAGAACGTGGCACCATTGAAGATGTTATTGAACCTTATTTAATTCAACAGGGTTTTTTAATGCGTACACCACGTGGTCGAGTTGCCACACAAAATGCATATTTACATTTTTGTTTGAAACCACCTGAATCTGTTTCGCAATATTATTTAGATGATGAAAAATTATAACCAGTACACATAAATTTGTTTATTCTTAATATATTATAAAATAATGACCATTGAAAATGAGAATGTATTCCTTTGGCCAATCCGCATTTACTATGAAGATACGGATGCAGGAGGTGTTGTTTACCACACTAATTACATAAAATTTATGGAACGAGCACGAACAGAGTGGTTAAGGAATTTAGGTTTTGAGCAAGATGAACTTCGTGACAAAGAGGGTGTCATATTTGCGGTTCGCTCAGTGAAAGTAGATTATTTTTTTCCGGCAAAATTTAATGATGAATTATTCGTTTCCAGTAAGGTTATAAAAAAAGGTAAAGCCAGTATTACCATTGAGCAGGAAGTTTTAAAAAAACATCAGGTTTTATGCAAAGGCATTATAAAAGTTGGCACACTGGATGAAAAAAGTTTTAGACCGAAAGCAATGCCGGAAAGTTTGTATGAGAAAATGTAATAACAATTATAATTTTAGTGACAAGGGATGAAAAAGTGCAACCTGAACTTTCAATAATAAGTTTAATTTTCGAAGCCAGCTTTTTAGTGCAGTTGGTTATGTTGTTGTTATTGGGATTATCAATTCTGTCCTGGGTAATTATTCGTTCAAAATGGATCATGGTCCGTGAGGCTAAAGTTGCGGCTGATTATTTTGAACGGCGTTTTTGGTCTGGAATCGATTTGGCCGAACTTTACGCAAAAATTGCAGCTAAAAAAGATCGAGTTAAAGGTTTAGAAGCTGTTTTTGAATCAGGTTTTCGTGAGTTTGCGCATTTGCGTAAAAGCCCAGGTATCGATCCTGTTATCACCGTTGAAGGTGCGCAACGAACTATGCGGGTGGCATTAAATCGTGAAGTAGATGAATTAGAAAACCATTTATCCTTTTTAGCGACCGTAGGTTCAATAAGTCCATATATAGGTTTATTTGGTACAGTATGGGGCATTATGAATTCATTTTTAGCCTTAGGCGCTGTGCAACATGCTTCTATCGGTTCGGTTGCCCCCGGCATTGCAGAAGCCTTAATCGCAACCGCAATGGGTTTATTTGCAGCAATTCCAGCGGTAATTGCTTACAACCGTTACTCGAATGATATTGAAAGACTGATAAATCGTTATGATATTTTCTCTGAAGAATTTTCGACTTTATTACAACGTCAGGCTCACACTAGTTAAAGATTATGGCTCAGAATCCAGCTCCACATAATTCAAGCACACGTTTTCGTAAACGGCGTATGTCAGAGATCAACGTTGTTCCGTATATTGATGTTATGTTGGTACTGTTAGTTATCTTTATGGTAACTGCCCCTATGTTAACCGAAGGTGTACAAGTTGAATTACCACAAACGTTTGCTAAAACCATGGCTAAAGATCAAGAAGAACCTGTTGTGGTCTCAGTGGATGCTAAAGGACAATATTATATAAATATTGGAGATAATATAGATAAGCCTTTATCTGTAGAAATATTGATTACCCGGGTTGCGGCTGTTATGCGTCATCGTCCCGGGCAGGGTATATATATTAAAGGTGATAAGTCAGTAAATTATGGTGCGGTTGTTACTATTATGGCGCAACTACAAAAAGCGGGTGTGGCAAGAGTGGGCTTGATAACGGCAATACCGGATCAGTAGTTATGACTATTTGGCAAACTATACGTAAAAACCCGAACGTACTTGTTTGGGCAATAATTATTCATGTGCTGGCTTTTGCTGCGATTGGTATTAGCTTTAAATCTTCTGATCCAAAAATTTCTGCAGTTAAACAAGTAAGAGTTATTGAAGCTGTTGCCATCGATGAAAGTAAAATAGAAGAAGAGGTTAATAAGTTAAAGCAAGAAGATAAACGTAAAAAACGTGAACAAAAACGGTTACAGAATAAAGCGAAAAAGGCAAAAAATGATCGACGCAAAGAAGAGAAGAAATTACATGCATTAAAGAAAAAACAAAAAGAACAGGAACGGTTAAATAAAAATAAACGCATTAAAGAAAATAAAAGATTAGCTGCGTTCGAGAAAAAACGTAAAGAACAGGAACGTAAGCAAAAAGAAGCAGAAGACAAATTAAATAAGTTAGAAAAAGAACGCCAGGATAAACAGGCTTTACTTGAAAAAGAAGATAAACAACGTAAGGCAATAATCGCGCAGAAAAAACGTGCAGCAGAACAAAAGAAACGTGCTATTTATGAACAAAGTGAAGTAGCTAGGTATAAAGGCTTAATCAGAAGTCAGATAACACGTAACTGGATGTTTCCTGCGAGTTATCAAAAAGGAATGAAGTGTAAAATTCTGGTTAGGTTAATTCCAAGTGGAGATGTGGCCAGTGTTCGAATTATTCAAAGTAGTGGTAATAGTGCTTTTGATCGTTCGGTAGAAATGGCGGTTAATAAGGCTTCGCCATTACCTGTGCCAAAATCCAGCTCCGGACTATTTGATCATTTTCGTGAAGTAGAATTTGTTTTTGATCCAAATGCATAAGTAGGTTCGAATCATAGTGCCCCTCAAACGCTATAAAATTGAGAGGATATCAGTTGAACACAGGAATAAAACGAGATACATACTAAATAGGTTAATTGTTTTAGTGGTTTCGAACATAAGAGAAATATTGAAGAGAAGAAAAAAGAAATGGTAAAAAAGTATATTTCATATTTGGTTTTATGGTTGTCATTCAGTTCAATGGCTCATGCTGTTCTAACCATTGAAATCACCCAGGGCTCAGAAGGTGCGCAGACTATTGCTGTTGTTCCTTTTGAATGGACAGGCAAGGGAACACCACCTGCAAGTTTAAAAAATATTATTGCGGCAGACCTGCAACGTAGTGGCCAGTTTTCACCTTTGCCGAATAAAGATTTAATTTCTCGTCCGCATGATGGAACGGAAGTGAACTACCAAACCTGGCGAGCTTTAAATGTGGGTTATATTGTTGTTGGGAAAATTAAAGCGTTGGTCGATGGTAGTTTTCAGGTTCAATTTCAATTACTGGATGTATTCAAAGGTCATCAATTAGCGGGTTACAGTATTCGAAGTTTAAATAGTGGCTTGCGTCGTACTGCACATCATATTAGCGATATTATTTATAAAACAATCACGGGTGAAGAAGGCGCGTTTAATACACATATTTCTTATATCACCGTTAGTAAAAATAAGAAAAACAAAAAACGTTACCAACTCGCGATTGCTGATGCAGATGGCTACAACGAAAAAATAATTTATAGTTCACCACAACCATTAATGTCACCAAGCTGGTCACCCGATGGTACCCGGCTGGCTTATGTTTCATTTTTAAATGGTCGCCCTGAAATATACGTGCAAAATATATTCTCAGCGAAAAAAGAAAAACTGGCTTCGTTTACTGGCTTAAATAATGCACCACGCTGGTCACCTGATGGCAGACATCTTGCCTTAACATTATCAAAGGACGGTAATCCGGAAATTTATATTATGAATATAAATTCTCGAAAATTAACCCGCATTACAAAGAATTATGCCATTGATACTGAACCTGAATGGTTGCCAAATAGTGAAGGGTTAATATTTACCTCAGACCGAGGTGGTTCTCCTCAACTTTATGAAATTAAGTTAAATCGAAATAGAGCCGTTGGTCGGGCAAAACGACTTACATATGAAGGCAATTATAATTCGCGTCCAGCCGTTTCTTCAGATGGACGATATGTTGCAATGGTGCATCGTACTCAAGGAAGGTTTAGAATTGCGGTACTGGAAAGAGGTACGCAGAATTTTCGTATTTTAACCAAGGGGCAACTAGATGAATCCCCCAGTTTTGCACCTAATGGTCGTATGATTATTTATGCCACAGAAGAAAAATATCGGGGTATATTGTCGGCTGTTTCTGTTGATGGTCGGGCACGGCAAAAGTTGAGTTTTAAGAAGGGTGATGTCAGAGAACCCGTATGGTCACCCTACAAGATTAACAAATGACGAATCACGAGGAGCTAAATTACGGCGTTAAAAATCAACTCAAAATGCTCGTGTATTAATCGTACATTCCGCTTTTTCGTTAATTTTTGCCTTGTTCTTTAGCTCCTCGTAATCCGTCATAGATTTTTATATGATTTATTGAAGAATTTTAAGGAGCATAATGTGATTAAGTTAATGCGCTATTTTGTAATATTGAGTGTCATTGTGACATTGTCGGGTTGTGGATTAGGTCCATTAAAAAAACGTGGTGATCAGTCTGGCGATGCAGAACAGGGTCAGGATAATAAATATACTACTCCTGCAGATGATCAGGCTGAAAAATTTACTTCTGGTGCAGATTTGGAAGTGAGTTCTTTAAATGATCCTAATAGTCCTTTGTCGCAACGTGTTTTGTATTTTGAGCTTGATAGTAGTCAAATTAAAGATGAAGATAGAGATATTCTTGCAGTGCATGCAGAATTTCTTGCCGCTCACTCGGATATAACAATTGTTCTTGAAGGGCATGCAGATGAACGTGGTTCACGCGAGTATAATATCGCTCTGGGTGAAAAACGTGCTAAAGCAGTAAAACAAATAATGACATTACAAGGTGTTACTGAAAATCAGGTTCAAGTTATTAGTTTTGGTGAAGAGCGTCCTGTTGCATTAGGTCATGATAACTCTGCCTGGAGTTTAAATCGTCGTGTAGAAATTCTTTATACTGGTTATTAATATGAAAAAAAGTACATGGGTTATTTTTGTTTCACTTTTTGTTAGTGTCACAAGCACTACAGTTCTTGCTGCGGGTAATACTGCCAGTGTCGAAGACCGACTTAACCGGCTAGAGCGTTTAGTGAATAGTAAAGGCTTGGTTGATGTTATGATTCGCGTAGAAAGTTTACAAAGTGAATTACAACGTCTGGTTGGTGAAATAGAGTTGCAAAAACATACTTTGGATGAAATTAAAAAACGTCAACGTGATTTGTATCTTGATATTGATCGTAGAATACTTCAAATGGAACGTCGTTCGGGTTCAAGTTCTGCGCCTGTTATCATGCCTGAGTCATCTCAGTCTTCAGCAGCAGTAAAACATACACCTGTAGTTAGCGAAATAAAAACTTCACCTGTTGCACCGAAAGTGATAAAGAAAAAAGAAGGTGAACAGGTTGCTTATCAAAAAGCTTTTGATTTACTTCGAGCATTACGCTATGAAAAAGCGACACAAGCCTTTCGTCAATTTTTAATTGATTATCCTGATGGACGTTATGCACATATTGCACAATATTGGTTAGCTGAAACAAGTTACCATACAAGAAAATATGCTGTTGCTGTTGAAGATTATCAAACTTTAATTAACCAATACCCCAGAAGCCCAAAACGTGCAGATGCATTATTGAAAATCGGCTATAGTCAGTTTGAATTAAAATTATTTGCTCAGGCAAAAAGTGTGCTGAAAAAATTAATTCAATCTTATCCCGGAACCACAGAAGCTGGTCAGGCAGAAAACTTATTACAAAAAATACGTTTGCAAAAAGTCCGGTAAGCTTGCATGTCATCAGTAAAAGAAAGTGAAGCAGATGCGAAAGTATCTGCTTCGCGTTTACGCATAACAGAAATTTTTTATTCTCTTCAGGGAGAGTCAAGAACATCAGGTTACGCTACCGTTTTTATTCGATTAACAGGTTGCCCCTTACGTTGTGAATATTGCGATACTAGTTATGCCTTTAAAGGTGGCGAGTGGTATTTATTTGAAAATATTCTTGCTGAAGTTAAAAAATATAATACAAAATATATTACAGTTACCGGCGGTGAGCCCTTAGCGCAAAATAGATGTGTTAATTTACTTCAATTACTTTGTGATGAAGGTTACGAAGTTTCATTAGAAACCAGTGGTGCCATAGATATCTCAAAAGTAGATCCTCGCGTTAGTCGGGTGATGGATTTAAAAACACCGGCATCAAAAGAAGAATCAAAAAATCTTTATCAAAATATTGAATTATTAACGGCTTATGATCAATTAAAAATTGTTATTTGTGATCGTAATGATTATGAGTGGGCTGTTAGTAAAATTAAAGAATATGATTTGTTATCACGCTGTGATGTTATATTTTCCACAAGCCATCAACAATTAGCCCCACAACAACTGGCTGACTGGATTCTGGAAGATCAGCTGGCTGTTCGTTTTCAAATGCAACTTCACAAATACCTTTGGGATGATGAGCCTGGTCG
>CAZSCK010000079.1:8853-11515 GCA_964605385.1 uncultured Thioalkalispiraceae bacterium
ATGACTAAAAAAGCCGTTATTCTTGTTTCGGGTGGACTCGATTCCGCCACCACTCTTGCTATTGCAAAAGAGCAGGGTTATGACTGCTATGCCATGAGTTTTAATTATGGGCAGCGTCATCAAATTGAATTAGAAAGTGCGAAGATTATTTCATCTTCTATGGGGGCTATTGAGCATAAAGTTGTTAATCTTGGTCTGGGTGATATTGGTGGTTCTGCTTTAACCGATAAAAATATTGATGTGCCACAAAATACAGATAAAGATATTTCCAGTGAGATTCCGGTTACTTATGTTCCTGCAAGAAACACGGTCTTTTTATCTCTGGCATTAGGTTGGGCTGAAGTTCTGGATGCCGGGGCAATTTTTATTGGCGTTAATGCTGTTGATTACTCGGGTTATCCTGATTGTCGTCCTGAATATATCGCAGCTTTTCAAACCATGGCAAATCTTGCGACTAAAAAAGGCGTAGAAGGTGAGCTGATTAAGATTGAAACACCGCTAATTAATTTGACCAAAGCTGAAATCATTCAAAAGGGCACCGCTTTAGGTGTTCATTATTCTAAAACATTATCATGTTATGCCCCCGATGCTGAGGGTAAGGCATGTGGCTTATGTGATTCTTGCCGTTTACGTCGACAGGGCTTTGAAGAAGCTAATCTACCTGATCCCACCTCTTATTCTAAAAAATAGCTTGATTTAAAAAGTCACAAAAGGACAGTGAAAAATGCGCCCTCCCTGACAACTCACTAGTTTTGTGGGTTACATCGGGACTGGCTTCGGCTATAATTCGCCTCATTAAATTTAGTACATGGTTATTAAATAACCATATTATAAAGTAGTTAATATAGGGATTACACTATGTCATTTGAAAACTTCATAGCGGCGCAATCATTCTTTTTGTGGTCGACATTTATCATTGCCGTAATTTTAGGCCTCGTGGTAAATAAAACAAATTTCTGCACTATGGGCGCAGTTTCTGATTTAGTAAATATGGGTGATTCCGGTCGCTTACGTGCCTGGATTTTAGCGGCAACGGTTGCGTTAATTGGTGTTGTGATTTTAGAGTCTTTGGGCATGGTTAATGTTTCATCAACATTACCGCCTTACCGTGGTAGTGAATTTCAATGGGGACGTTATATTTTAGGCGGCATTCTTTTTGGTATTGGTATGACTTTCGCCAGTGGTTGCGGTAACAAAACATTGATTCGCATCGGTGGTGGTAACATCAAATCAATCTTCGTATTTGCGATTATTGCGGTTATTGCTTATTACATGGTTGACCCGTTTAAAGAATTACCTTCAACGTGGTATCAAACTTATTTCTCATCATGGTTAGGTCAGGCATCTATTTCATTAGATACACCACAAGATTTAGGTAGTATTGCCGGCAACTGGTTTGGTGTTCCTGCCATGACCATGCGTATTGTTTTAGGCTCGGTCATTGCCATTCTTGCTTTACGTTATATTTTCCGTGATGCAGATTTCCGTCAAAGTGGCGATAACATCTTTGCTGGTGTAACGATTGGTATTATCATTTTACTGGCCTGGTACTTTACTTCAAATGTAGCCGTGACTACAGAAGATGGCTCTTTCAGTATGACTCAATTCTACGGTGAATGGGACATGATGATGGATAGCGAAGAAGGGAAGCCTAAAAATGGTTCTACTAACCTTCAATCTCAATCTTTCACCTTTATTAGCCCAATCGGCCAAATGTTTGGTTATATTGGTTCAAGCTTCTCAAGTGCCTTTTTAAGCTTCGGTGTTGTTTCTGTTCTCGGTGTTATTGTGGGCTCATTCCTTTGGGCAATGGTTACTCGTAGCTTCCGCGTTGAGTGGTTTAACTCATTCAAAGACTTTTACATGCATATGATTGGTGCTGTTCTAATGGGCTTTGGTGGCGTATTAGGCCTGGGTTGTACCGTTGGACAAGGAATAACCGGAGTCTCGACACTCGCTTTGGGCTCATTCCTCGTATTTATCAGTATCGTCTTTGGTAGTGCGCTAACAATGAAAATCCAGTACTACCAAATGGTTTATGAAGATGAAGCGAGCTTTATTAAGTCACTTTTAAGCTCTTTAGTGGATATGAAGTTACTACCAGCAGGCATGCGTAAATTAGACGCAATTTAATTTACAATTTCGGAAATTATCGACTCTAAGGGCTTGTTATTCTTAGAGAGTTCGGTAAAATTCCGGCCTCCAAACAAGGGCCGTTAGCTCAGTTGGTAGAGCAGTGGACTTTTAATCCATTGGTCCCGCGTTCGAGTCGCGGACGGCCCACCATCTAAATAAAAGACTTGTCAGAAATGACAGGTCTTTTTTTTTAATAGTTCGATGGTTAATTCTGAGCGAGTGGGATAGAAGTTGGCTTCACCTCATCATTACATTATCTCAATCTGAAGAATGTGAAACAGCCTGACTTTACTGTGTCAGGCTACTTTATATTGACTAGGGGCTGTTGATCTTTCATTTTATAGCCTATTCAAAGCTAAAAAGGGACACATCATTGCGAGATGAGCAAAGTGAAACGTGGCAATCTCCATAAAAGTGGTATTTACTATGAGATTGCCGCAGTCATTTTATTCCTTCGCTATGACGGTGCGTTATTTTTGTTAAAATGAGCTCAATATCTGAAAGATCAACAGCCCCTAGTTTTATT
>CAZSCK010000080.1:0-11289 GCA_964605385.1 uncultured Thioalkalispiraceae bacterium
CGCTTAACCCGAACGCTTACCAGCTTGTTATGATGAATAGAGATGAGATAGAGCCGTTTGCCGGTTGGGCATTTTTATAAAATATTTCACTGCTGTCCCGTTAACAATGAGAGATATGAATGGCAACTTGTTGTTGTGACCGTATGTCGCATGAACGCGACATTCGAGCGCACAGGGATGTGTTTACAGCGTGTCTCAGCAACAAGTTACCGTTCATGTCTCGGATGCCATGAATAGTGGCATGTCCCAGGCATAGCAACAATTTCCGCCTGCCACATACAAAGTTAACGGGACAGCAGTGAAAATATTTAAGAACTATAAATCCCAGCTTCTCAAAACCTTATACTGTGCCCCTTCCGGATATGTTTTTGATTCTACCAAAGAAAATCGTCTCACTTGCCAGTTGATTGGCTCAACCTCGGAAACAGCCGGTTGATGTTTAGCCTTACGTACCAGTGTTAGATGAGGATTATATTCTCGTATTTCAGGTTCGAAACCACAGGGTTCAATAACATGTTGAAGGTTATAAGTTAATTCTTTTAATGCTTCGGGTATTTCTTCCGGCGCTAACCACGCGACTTTAGGGCTGGGCCAGAAACCACATTTTGACAAGTTTAATTCAAACGGCTGACTTTTAATTTTTTCAGCTTTCTCTTCAAGGCAGGCCTGAGTAGTGATATCCGCTGCACCAAAATACGCCAAAGTGATATGCCAGTTATTTCTCCCTAAGATACGACCCTGACAATTTGAAAAATGTTTTATAGCGTGTTGTTTTATTTTTTGAACGACTTCGTCATCTAACCAAAGAGCAAAAAAAAGCCGTTTTGTTTTCTGGGAAGATAGCAATTGTTCTTTATTACTCACTTACGATTTCACCGCAAATTTAACTATCTATTTCATCAAGCAAGTTTATTAGTCTTATTAAAGCAAAAATTACAGCTTGCTTTCTAACTTCATCACGATCACCGCTAAAGATATTTTTTGCGGAAGATATCGCCCCTTCTTTATCCGCCCAGGCAAACCAGACCAATCCAACAGGTTTATCTTCTGAGCCTCCACCCGGCCCTGCGATACCACTCACCGACAAACTAAAATCAGCATGACTATTTTTTAATGCGCCTGCCGCCATTTCAGTCACGGTTTCCCGGCTGACTGCACCATAGCGTTCTATTGTTGCTTCAGCCACACCTAACATTTCATGTTTTGCCTGATTGGAATAGGTTACAAATCCACGCTCAAACCAGATAGAACTACCGGCTAGATCCGTTAAAACTTTAGCAATCCAACCACCTGTGCATGACTCTGCAATTGTTAATTTCTTATTTCTTTTAATTAACAATTCGGCAAGTTGTTCTACTATTAATGACAATTTTTTATCAGGCATTTTCACTGCTGTCCCGTTAACAATGAGAGATATGAATGGCAACTTGTTGTTGTGACCGTATGTCGCATGAACGCGACATTCGAGCGCACAGGGATGTGTTTACAGCGTGTCTCAGCAACAAGTTACCGTTCATGTCTCGGATGCCATGAATAGTGGCATGTCCCAGGCATAGCAACAATTTCCGCCTGCCACATACAAAGTTAACGGGACAGCAGTGAGGCATTTTATTTTTACGATATAACTGGAATTTATCTTATTTATACTCTAAATATAAAGACTTATTAAGTAATGGATAGCCGATGGACATACGAATCACACCTCTCTCAACGTTCAAATCTCATCCAAAAACAAGCCTTGGTGATAATCGTAACCGTTTTACTGACTTTAATAAATCACCGGCAACTAAATCCAGGCGACTTTTTTTATCGACAATACCAGCAAAAAAATTAAATAACATTCTTGTATTGTCGAAAAAAACAACTGTGGTACAACCAATTACTGTAGCGGATAAAAAGGGAGTATTGCTTTATCAGCATATAGAAAGGAATAAATTATTTTCAAATGGAGCAGAACTGATAAACCGATTTCACCTTAAAACTTAAAGACTATTCTTCATCGTCATAAATTTCTTTGATCACTGCGCCAATTTCATAACCATCTGAATGGCGTTGCTTAACCACTCGCACAACTTTTACGTTGGCATGTAAAGACGGAGTTAAAATATTTGAAGGTTTGATAGTTATTTCAAGTGTAATGTTTTTTTCTAATTCGGTATCACTAATAAACATCATACCGCGTCCACTTAAGTTGGAAACTTGTCCTATTGACTCTTCCCCAACCGAACCTTCTGAGTCTGATTTTTTATATATAATTTCACAGTCGATATCAATACGAATGAAATCACGCTTTTCATCATATTCTCGCGTCATCAACGCCCCCTTCAAAGAATTTTTTTATATCTACCTTAACTTTATTGGATGATCCTCTTTCCTGCAAGCTTTCAGTGATTTTTTGCATACTGAGAAACCGTTAACTTACGATACACTTATAGTGCGGGTATATAATACTATATATTAAAAGTTGCAGCTATTGTAATAAGGCTCGTATTTTTCGTAATAGAGTTTGTGCATTATAAGGTTTGTTAAGCATTTGTTGATGTAAGCTTTCATCTACTCTATTTTTAGATTGATTGTCACTGTAACCACTAGCAAGTTGAATTTTTATGCTCGGGTATTTTTTTTGCACTAAAGAAGCCAGCTCATAACCATTCATGTCAGGCATTATAATATCGGTAAACAGCAAATCAATGTCTTCAGTTTCCATTATTTCCAGTGCTTGTTTTACCCGTTCTGCACAGAAAATTCGATAACCCTGCTGGCTTAATATTTCACATGTTAATTTTAGCAACGCAGGCTCATCATCAACAACAAGAATAGTTGCTTTACCTTTTAAATCACTAATATTTTTAACTTCTGCTGGAGCCTGGTTAGCCTCTTCACCCTGATAACGAGGGAAATACAATGTGAACCGGCTGCCCTGTTCAGGCTCAGAATCAACTTTAATTGAACCACCACAGCGGTGAATAAATCCATATACCTGGCTTAAACCAAGACCTGTACCTTTGTCTCCTTTCGTTGAATAAAAGGGATCAAAGATCTTTTCTTTGGTTGCTGCATCCATTCCGCAGCCGGTATCGCTAATACTAAGTCGAATACATTCGACCGATTTTAAATCTAATCGTTCCCCATCAGCTGCGTTGATCTTTTCATTACTTGTTTCAATAGTTAACCTGCCATTATTTTCAATTGCGTGCATGGCATTAATGCTCATATTGAGAAGCGCATCTTCTAACTCACTTTCATCCAGAGCAACAGACCATAAATCATTTTCAAGATTCAGTTCCAGTTTAATACGTGCAGTTAGCGTTTTTTCCAGCATATGCAGCTCATCCTGCACCACTGTATTAATATTTATTACTTCAATATCCGATGATTCATTTTTCGAGAAAGCCAACAATTTTTTTGTTAATTTTGCTCCCCGTTCACCAGCATGAGTTATTTCATTAACATAACCCGCCAGCTCCGGCTGGTTCTGCAGATTTTCCTGCAGTAATTCAGCATACCCCAACACCACCCCAAGCATATTATTGTAATCATGAGCGATACCTCCTGTTAACTTACCCAAGGCATCCATTTTCTGGCTGCGACGCATGGTTTCATCCGCCTGCTTACGAGCGGTAATATCTTCTGCTATACCTGCGATACGAATTATCTTTCCATCAATATCATAAACCGGGTACGCTCTGGCTTTAATCCATAGTATTTCACCATCATTTTTTACTATTCGATATTCTCGGAAATCGACATAACCAGTGATATCATTCGGATTGACAGGAATATCTTTTATAACCTGCTCCCTGTCATCTGGATGAACTGACTCAATCCAGATACACGGGTTTTTATACAAGTCTTCTGCACTGAACCCCCAGTTTTTTTCATATGCCGGACTAATATAAATAACTTCATTCCAGTCCGGTGAACCCAGCCAGAATACTTCATAAAGATTTTCAGCTAACTGACGTAAACGCTGTTCACTTTCATGCAGAGCCTCACGCATACGATATTGTTCAGTCACATCATTAAACACCAGAACCATGCCCAGTATTTTGTCATCATTACGAATGGGTGCGGCAGAATCAGCAATCTGATATTCCTTACCATCTTTTGCAATCAGGGTAGTATGGTTGCTTAAATAAACCGTCTCACCACTTGCTAAAACCTTATCAACCGGGTTTGTTATAGATTCACCAGTAGACGCATTAACAATAGGAAATATCGTTTTTAATGACTGTTTCTGAGCTTCATCATTTGTCCAGCCAGTAAGTTGTTCTGCAACAGGGTTTAAACGAGTAACATTGCCTTTATCATCGGTGGTAATAACCGCATCACCAATACTATTCAATGTTTGTGATAAGTATTGTTTTTGCTGATTTATTTCCGAAATTTGCTCGTGCAATCTTGCATGCATATCATTAATTGATTCAACTACCGCATCAAATTCATCATGCTGTTTACTACTTCGTTCTAATGAGAGTGAAGTATTATTTGATAATGGATCATGTTGTTCTGAGAATTTTGAAATTGTTGATAAATGTCGGGCAACTAAACGATGAAATAAAAAATAAATGAAAAAAGCAACTAAAGCGGTTTTAACTGCATTCGATATTAAGATTACCCAAACTTTGTCATACAGCCGTTGATAAACACCATCAAGACTTACATTAACCGTTAACTCACCAATGTTAATATCTTTATTTCTGTGACGATAATTCATTGTATATTGTCGTTTAATATTATTATCGCCTTTTATCTCTCCAGCTTCAGCCCAAACTTTTTGAGCGTCATGAATTTCAACATATTGAATATCCCTAATCTGCAGAATACCTTCGAGATTAGTTTGCAGAAGCTTGGAATTTGATGCCCATAAAGCTGCGGTGAGACTCCCCAGATGAACCCTTTCAACCTGTTCCAGTTCAGTATGAATAAGATTTATGTCGGTATTGTAATCACGATAAAGTTGAAAAGCGGTAATAATAAGAGTAATGAACGAACTAAATAAAATAATATAAAAAATAAAGCGGCGGGCAATAGAAGATTTATTTTGTGGCAATTTATTCATGAGATTTTTATTATTTTATTGCATCAAAGGTTTTAATATTTTATCGAATATATTTCTGATAGTACCATCAGATTTCATTTGTTTAATTGCAGCGGCAAGGCGAGGCACAATTTTTTTATGTTTTTTATGCAGGTAAACATAAAACTCAGGGCGAGCCAATGGGGGGGAAAGAAGTTTTACATCCGTTATATTATGCGCTTTTAAATAACCCAGGCCAGACCAGTTAGAATAAGCAATAAAATCCACCCGGTCTTTTGCCAGCAGGGTAAACGACTGCTCAGCATTATCTGTTTTTATGATCTCCACCTTATTACCCAGTTTGCCAAAATTTTTCTCCATGATTTTCCAACCAGAGATAATCGCAAGACTATGCGAAGCAACACTTTCCCAACCATTAACAATAAATGAAGGTTTATTTTTTGAAAATAAAACCATATCAACAATCATGACAGGCTCTGGTACCTGAATAAGATTGGTATACTTTTTTTGCAATCCGGCAACACGAACTAAATCCCCATCATCTATACCACGGTTAGCATTGATTAACGCTCTTTCAGCTGGTAAACGAACTGTTTCCAATTGATAACCAATGCGCCTGAAAGCTTCAGCAACGGCTAAATCAGCAAAACCCGTTTGTGATTCATTACTAACAGGTGAACCAAAAGCGGTATTAAGAACAATGGTCTGTTGAGATAAAGCTGAATGGCTAAACGAAATAAATAAAAGAACAATAAAAAATTTTATTATTAAATCTGTAATTTTAAATTGAAATTTCATACATACCTTAATATTTTATCCATCCAACTGTGTCAAAACTACTATGCAGTTCATGAAAACGTAAATTTATATAGGGTTGTTACTTATAACTTAATGACTTAAACATACCAGATATAATGCATAAATCTACCGTAACTTGGCCTACCGTGAAGATTTTGCTCATAAATCATCACTATATTTTCTGATTTGTACTTTTCCTTATACAATGCGTTAGACTAAGAGTATAATACCTTATAATTGATACGGTTATTTTTAGCATTAAAATAACTCTCACACTGCCAAATATAAATAAGCAAATGATATATAACGATTTTAAAGGCTGTAAGTGGTGAAAGAAGTAGAAAAATCTAAGCTAAATAGATCACAACACACACCAATGATGCAGTGGTGTGGAAGTTAATGTATTCAATAAGTTACGTTCGTAATTTTCAAAAACCTACAGTAAGACTTACATATTTTTTTAGCGTTATTCAATGACAAGTTGTGCTGACATCACTCAACTACGGTTTTTTAATCTCAGGAATTTCTTGAGCAGCCACATCAAACGAATAAGCGCCATTAAATTTTAAATCAAAGTTGTGGGCTACGTGTCTCGCTTTATTAACAAAAAGAGCATCAGGAAAATCAGCTTGTTTTTTCTTACTGCCAACTTTAACAGCTTGAGCTTTCGAATAATCACTTAACGCTCGCCAAACCGTTTGTTGATCCTCAAATCGAATATTGGGTTCAGTAAATAACGCATTAATAACGTCGATAATCGAATCTTTATTCAGATTGTATTTTTTACCGTTCAACGTCCAAATGGTTTCAACAAGGACAATATCCGTTACTAAAACGTCTTCTGAACCGTTTATGATCGTTGCGGCTTTTTTAGATTGTTTAGCATCATCTTCTAGTAAATACCGCAATAAAACATTTATATCAATTGCAATCATGAAGTGATGGCGCTTTGTAACGATGCCTCATCGCTCATTCTCTTGTCAGAAGAAATGCCTTTCAATATCCCCTTAGCAGAACCAGCCGTTTTTTTAACAATGGTTATATGGCCATAATTATCAACATAACTATCATACTCATCACCTGGACGGATATGTGCCTCTCTACACTGCTCTACGGGTAATGTTATTTGTCTTTTTGAGCTTACTTTTGGCATTTGAGATTCCTCTTTACATATTAGCTATAAGTAAAGAATAGCTAAGTCTTTACTTTAAATCAATTAGTAAAGAAATGATTGTATTCATACAATCATTATCGACATACCACTACTTGCTTAATTATAAATAAGTTGTAATAGTCCCATTTTGGGACTATTATTAATCTATGAGAATTATTGCTTTATCGACACTAAAAGCATTCTGGGAAAATAACCCCGAATATTCAGATGCCACCGATCAGGTTTTGGCCTGGTATCGACATACATTGAAAGCAGACTGGGCTACGCCAACGGATGTGAAGCAGGATTTCAGAAATGCCAGCATCCTCAAAGATGGGCGAGCAGTATTTAATATAGCCGGTAACAAATATCGACTGGTAGTATGGATTAATTATACCTATAAAGTGGTATATATCCGCTTTATAGGCACTCACGTTCAATATGATAAAATAAATGTGCAAACAATTTAATACTAGAGGTACGAAAACATGGACATCAAACCCATTAAAACAGATGCCGACTACCGCGCGGCACTTAAAGAAATAGACACACTCATGATGGCAGAAGCAGATTCGCCCGAAGGTGAAAAGCTGGATATATTAGTCACACTCGTTGAAGCTTATGAGGCAAAACACTTTCCGCTGGATCTTCCTGACCCTGTCGAAGCCATCAAATTTGAAATGGATCGTTCAGGCTTAACAGTGAAAGATCTCGAACCAATGATAGGTAAAAGCAATCGCGTATATGAAATACTCAATCATAAACGGACATTGACACTTAAAATGATCTGGAAACTCCATGAAGGTCTAGGCATACCTGCTGAATCGTTGATAAAGCAGCCTCATGCACACGCCTAAATTCCAGTCTAGCTATGAAAGATCGAAAGCTTAACCCGGGTGATAGTGATGAAGTCGCTGCAATTGATCGACGAATTGCTGAAATTAACGCTGAGCGAGAAAAACTACTCCAGCAAAAACAAAATATTCTGAATAGAGCACCGCAGTCACAACAACCTCAAACCAAGCTTACAACAGAGCAAAAAATCAGAAACTACACCCTGTTTTATCTAACCTGCTCCCTGAAGGTGCGCTACGAGAATTGATCGCCCAAGGCTTAAAAACCCATATCGACAATGAGTTTCAGATTTTTTCTTATCTCGGCCAGTATTTACCCGGTGACTTGATCGCCACACAAATGGAGCCCAACGATGTGCCGATGAGTGTATTGGCCACCCTTGATCAAAATCAGGTCAAAGCCAAAGCGATTAAATTCAAAGGCAACAATCAAGAAAACACGTTTTTCCTGTCTAAATTTTCATTGGCAGGCATTCAAATGAAGTTCTCCATGAAAGAAAAAGATGGCCGCTACAACCTGACTAAAAATGGCGAGCTAGGTGACTGGATTATTAAAACCCCATCCACCAAACATAAAAATGTGCCTCTAAACGAATATACAGCGATGTCCCTCGCTGATTTGTCAGGCATAGATATACCTGACATTAAGCTCATTGAATTGAACAAATTGGATAACCTGCCACAAATTAATCTACCCGATGAAAAATTGGCTTTTGCCATCAAGCGTTTTGATCGTGAAACTATAGATAACACCACGACAAGAATTCATATGGAAGACTTTGCTCAAGTCTTAGTGAAGTATCCAATTGATAAATATAACTCCGCAAATTATGAACAAGTCGGCAAGGTCATTTACGAATATTCCGGAGACGGACTCGCCGATGCACAGCAATTTGCCAAACGATTACTGGTGAATATCTTACTTGCCAATGGTGATGCCCATTTAAAAAATTGGAGTCTTCTTTATCAAGATCAAATAACACCAAGACTATCTCCAGCATACGATATCGTAACTACCAGCGTTTATATGGATGGTGAAAAAAAATACGCTTTGAATCTAGGTAAAACTAAAGAGTGGTATTCAGTGACAATGGAGAATTTTGAATCGTGGGCTGATAAGTCAGGTATCCCTTGGCGCGCAATCAAACCACATATTAATGATACGATGGAAAAAGCGCGTACATTATGGCCTGAGGCTTTAAAAGAATTACCTATGGATGAAGAGCATAAAGAAAAACTCAAAACCCACTGGCTTAAACTTCAAACTGATTTTCGGATAGAAATTGTCGCCTAATATAAATACAGTATACTAACAACCAATGGCTAAAATAAAAGAACAACAAACTCATACCCCAATGATGCAGTGGTGTGGAAGTTAATAAATTCAATAAGTTATGTTCGCAATTTTCAAACAATCGTCAGTAAGACTTACCTGTTTTTTAACGTTATTTTCATCTTTTTTAAAATTAATTCAGATTCCCTTTGATGAAGCCAAGTGATTCTTCTATCTCATTCATCGTGGGTAATTCACCATAAACCAAACTTGAAAATGCACCTGTGTATGTCGCACCAAGAGATGCACGCCAATTTCCAAATTCAGAAAATATTGGAGCATCTACAAGCGGGTGTTCAAAGCAATCCGAATGAGCAAAGAACCCCACCTTTTCATCTTCAATACAAAGATCACAAAGCGGCTTAAAATCTTCACCTGCAACAAATTTTCTATATTCATCATGCTTCAATATCTGACAAATATCATATAGATGACGAATTCGATCAGACAGTTTTGCTACGGGATCGTCGTTGTAACTGTCTTTAATAACACCCAACATTTTTTCAACAAGTGTTCGCCTTACAGACAAAACATTTATCGAGAAATTCTCAAGTGCATACTGAGTAATTAAATCAGATTCGCCTTTCTCAATCAAAACTTCGGCTATCAACGTTTGTAACTCTCGCGTTTCAAAAGGCTCAGGATTGGTAAAAGCATTAACTTCAACAAGCAACTCAGGAGAAGCTTGTCCAAAATCACCACCATCAATGCTTCGCGGATATTGATAAACTGTCTTACGAAATTTAGAGCCTTTAAATTCTCTCGCATCTTCTTTTAAATAAGTAAGACCTTGAGTCACAGCACTCTCAACACCTTTAAGTAATGTCTTCCGTGCAGCATCTGTTGTATTACCCGCATCTCCAACAAGCACGGCCAAATCAATATCTTCTGAAAAACGATCTATCAACCGGTATACTTTAGAAAGAGACGTACCCCCTTTAAAAACAACCTCACCAACATGCGCAGATTCCGAAAGATATTTAAGGGCTTTAGTTACCCAATAATCTTTTTCAACATAAACTTGCGGCAAGCCAATTGTTTCGGCGGTCACTGCAACTAATTCAGTAAACACCTCATTGTCTTCATGCAACTTCATCGGATATTCCATTCCTTAGCCATTGGCCACTCTAGTGGATCAAGTTTTAGCTTATAGATCGTCGTAGGATTAAGGGAGCTAGCCAAAGAACTGGGAACAGATAACTCCAAACTAGTGAACAACAAACCCGCCAATGCTCTAACTTGAGGGCTATAGTAATTTTTCGCTAATTTCAGCAAACGCCCTTGCTCACGCTCTGATAATTCCGAAATGTATTTACGCATAATCTTAAGAGAAAGGTTTATATCGGAGTCCATGATCTTCTTTATATCTTTTAATGCATCTAGATATTGTAAAAGCTTAACGTCCTTTTCCAGAATAGGAATACGCGTCACCACCGTTTTAATACGGATCGTACCAAATTCTTTTTCTTGCCGACCACCGTTATATGAAACCGTAATGGTACGCGGCATTTGCGTTGTAAGCCCTAACTGATTGTAGAGCAACAAACCTGTCACATAGCCACGCAAACGTCCATTCTTATACAGCATTGAGCGGATCAGCTCGCTGTCCGAAGGCTTTCTAAACCCAAGCAAGCCCTTCTTCGGTACGTAGAATTTTCCCTTTGAGAATCGCTCCAAACGCTTATCAAACACCATACGGCTAACTGCCTTAATCACCGCATCTGGTGATTTGGCATAACTCGGCAACTCCAGATAGCCAAATATTTGGCCAGCAGGCATAGCCTTAACGGTATTTTGAATGGTTTGTGCAATGCTCATCAATATCTCCTTTCCCTATCTAATAGACTAGCTCAACACGCAATATATAACAAGTTTTTACTTCTATAAACATGACATATTTAATATTAATAAAACTCCCCACTATACACGCATATATTGTGTTTTTATCTTATTTTTTAATAACTTGGAAGATATATGCATTGATATTTTTTCAGTAAAAGTAGACGCTTTTACTGAAAAAAACAGCCGCCGAGCCGCATGGCACGGCGGCCAAAATTTTGCATCTTTGTGACAAATAGATATGTGTAAAAAATTGCTGCCGGATTAACCG
>CAZSCK010000081.1:0-10747 GCA_964605385.1 uncultured Thioalkalispiraceae bacterium
GAATCTGACCCCTTTTACGTTCAAAAATTCGGGACGTAGCGCAGCCTGGTAGCGCACCTGCATGGGGTGCAGGGGGTCGGAGGTTCGATTCCTCTCGTCCCGACCAAAATAAAAGCCGGTTTTATTAAAGATAAAATCGGCTTTTTTTGTGTTCGTAGTTTTTGTTTTAATGGCATGAACAAAATTAAGTGTGAGCTTGTTTTGTAATGTTTACTATAAGTAAGTGTTAGTCAGCTTCAAATATTAAAAACAGTCACAATATTTTTTATACCCCCCCAAACAATCATTTAACCGATTGATTTTATTAATGTTCATCTTGCAATCTAAACTTGACACATAAACGATTGCTGGCCTAGACTAGCTCGCGCTTCTAGAAAAAATCTTGTGTATTTTTTAAGCAAAATAATAATAAAAACATAAAAAGAAGTCGTGTTAAGCGACTCAGTTACAACCATCACTCTCATATAAGGCGGACTGGAGTTAATGTTAGAGAATTACCTACCAGTATTAATATTTATCGTTATCGGCCTTGCTATGGGTGCGATTATGATTACGTTGGGTTTTGTGCTTTCACCACATAAGCCGGACAGTGAAAAAAATTCAGCATATGAATGTGGTTTTGAAGCTTTTGGTGATGCGCGAATGAAGTTTGATGTGCGTTACTACCTCGTTGCTATTCTTTTTATTATCTTTGATTTAGAAATCGCTTTCCTGTTTCCCTGGGCTATCGTGCTTGAAGATATCGGTATGTTTGGATATGTCGCAATGCTAATTTTCTTAGGTATCCTTGTTATTGGTTTCATTTACGAGTGGAAGAAAGGAGCTTTGGAATGGGAATGATCGAAGGTAAACTCAACGAAGGGTTTATTACCACTTCCGCTGATAAATTAATTAACTGGGCAAGAACAGGTTCTATGTGGCCGATGTCTTTTGGTCTTGCTTGTTGCGCGGTTGAAATGATGCACTCTGCTGCTGCACGTTACGATTTAGATCGTTTTGGAATTATCTTCCGGCCAAGTCCTCGTCAATCAGATGTGATGATTGTTGCAGGAACACTGGTCAATAAAATGGCACCTGCTTTACGTAAGGTTTACGACCAAATGGCAGAGCCACGTTGGGTTATCTCCATGGGGTCATGTGCTAACGGTGGGGGTTATTACCATTATTCTTATGCTGTTGTTCGTGGTTGTGATCGTGTTGTTCCTGTTGATATTTATGTTCCTGGCTGCCCACCAACGGCTGAAGCTTTGATATACGGAATTTTGCAGTTACAAAATAAAATTCGCCGTACCAGTACAATCGCAAGAGTATAAAACCCCATCATGTCTGATTATTACAATAAATTAGCAGATTCATTGCGCCAACGTTTTGATGGCATGTTTGACGAATGTTTCGTTAGCGTGGGGCAACTTAACTTTGTTGTTAAAAAAGAAAACTTAATTGAAGTATGCACTGCTCTAAGAGATGAAGCTGAATATCATTTTGAAGAAATGATTGATTTGTGCGGTGTTGATTATAGTGAATACGCTGATGGTGACTGGGATGGTGAACGTTTTGCTGTTACTTATCAGTTGTTATCGGTTAAAAATAATCATCGACTTCGTGTTCGTGTTTTTGCAGAAGGTGAACCACCTCAGGTTGCTTCGGTAGTGGATATCTGGAACGGTGCAAACTGGTTTGAACGTGAAGCTTTCGATCTTTACGGTATTATTTTTGATGGTCATCCAGACTTGCGTCGTATATTGACGGACTATGGTTTTGTTGGTCATCCATTCCGTAAAGATTTTCCTTTGTGCGGTAACGTTGAAATGCGTTATGACGAAGATAAAAAACGTGTCATCTATCAACCTGTTTCAATTGAAACGCGAGTTAACACACCACGTATATATCGTGATGATCATCGTTATGCTGATCGCATGACAGAAGAGGACAACAGTAATGCCTGAGATTCGTAATTACACATTGAATTTCGGTCCACAGCATCCTGCCGCGCATGGTGTGTTACGACTTGTTCTTGAGCTTGATGGTGAAGTTATTCAACGTGCTGATCCACATGTGGGTTTATTACATCGTGGTACTGAAAAATTAGCTGAATATAAGCCGTTTAATCAAAGTATTCCTTACATGGATCGTCTTGATTACGTTTCCATGATGTGTAACGAGCATGGTTATGTTCTTGCGCTTGAAAAATTACTGGGTGTAGAAGCCCCTGAACGTGCGCAATATATTCGCGTTATGTTTGATGAAATTACACGTATCTTAAATCACTTAATGTGGTTAGGAACGCATGCACTGGATGTGGGTGCAATGACCATGTTCCTGTACTGTTTCCGTGAACGTGAAGATTTGATGGACATGTATGAAGCAGTTTCCGGTGCACGTATGCATGCGGCTTATTATCGCCCCGGTGGTGTATATCGCGACTTACCTGATCGCATGCCACGCTTTAAAAAATCGAAATACATTGACGCGAAAAAAGTTAAGTTACTTAATGAAAATCGTGAAGGTTCATTACTTGATTTTATTGATGATTTTACTGAACGTTTCCCCGGTTATGTTGATGAGTATGAAACCCTGTTAACCGATAATCGTATCTGGAAGCAACGTACAGTTGATATTGCGGTTGTTTCACCAGAACGTGCGTTACAACTTGGATTCACTGGTCCTATGTTACGTGGCTCAGGTATCGCATGGGATCTACGCAAGAAACAACCTTATGAAGTTTACGACAAAATGGATTTTGATATTCCAATTGGCGTGAACGGTGATTGTTATGATCGTTACCTGGTTCGTATTGAAGAGTTCCGCCAGTCAAACCACATTATTAAACAATGTTCTAAATGGTTACGTGAAAATCCAGATGGTCCTGTCATGCTGGATGATCATAAGTTAACACCGCCAAGTCGTGAACATATGAAAGGTGATATGGAATCATTAATTCATCACTTTAAACTTTTCACTGAAGGTTATTCATTACCAAAAGGTGAAGCTTACGCAGCAATAGAACATCCAAAAGGTGAATTTGGTGTTTACCTGGTAACTGATGGTTCGAATAAACCTTATCGTTTAAAAATCCGTGCGCCAGGTTTTGCTCATATTTCAGCGATGGATGAAATGACTTCCGGACATATGTTATCTGATGTGGTTGCCGTTATTGGTACCATGGATGTTGTATTCGGAGAAATTGACCGATGATAGGTTATAAGAAAAAAGAAGAAAGTAAACTGCACCTTTTAACAGAAGCTTCGTTAAAAGAAATTGATGTCTGGATTGCTAAATATCCTGCAGATAAAAAACAGTCCGCTGTGATGTCTGCATTGCGTATTGCTCAGGATCAAAACCGTGGCTTTTTAACTGAAGACTTAATGGATGCGGTTGCTGAATATTTAGATATGCGTCCTATTGCAGTTTATGAAGTAGCAACTTTTTATTCTATGTATGAACTGGAACCTGTGGGTAAACACAAGATTTGTGTTTGCACCAACATATCATGCATGTTGTGTGGTTCAGATACCGTGGTTGGACATTTATCCAGCAAGTTAGGAATTAAACTTGGTGAAACGACTACAGATGGTCGCTTTACTTTAAAAGAAGTCGAATGTTTGGGTGCATGTGTTAATGCTCCAATGATTCAAATTGGCGATACATATTACGAAAACTTGACCGAAGAAAAAATTGATCAAGTTCTTGCTGATCTGGATTAATTTTAATTTAGATTAAGTTTTAGAAAAAAGCATTAAATAAAGTATTTAAAAAAATTAATTACGAAGGTTGGAGTCAACCAATGGCGAATGAAGTCTGTTTTCGGACCCTACACATGGACAAGCCGTGGACACTTGAGAATTACTTGAGTGTGGGTGGCTATGAGCAGCTGAAAAAAATTCTTAAAGAAAAAATTCCGCCGGAACAAATTATCGAAGAGTTGAAAACGTCATCATTACGTGGTCGTGGTGGTGCAGGTTTCCCGACTGGTTTGAAGTGGAGTTTTATGCCTCGTACTGCACCCGGTCAAAAATATATTATTTGTAATTCAGATGAAGGTGAGCCGGGTACCTGTAAAGATCGAGACATCTTACGTTACAACCCGCATCAACTTATTGAAGGTATGATCATTGCGGGTTACTGTATTGGCGCATCAAAAGGCTATAATTATATTCGTGGTGAATTTTGGGAACCGTATGAACGCTTTGAAGGTGCATTAGAAGAAGCCTATAAAGCTGGTTTGTTAGGTGAAAATATTCAGGGTTCTGATTTTAGTTTTGATCTTTATGCACACTTGGGCGCAGGTGCTTATATTTGTGGTGAAGAAACTGCATTGCTTGAATCAATAGAAGGTAAAAAAGGTCAGCCTCGTTTTAAACCACCATTCCCGGCCGGCTTTGGTTTATACGGTAGACCAACAACAATAAATAACACTGAAACACTTGCATCGGTTCCTGTCATTTTAGAAAAAGGTGGCAAGTGGTTCCTGGAAATGGGCAAACCTAATAATGGTGGCACCAAATTATTCTGTGTATCCGGACACGTTAATAATCCCGGCAACTTTGAAATTCCATTAGGCACACCGTTTTCTGAATTGCTTAAAATGGCCGGTGGTGTACGTGATGGTCACAAGTTAAAAGCTGTTATTCCAGGCGGTTCATCTGTTCCAGTATTACCCGCAGACATTATTATGGAAACGGATATGGATTACGATTCACTCTCAAAAGCAGGCAGTATGCTGGGAGCGGGTTCCGTTATCGTAATGGATGAAACCACTTGTATGGTTGGAGCGTTAGCACGTTTATCTCATTTTTATTACGAAGAGTCGTGTGGTCAATGTACTCCATGTCGTGAAGGTACTGGCTGGTTAGCAAAAGTGATGCACCGTATTGAACACGGTCAGGGTGTACAGGAAGATTTAGATTTATTAAATGATGTTGCACACCGTATTGGTGGTCGAACTATTTGTGCCTTAGGTGATGCTGCTGCGATGCCGGTAATGAGTTTCTTAAAACATTATCGAGAAGAATTTCAGTATCACATCGACCATAAAAAATGCATGGTTTAATGGGTTGATTTAGATTTTATTCCCCCTCCCTCTGGGAGGGGGGGGCTACGACTGCAGGGATGCAGGAGGTAGGGTAACGCATGGAGCAGTTACCGAGGGGGCGGGGATATATAAAATCACCCCTCCCTAACCCTCCCCTTGAAGGGGACGAGCCCATGGACGGGCGAAGGTAGGACAATGCAGGAGCGATTGTCGAGGGGATTTATTTTTTAATTAAATATAACGAAATAATAAAAAAGCTGAACGAGATAAAAGATGGCAAATATAGAAATTAACGGAAAACCGCTTCAGGTAGCTGATGGAGCAATGGTGATTGAAGCGGCTGATAACGCCGGTATCACTATTCCGCGTTTTTGTTATCACAAAAAATTATCTGTCGCGGCAAATTGCCGTATGTGTTTAGTTGAAATCGAGAAGGTTGCAAAACCTGTTCCTGCTTGTGCTACGCCGGTTACGGATGGCATGAAAATTTTCACAAAGTCCACGGTGGCGCTTGAAGCACAGCAAAGTGTTATGGAGTTCCTGTTAATTAATCATCCGCTTGATTGCCCAATTTGTGATCAAGGTGGTGAGTGTGAGTTACAGGATATTGCGGTTGGTTTTGGTCAGGATATTTCTCGTTATAAAGAACAAAAAAGGGTTGTTGCCGATAAAGACATTGGTCCTTTAATCGCAACAGAAATGACACGTTGTATACATTGCACACGTTGTGTTCGTTTTGGTCAGGAAGTTGCTGGCATAATGGAACTGGGTGCAACGGGTCGTGGCGATCATATGCGCATTGGTACTTATGTTGAACGTACTGTTGCTTCAGAAATGTCGGGTAATGTTATTGATTTATGTCCGGTTGGTGCATTAACCTCAAAACCATATCGTTATACCGGTCGGCCATGGGAAAATGCTCAGGCTAAAAGTATCGCGGCACATGATTGTCTCGGTTCAAATATCGAAATTGAAACACGTCGTAACAAAGTGATGCGTGTTTTACCTGATGAGAATGAAACGATTAATGAACTTTGGTTATCAGATCGTGATCGCTTTAGTTATCTTGGTTTAAAACATGATGATCGTTTGCAATCACCGATGATCAAACAAGGTAATAGCTGGAAAGAAGTCGATTGGCAAACAGCTTTAAATTACGCTTATGAAGGTTTAAAAACGGTTATTAAAAAAGACGGCGTAGAAAATGTTGGTGCACTTATATCTCCTTCTGCAACTGTAGAAGAAATGTATTTAGCGCAAAAGTTAATGCGTGCTATTGGTTCGAATAATATCGAACACCGTTTACGTCAGTCTGATTTTAGTGATCAGGATATTGCGCCACAATTTCCTGCTTTAGCTCAATCACTGACTGATTTAGAAAACAGTAATGCCGTTTTATTAGTGGGTTCCTGGATTCGTAAAGATCAACCGATTGCAGCACATCGTATTCACAAAGCATCTCGCAAAGGTGCAAAAATTATGGCCGTGAATGCGGTTGATTTTGATTTCAATTTTCCCATTGAAGAACAGGCAATTACTTCACCTGCAGAGATGGTGAGCTCACTTGCTGAAATAACAAAAGCACTATTAACGTTAAGCGGCAAGTCTGCAGCACAAGGTTTGGATGCTTTATTAAGCAATGTTAAAACCAGTGATGCCTGTCTCGATATTGCAAAACATTTACATAGTGCAGAAAAAGCGACCGTTATTTTGGGTACACAAGCAATGTTGCAACCTCAGTTAGCCGATTTACGAGCATTAAGCACTATGATTGCTGAGCTTTCCGGTGCAACCATGAGTACCTTAACGGATGGCGCAAACGCTGCCGGTGCCTGGTTAACAGGTGCAGTTCCTCACCGTGCTTGTGGCGGAGAAGCAACTGCAGGTAAAAACGCAAGTGAAATGTTAAGCAACGGCATGAATGCTTTTGTTCTTTTAGACGTAGAGCCTGAACTTGATACGGCTAATCCTTCAGTTGCAGTGAAAGCGGTTAATGATGCTGACTTTGTTATTTCCATGACACCTTATGTTACGGATGAAATGAAAGCTTATGCAGATGTATTACTTCCTGTATCACCGTTTAGTGAAACGTCAGGAACCTATGTTAATGCCGAAGGTACATGGCAGAGCTTTGCAGGTGCGGTAACGCCGCTCGCGGAAACACGTCCAGCATGGAAAGTTTTACGTGTACTTGGAAATATATTTGAGCTCGAAGGTTTTGATTACATTACATCAGAAGATGTGCGTGATGAAGCAAAACAACAAGCAGGTAAACTTGATGTTAGCAATAAAGCGACATGGCGTTGTCCTGCAACATTAGCTAAACAAACTGATGCGATTAATCGTATTGGTGTATTACCACTTTATGCTGTTGATAGTGTGGTGCGACGTTCTGAAGCATTACAACAAACCGATGATGCTATTCCGGCTTGTGTGATTATTAATGCAGAACTGGCAAAACAAAATAAAATTCAGGATGAAGACGATGTTGTTGTAACGCAAAACAATGTTAAGTTGAAATTAAGAGTACATATCGAAGATTCAGTTCCGGATAATTGTGTCGTTATTCCACAAGGCGTGCCGGGTATTGAAGATTTTGATGCGTCTTATTCTGAAATAACATTAAGCACTAAAAGCTAATTGAGAGAGTTGGAACGATAGATGGAATGGTTAAATACAAGTATTGATTGGCTGACATTACTGTTTCAGGAATGGGTGGTTGTTTATTTTCATATGTTACCTGATGTATTGCAGACGGTTATCTGGATCGTTTTAAAGATTGTTGTGATCATGGTACCTCTCATGCTCTGTGTTGCTTACTTAACTCTGGCGGAACGTAAAGTTATTGGTGCTATGCAAGTTCGCATGGGACCAACCATGGTTGGCCCACGCGGTTCATTACAACCGATTGCAGATGCGCTTAAACTGATGTTTAAGGAAATCATTATTCCAAACGGGGCAAATAAGTATTTGTTCCTCACTGCACCGTTATTATCACTTGGGCCGGCATTGGCTGCCTGGGCTGTTCTGCCTTTTGGCGATGGCCTGGTTCTCGCTGAAACTAATGCAGCATTGTTATATGTGTTGGCATTAACATCAGTTGGTGTTTATGGCGTTATTATTGCGGGTTGGTCTTCTAACTCTAAATATGCGCTATTAGGTACCATGCGTTCTGCGGCACAAATTGTTTCTTATGAAATCGCAATGGGTTTTGCATTGGTTGGTGTACTGATTGCGGCGGGAAGCTTGAATTTAGGCGAGATTGTGAATTCACAAAGAGGAGAATACGGTTTTGCTAACTGGTTCTTTCTTCCGCTATTCCCATTATTTGTAATCTATTTTATTTCGGGCGTTGCTGAAACTAACCGCGCACCTTTTGATGTTGCTGAGGGTGAGTCCGAAATTGTTGCCGGTTTCCATGTTGATTACTCTGGTATGGCCTTTGCCGTATTCTTCCTTGCGGAATACGCCAATATGATTTTGATCGCAGCATTAACCGCACTTATGTTTATGGGGGGCTGGTTATCTATGTTCCCTGCAAGCTGGATTGCTCCATTTGCAGATGTTCCTGTATTGGGTTGGGTATTAGGCGATGGCATACATTGGTTCTTTGCTAAAATGTCTATCTTCCTGTTTTTGTTCTTATGGTTCCGTGCCACATTCCCGCGCTATCGTTATGATCAAATTATGCGTTTAGGTTGGAAAGTGTTTATTCCGATCACAATCTTTTGGTTGCTATTGGTCGGTATCTTTGTATTACAGGGCTGGTTTGGGCTTGGTGGAGCATCATGAGGTCGGGAGAATAAACATGTCAGGACTCATTCGATTTTTAAAGAGTTTATCTCTAAGCGAATTGCTTAAAGGCCTTAATGTTACAGGACGGTACTTTTTTGCGCGCAAGTTCACTTTACAGTACCCGGATGACAAAACACCGCTGTCTCCACGTTTTCGTGGGTTACATGCATTACGTCGATATCCAAATGGTGAAGAACGTTGTATTGCCTGCAAACTTTGTGAAGCGGTTTGTCCTGCTTTGGCAATTACGATTGAATCAGAACCACGTGAAGATGGATCACGTCGTACTACACGGTATGACATTGATTTAACAAAATGTATTTTTTGTGGATATTGTGAAGAGTCTTGTCCAGTTGACTCCATTGTTGAAACACATATTTTTGAATACTACGGTGAGAAAAAAGGCGATCTTTATATGACTAAAGAACGTTTGCTTGCTGTAGGTGATAAGTATGAAAAAGAAATTGCGGCTGCTCGAGCCCTTGATGCACCTTATCGTTAAATGCAGGAATTAGAATAATGGGATTTGAAAATATCGTTTTTTATGTGTTTGCTGCCATTATGGTGTTCAGTGCATCAATGGTGATCACAGTGAAAAATCCAGTTCAGGCATCGCTATTTCTTGTTTTGACATTTTTCTCGTGCTCTGCAATCTGGATGTTACTCGAAGCAGAATTTTTAGCTATTACCTTAGTACTGGTTTACGTTGGTGCGGTTATGGTTTTATTCCTTTTCGTTGTGATGATGTTAGATATTAATGTTGCCAGAATGCGTGCAGCCTTTATTCAATACTTACCAGTTGGTATCGCAGTTTTAGTGACTATGGCAGCAATGATGTATACCGTTGTAAGCGGAGATCATTTTGGTTTAGACCAGGTTGCTGCACCAGCTCGACAGGCTGCTGATTATAATAATACACGTGAACTTGGTTTAGTCTTATATACCGTATATGTATACCCATTTGAAATTGCTGCGGTTATTTTATTGGTCGCAATTATTGCTGCGATTGCATTAACGTTACGTCGCAGACCAAAAACAAAACATCAAAATCCGGATTCACAAATTGCGGTACAACGTGATGATCGTATTCGTATGGTTAAAATGGATTCAGAAGAGACAAAATAGGTTTTATTATGATTGCTTTATCAGATTATCTTACATTAGGCGCTATTATGTTTAGCTTGAGTGTCGCCGGTATTTTTCTTAACCGAAAAAACATCATTATTATATTGATGTCGATTGAGCTTATGTTGCTGTCTGTAAACATTAATTTTGTTGCTTTCTCTCATTTTCTTGGTGACTTATCCGGACAGGTTTTTGTTTTCTTTATTCTTACCGTTGCTGCTGCAGAAGCGGCAATTGGCCTGGCTATTCTGGTAGTGGTATTCCGTAATAAACGCACTATTGATGTCGACGAACTGGATACCATGAAGGGGTAGGGCATGACAGATAATATGGAAAATATTTATCTCTGGATCGTATTGTCACCACTTATTGGTTCAATCATCGCAGGTTTGTTTGGCAGCAAAGTAGGTCGCAGTGGTGCGCATTGGGCAACGATTATCGGTGTCGCTATTTCATGCGCGCTCTCTATGTATGTTTTTAAATATATTAATATAGATGGTGGTGAAACCTTTAATGCTTCTATTTATACATGGATGGTAGTTGATGGCTTGCGTCTGGAAGTGGGGTTCCTGGTTGATGAATTAACTTCCATGATGATGGTGGTAGTGACTTTTGTATCGTTAATGGTTCATATCTATACCGTTGGTTACATGAAAGACGATCCAGGATATCAACGTTTCTTTAGTTATATCTCGCTATTCACTTTCTCAATGCTCATGTTGATCATGGCGAATAACTTCATGCAGTTATTCTTTGGCTGGGAAGCAGTAGGTTTAGTTTCATACTTATTGATTG
>CAZSCK010000082.1:0-10694 GCA_964605385.1 uncultured Thioalkalispiraceae bacterium
GGTCAGAGCCCTTTAACTCGAAAATAGAAAGAATTGCTCTCTGCCCTCTATTTACCTATCATCTAGAGTATGCCTCGCCCCCATCTATAAATGATCGATATAACTAAAGGCTACACATGCGCAATGCTAAGTAAAAAACCGAATAAAAATAGTCACGATACTGTCGATCAATTTGGCAGAAATAAGCTTCATCTTGCCGCAAATATTGGTAGCTACCATGTAATGAGACAACTATTGGATGAAGGTATCAATGTTAACGTTCAAGACAACAACGGTTGGACCGCATTACATTTTGCCGCACAAAGTAACCATTTTGAAATAATTGACTTACTGCTCGAATATAAAGCCGATTCCAATTTACATGATAAACAAGGTAATGGTCCGCTCTGGACAGCCACAATAAATGCAAATGGAAAATTCCATGGGGTATTATCTTTATTGAAGGCACACGCAAATCTGAATCATAAAAATAAGTATGGACGCAGTCCTTTATATATCTCCAATTCTATCGATCATGGATTGGAAAATGTATTTATCCCTTTTGAAAATACTGCGGGCAAAAAATAGGGGCAGACCATGTTTTATTTAATGTGTTAACCTAATAAACACTAACTTATTAAGCATTGCTTACAAGGGTTTTAACCTGATTAGTTCAACAGAGATTCAGATTATATTCACTGTTTTTGAAATGGTGGTGGGGGCGGATGGCACCCTGACTGAACATCTCGTAGAGATGTCGCTGGAGAAAGAGGACGATGATGTGTGGCGACTAGTGCAGGAGCGGGTGCTTATTGAGAATGATGCGATGAGAAATCATGAATCATCATAATGCATCATGAGGTGGCTTATGATTGGATACATGGGATCAGAGCACAATATTCTCTACTATTATAACCATTGTTTCTAAGCCTGTTTATTTTTAATACTTCACCATGAAAAATGCAAAACAACAAAAAAATATAACCTCGCAATATTCTGTCTCAGAATACATAGATCATCTCGTTAGTAATTCATCTCATCTTCATCAACGCTCTGATTTACTGGAAAAAGCGTGCCAGCATGTTTGGAACGTTCAAGGTGTTGAGGCTGACATGCCAAGCAGTCTGGATGTTGCGATATTACTCAGCCAGTTAAGTGCGGATGAAACGACTACGATTGTTTGTTTGCTCAGTGACAGCCGTTTACGAACCGATGATTTTTATAAAATTATTAAAAATGAATTTGGTGAAGATATTCTGCACATGGTTCGGGGTATTGAAAAACTACACGGGTTTAAAGCCACTAAGATAGAAAGCCTCGAGCAGACTGAACGCTTAAGAAGAATGTTGTTGGCGATGGTTGATGATGTGCGAGTCGTGTTAATTAAACTTGCATACCGGGTACAACGCCTTAGGGAATTAGCAAAAGAAGATGAAGTAACACAAAAAGCGATTGCGGCAGAGTCTCTTGAAGTTTTTTCACCTATTGCCAATCGTTTAGGTATTGGACAATTAAAATGGGAGTTGGAAGATTTATCATTTCGTTATTTACAACCTGAAACCTATCAACGTATTGCAAAAATGCTTGAGGAAAAAAGAGGGGAACGGGAATCTTATATTAACCAGGTTGTAACAGAAATTAATGCTCTTCTTGAAACTGCCGGCATTGATGCCAAGGTGTATGGCAGGCCGAAACATATTTATAGTATTTGGTCGAAAATGACTCATAAACAAAAACAGTTTACTGAATTGTTTGATGTGCGGGCTATAAGGGTAACGGTTAATACGGTAACAGAGTGTTATACCGCGCTTGGTCTGGTACATGGTCGTTGGCATTATATTGCTAAAGAGTTTGATGATTATATTGCGAATACAAAAGAGAATGGTTATCAAAGTTTACATACAGCTGTTTATGGGCCTGAAGGGAAGCCAGTAGAAATTCAAATTAGAACGTGGGATATGCATGAGTTTGCAGAATATGGTGTTGCAGCACACTGGCGTTATAAAGAGCGCTCGGAGCAAGATGAGGTTCTGGAAAAAACGATTCGCTCGATCAGAAAATTATTAGAAACACCTGATGATGATGAACAGGAATTATTAGACAGTTTTAAAACAGAATTATTTTCTGACAGGGTATTTGTATTAAGTCCTGATGGAAAAGTTATCGACTTACCGGAAGGCGCGACACCTCTCGATTTTGCCTATAGCATTCATACAGAAGTAGGGCATAAGTGCAGGGGGGCAAAAGTTAATGGTCATATTGTGCCGTTAACAACGGTACTCGAAAACGGTGTGCAGGTAGAAATTTTAACGACAAATAATCCGGCGCCAAGCAGAGATTGGTTAAATCCAAACCTGGGTTATATTGCCAGTAACCGAACGCGGGCAAAAGTTAAAACCTGGTTTCGACAGCAGGATTATGAGCAGAATGTCATTGATGGAAAAGCAACAATCGATCGAGAGTTAAAACGTATGCATGTTTTGAATTTTGACATTGAAAAATCGATAAAACATTTTAAAGTTCAAACTGAAGAAGAGTGGCAGGCTAAGGTAGGCCGTGGTGATATAACGGCGGGACAGTTAACTTATGGTTTAAACCATGTCTATTCCGATGAATCAGTTAAACCTTTGCCTAATAAACCTAAACCGAGAAAGACGGTTAATAAAGGTGATAATCAACCTATCAATGTTAGCGGGGTGGGTAAGCTGTTAACAAAGATTGCGCCTTGTTGTAAACCGGTTCCTGGAGATGAAATTATAGGTTTCATTACACGTGGTAAAGGTGTTTCTGTGCACCGGCAAGATTGTATAAATATACTTAAGCTTGAGCATGATAAACAAGAGCAGTTGATTTCAGTTGAATGGTCTAATCATGATCATCAAACTTTTGAAGTTAGCCTGGTTATTCAGGCGATGGATCGCACCGGGCTATTAAGAGATATAACAAATATACTGACAGACCTTAAGGTAAACGTGCTTGGAGTTCAGACCTTGTCAAACAAAGATACACAAATGGCAGATATGCAAATTGTTATGGAAATACAAGACCTTCAACAATTACAAAAAGTCTCGGATAAAATTATGCAGTTAACAAATGTACTTAAAGTATATCGGAAGAATTAAAAATAAATTATGAGCAAACAAGACAGAGAAAAGTGGAATAAACGATACACTGAAAATAGCTATCATAAAAATAATTCTGTGACGCTAGTGGAAGAGTGGTTACCGAAGCTACCTGTTGGTAAAGCTTTGGATGTGGCTTGTGGTGCTGGACGTATATCACTATTATTGGCGCAAGCTGGATTTCAAGTTGATGCAATTGATATTTCCCATGAGGGCCTGAGTCAAGCCAGACAAAAAGCGGAAGATCAGGGATTTGATATTAATTGGATAGAACATGATTTGGATGAACCTTATCAGTTTGACTCAGATTATGATTTGATCATTGTAATGTGGTATGTCGATCTTGCACTCATCAGTAGGTTGTGTGAGTGTTTGGCGCCTGGGGGATATTTGATCTGCGAGGAACATTTGATTACCGACCAAAAGGTGACAGGTCCGAAGAATTCAAACTTTCGCGTCGCATCAGGTAAATTGCATGATGCCATTTCAGATCTTGATGTTTTGTTTTATGAAGAATCTATTAAATTGAATGCCGAAGGAGAGCAAGTTGCGAGTGCAAGTGTTGTTGCTCATTAAAGGCAGCAAGCTAAATAAATGGAGCCAGTACACAGATTTCACTAATGTAGTTAAATAATAATTAGGAGTAGAGTAAAAACTCTCGTATATGAATAACAATAACTCATCCTGGGCTTTACCGTTCGCACTGTTAGCTTTTTATTTTGTCGTGTTTACTCTCTGTGCAATTGAACCCTACGATCGTAATGTATGGTGGGCTGAGAATATCCCCGTATTGTTTGTTGTGGGTGCGATAGTGTGGCTATCATGGTTGCATCAATTTTCTAACACCAGTTATTTTTTAATGTCGGTGTTTATCATCCTTCATACCATCGGTGGGCATTATACGTTTGAGCGCGTACCGTTTGATTGGGTGAGTGATTTTTTCGGTTTTGAACGCAACCATTATGATCGTGTTGCGCATTTTTCAGTTGGCTTTTATGCTTATGCTATTGCCGAAGTGTTAATGGCTCGCCGATTGGTGCGTACTCGTTGGATTGTTTCATTATTTCCAGTATTTGCTATTGCAACGGTTGCGGGTATGTATGAAATTATCGAGTGGCAATATGCCATGTCTGCCGATCCTAAAGCAGGAATTGCCGTGTTGGGATCACAGGGTGATATCTGGGATGCACAGAAAGATATTCTTGCCGATACATTAGGTGCGATATTAGTAACGGCATTATTTTTCTATCAGAACCGTGTTGAGCTCGCCAACTTACGTAGATGAAAAAACAAACGATTAAAGGGACAGATTCCAATTAATTTAATTTTTTTGTTTTGCTGACAAGTCATCCAGTAACGATTGCATGTCACGTTTAAAACCGTACTGCCAATCATGCCACTGTTTTTTATAATCAGCGATTTTTTTGTTATTAATTTTATCCAGTTGTTGTTGTACCTGGATCATATGGTGACTGCTTTGGTTAATGTTACTTGCACTTGGTTCAGACAGGGTTTGCTGGCTCTTGTTCAGATCATCAGATACTTTGAGTAACGTTTGCTTGTCATCTTCAGACAGATCATCGTCGTGTTCTTTTAACGCTCTGTCAATGGACTCGGCTAGTTCTTCAATGCTCTTTTTAAGTTCAGTACCGTATTGTTCTAAAATCTTGTTGGCTTCATCACCGGCAGATTTAGCAAGTGTTTTTAACTCGTTTTCAAGGCGCTGCATTTCAACACGGAATTTATCTGATGAATCCTTGAGCGTATCAGACAGTTTTTTACTCATTTCATCCAGTTGCCCCAGAAAGTGACCAAGTGCACCACCATCAATTGATTCTGCCGTGCGAACGTAATCCACCTTCCATTGCCCATCTTGCTTTACCAGGTAAGTGTTTAATTTCTGTTGATTTTTGCCAGTATCATTGATCTGTGATAATTCTGTTTCAACTTTGGCCTGATTGCCATTAATCACGATCTTGCCCATAACAGGCTGGTAACCATCCCATTTTTTATTAAACGCATCATAGCTTTTTGCATCCACCAGGGTCGAATGCTTAATCGCATCATCCACATTATGGGTGATCACTGACTCCCAGAATTCTCGTGCTACATCCTGCGGTGATTCAGGCCCAAAACAGCCCGTTAAAAAGAACGTTGTTAAAAATAATGAGATAAAGCGTTGGTTAAGAGTTTTCATAAGGTGACTACTATTTGTTAAAAGAGGACTATTCTAGCAAAAACTGCTGTGTAAAAAACATAACTAACCGACAGTAGCAGGTTAAAGCAACTAAAAACTAATGGGGCAGCTCCCAATTAATTTTCTAATTTAGTTACTTATTCACTCGCTATTGAAATTTTGTACAGTTGTTTGAGTTGTTCTACTCTCTTTTTATTAACATCCAAATCACTCCTACCCACTCTGGATGCTGAACGGATATGAATGATATTTGTATCCATTCTAATTTCTAAATCATCAACAAATCCAAAAATTACAGATGTAAACGTTGCAGCAAAGTAATTTTCCTTTTCAACTGTAATGCTTCCGCCCATATTTTTAACGATTTCTTTTAGCGTGCGTAAAGAATCAAACGTAGGTGGAGTATTTTGTGAAATAGTAATTGGTGCAATGTAATGACCAGTATGGTCTTTATTTTCAGTACAGACACAATTAGGTGTGTTTGGGCATTTTAATAAGTGACCTTCGATTAAACCGGGTGCATCTTTAGACTTGGAGTTAATGCCAAGAATAAAGAAATAGATTATGAATGCGAAAAATAAGAAGAATAAAATAATTAACATTGTTTTCATGGCTAATACGTTTTTAAGTGGATTAACCTTTATGTTAATTCTTTAAATATAAAGATGACACTTTATTTGTCGTAATTTTAAAAGAAACATAATTATAGCATTGTTATTTTTTAATACGTCATGCGATATAATTATCAAACTATTGTTATTGTACGGTCAGGTAAAAATATAAAAATTATAAACGGTAACTTAAATAAAAAGTAATAATGAATGCACTAGTTGAGGTTTTAATATGAGCAATACAAAAGAAGTAATGAGTGAGACCAGTAATGTTTGGAATAACCATGTTTCTATTCCGGAAACACCAGAAGGTTTTACGCTTAGAACAACATATCCAACAAATCCTGATGGTGCTGAAGTGATGTTAGAACGATGGGAAGCGGGTTCAGAAGAACCCCCACATTCACATCCTGGTGATGACATGACGGTGGTTGTTGAAGGTAAAATTTCGATTCAATTCTATACTAAATCAAATGATGGCCTTGTTGCGGATGGGGACGAAGTTATCCTTAACAAAGGTGATACTGGTTACGTTAAGGCAGGTCGAATTCATGATGCAAAATATATTGAAGATTGTAAGTTAGTTTATGTTCATGACAAAGCATTCGGATTTACTGCGGAAGATTAACAAATAATATTAAGGTGATAATTATGCTCAATAAAAATCAGGTTGCGCCTGCTTTTAGTACCGCCAGTCAAAATAATGAAACAATTAACTTGTCCGATTACAAAGGTAACAAGAATGTTGTTTTATATTTTTACCCAAAAGATGATACGCCAGGTTGTACGATTGAAGCGAATCAGTTTACTGAACTGGCGACTGAATTTGCTAAGGTGGATACCGTGGTTATTGGGGTTAGCAAAGACTCTTGTGAAAGTCACCAGGCTTTTATTGATAAGTTTGGCCTCAAAATAGATTTGCTGGCAGATACGTCAGGTGAACTCTGTGATGCCTATGCTGTATGGCAAGAAAAAGAAAAAAATGGCGCGAAGAAAATGGGCATTGTGCGTTCAACTTTCTTAATTAATAAAGAAGGTGTGCTTGTAGATGTTATTTATGGTGTTACCGCCGATGGTCATGCACAAGAAATGCTGAATAAAGCCAGCCAGCTTTAATCTTTTTAAGCAATATTTGAGGTCAGAGTAAAAATATCCACTAATTGATCGGCTTGTTACAACCACGGATTTTACAGAGGGTGAATAGCACCACCACCACAAGTACCGCTGAAATTGCTCCGATAATATCTAAAATATCAAGTGTCATTGCGAGTTACCTCTACTATATTCATTAGAATTAATAAGTATTTTAGTAGATGCTTATATAGTTGCAAGTTACATATTGTGAACCATTTCAGCTTTTAGACAAAAAATAGCCATTTAGGCTTAATCAAAGGTAACAAAAGGGGGCGGAGTGGTCATTTTAGCCCCCTTTTGTTTAGCAGAAATGAAATAGCAATAGTTAATGGACAAAGCTTTTATGTTTCTGCACTGCAAATTTCATTTCAGCTGTTACACCTGCATGATCTGAAGGCCATAAACCTGAAGGTGTTTTGTCTTCCTCTTCATCGCCGACTGTTTCGATTTTAATTTTAGTTTTATCACCGAGAGCTGTTACATCACTGCGGTAAAATATATAGTCGATACGCGCATTCATTAGTGAAACTGTGTTGTTTAGATCTTCCGACGCGGCAATCTCATCGTTATGCATCTGCATTATGAGATTGCTTCGGTCATTTTATTCTCTCGCAATGACGAGGTTTTACTCTAGTATTAATTGTTATTTTATTAAGTTGTTGTTTTTGATAAAATTTATTTCTAATTTCGTGGGGATTTGTCAGAGCCAGACCTTACATTTCACATCTAATTAAATTCTGGATGTGTACTCAGCAAAACAAGAACAATAATGAAAAGGATAAATGAAAGGCTTTTCCAAAAAAGAACCGGGCTTCGTTCCATTAAGGGGGGACGTGCTTTGTTTAAAAATTTTTTATTCGGGTGGCGTAGATCATATATAAATTCTGTTATTTCCTCATAACGTTTATATGGATCAGGATGAACAGATTTTTTAATGGCTTCATCTATCCACGCAGGAATTGTGCGATCATCATCAAGTACGGATTGATAATTTAATTTTCGTTGTGCAGATTTTGTTTGTGCTCTTGCGACCTGTGGTCCATAAGGTAACCTGCCTGATAACATTTGATAAGCGATAACACCTAACGAAAACATGTCTGAACGTGTTGTTCCTGTTTCACCAAGAAAATATTCTGGTGCGGTATATTGAGCAGTGCCAAGTATATTTTGTTGCTTAAGGGGGGTTGTAATTTCTTTTAGTCCAGCTACCTGGGTTGAACCAAAATCAATAATCTTTACCGTTCCGGTTTCATCGATCATGATGTTATTGGGTCTTAAGTCTTGATGTAACATTTCCTGTCGATGAAAGGCACGTAAGCCAATTGAAATCTGTTCAATGATTTTTCGTACAGCATCTAGATCGGGTTCAGGATGATCAATCATCCATTGTGCTAATGTTTTACCTTCAATAAATTCGGTTACGATATATAAGTAGTTATGTTTTCGTGTTTGTAAACTGGGTTTTAACACGTGAGCATTGTTAATACGTCGGGCAATCCATTCTTCCATAAGAAAACGTTCTAAATAAGCTGTATCTTCACGAAGATCAATGGAGGGTGCTTTAATGATAACCTGTTCTTTTGTTTCAGTATCAACGGCTAGATAAATATGACTACGACTAGTGAAATGTATATCTCGTATGATTTCATAGCCATCAAATAACATTCTGGGTTTGAGTTCAGGAGGGAAAGGTAAAGTAATTAATTGTTGATATACTTCATTGATATTTTGCAGTGGCAACTGATCAATTTTAATAATTTGAATTGTTAAGTTGTCGTCACTACCATTTTCATATGCCTTGTTATGAATAAGCTTAGTGGCATAATCTGGATCATCGCTGTATTTATTAATCGTATCGATAATAAATTTTTCATTTGTAAATTCATAGATACCATCTGTTGCCAGAATAAAAATATCACCGACTTCTAACGGGAGTGCTTGATACTCTATGTCGATATGATCCTTCATGCCTAATGCGCGTTGGAGGTAATTTTTATCTTTTGAAACCCACAGCCTGTGATCTTCAGTTAGTTGTTCAAGCTGATTGTTGGATAGACGATAGACACGGGTGTCACCAACATGGAATATATGTGCGGTGGTTGATTTAATAACGAGCGTGCTGAAAGTGCAGACATAACCTTTGTTTAGTTCATAACGATATTGACTGCCACGGGTTTGTGAGTAAAGCCAGGAGTTAGTTGATAGTAATACGCGAAGTACGGATGTTTTGACTGTCCAGGATTCAGCAGTACAAAAATAATCTTCTAAAAAACTTGTAACGGCCGTTTTACTGGCAATTTGACTGACATTACTACTACTAATTCCATCGGCTATTGCGATCGCAATTCCTTTTGAGCTAAGTAAGGGTTCTTTTGGAATATGAATGCCATGGAAATCCTGGTTGATTTCTTTGCGGCCTTTGTCGGAGTATTGACCAATGGATATTTTTAATTGTGTTGGCATGTTTTAATACATGTTCTAATGAAAGCCCAGCCCCAGCCCTACAAGATCATGGAGGGCTGAGTTTAACGACCTTATTATTCATTTGCTCTAATTATTATAAAGTACGATTCGGGCATGTTCTTACATGAGTGTAATATAAAGGTAAGGCCACGAATACAAAACCGCCCACTAAATTACCTAATACAGTTGGAATTTCATTCCAGAGTAAGTATTCAGCAACAGTAAATTCTCCACCCATAATCATTGAGAATGGGAATAAAAACATATTAACGATTGAATGTTCAAAACCCATATAGAAGAACAGCATAATAGGCATCCACATTGCCATCATCTTCGCGCCGGCAGATGTTGAGATCATTGCGCCCACTACACCCATCGAAACCATCCAGTTACATAACATGCCACGAACAAATATTGTTACCCATCCATCGACGCCGTGAGCTTTATACCCCAGGGTTCTGGCTTCACCGATGCTGCCTACTTTTGCTGCGATAACACCGCCATCCGTATTATATCCATAGGTCAATATAAAGGACATCATTACCGCAACTGTCAATGCACCTGCGAAGTTACCAATAAAAACAAGTCCCCAGTTTCGTAATACTTGCCCTACGGTAACGCCAGGTCTTTTATCGAGCAAAGCAAGTGGTACTAGTGTAAATACGCCGGTTAATAAGTCAAATTTCATTAAATACAACATAATGAAGCCAACAGGGAAGAGGATTGCACCCACAAGAGGCGAACCTGTTTTTACTGCAACCGTGATTGCGAATGCTGCGGCAAGAGCCAAAATAGCACCGGCCATAAAAGCACGTATTAACGTATCTTTTGCTGACATATAAACTTTTGATTCACCCGAATCAACCATTTTTGTAACGAACTCTGTAGGTTCTAAATAAGACATAAAAAATCCCCTTTACGCATGCATTGAATATTATTTAAATAATTTTGTGATACATATCGCAAGTATTATGCCAAGGCGTAACTTATTGTTTTTACGTGTTTTTTATTTATATGAAGCAAAGAAGTGTTACAAAATGGTGCATGCATAGCATGTAGGCTACGCTCTTGGTGCACTAAAGTAATTAAAGGGGATGGGGTACTTTAAATTTATTTAATTTTAACTACTTGTAAGTATTTGTTATTAGCATGAAGCTGATTATTAAAATTAAACAATAAATATTTTAG
>CAZSCK010000083.1:0-10680 GCA_964605385.1 uncultured Thioalkalispiraceae bacterium
AAGCGGGCTTTTTTATTAGAGCTAATTTAGTTTCTGCTATACAGCGCGACGGCGTTTGAAACCGAAGAAGCCAAGAAGTGCTGAACCAAATAAGATTGCTGCGCCAGGCACTGGAACAGGCGAAATTTCAACATCAATTGCTGCTAAAGCGTAGTCACTAAAGCTATCGAGGTTGCCAGAGAAAATAATTGAAGTAATTGCTTGTTTGCTAAATCCTGTTGCATAGTAACCACCTGCTAAGAGGTTAGGGCCAAAGTATTGAATGCCATCAATAACCGCTATTTCCCCTACAGTTGGATCGCCATTGACATCATAACCACGTTCACCAGAAAAAAGATCAAGTAAAAAGATATTTGTTATGTTTACGGCTTTATCGAATGTGAATGTAATTTGTTGTGAACCACCCTGGCTGATCTCATCATTATTAATGCCAATACCATCACCATCACAGGTTAATCCATTCGTAGGCTGACCATCTTTACAGCCGCCACTATCGTTGCGATTGAATGTGAGTAAACCATTATTGGCTGTTAACGTAAGATTACCAATTGTTGCTGTACTACCGCCGCCATCAATTATTGCTTGTTCCCAGTTTGCACCAGTAAAATCAATAAGAGTTGCCTGCGCTGCTGCTGAAAATGCAAAAGCTGCAAATAAAATAGAAATTTGTTTAAACATGAGAAACCTCAAAATATTCTCTAAATATTACCTTAATTATAGTGCTTATATGTGAGATATTTATATGACCTGATCGGGTCATTTTGGAATTGGGTGCCTATATATTTCAATAGGTTACGTTGAATTATATAAATATTTATTATTGAGCGCCACTTATCAAACCTTGTGTTATCCAGACTTTGAGCAGGCTTGCGGCATGCATTGGTACTTCATCTTCATTGCTTATGCTGGCAAGCATTTCACAAATATCGGTGAAATCACCGCCCTGGGCTAATTTATCAAAAGCAATTTGCTCATCCGGTTGCATTGATCGGAAATGTGTAGTGAGTTTTTCTCGCCAAATTAACCACGGAATACTCGCTTCTTTTATTGCGCTGACTTCGCTTGGCGTTTCGTTGGTTAAAGCCTGCCACATTTCTATAATGTTCCATTCAAAGTCCAGCCGCTGCACTGAAGGGTGAAGATTAAACCTGAGTTCTGGCCAGGCTTCTGTTGCAATGCTGCTTATGTCGTGTTCGGTAAATAATTTATCATCCGCGGCATCAAAAGCTTGTCCTAGATTCCATTCAAACAATGCGAGTTCATATAACCATGGCATTTCTTGCCACTTTGTTTGTTGCTGAATTAAGCCGTCGATAAAATTTGCAAGCTGAGCTCCAAAATCACGTAAGCTGAAGTAGTGAGAAGGGTGCACTTCAATATAGTCTGCTGCAAGTTGGTTAAAATATTCATCGCCAATGGCCATTAATATCGCGGGGTAATCATTAGCCAACACTTCATTTAAGCGGGCATGATAAGCATAATTGTAAATTGATAATTGTGTTTCTGGTGTAGCGCGACCACTGGCGTTTACCCATGCATTTGATGTTGACTGCTCTGGTTTTAGTACGCAGTCTTGAAATGTATGTTGTAATTTTGCGAGTTGATTCATAATAGTACGGTTTACGCAGTCTTCAGTTTACTTTCACTATTTTTAAAATAATTTTCAGCAATGTTTTTAACTTGTTCCAGTTCATCGAGCAACTCTGGCAACGGTGGAATATTGTCATCACGCTCTATCATTGTAGAGACACGACCAAAGTGTTCAACTGCTGCGGCATATAAATCAAATACAGGATCGGCGATAGGATGATCATGCGTATCGATGATTAAATTATTTTCATGGGTGTGTCCCGCAAGATGGAATTGATAAACACGTTCACAGGGTATTGCCGTTAAATAGGTATAAGGGTCAAAGTTATGATTGTAAGCACTGACGTAAATATTGTTTAGATCCAGCAAAATAAGACAGTCTGCACGTTCGGCTACTTCGCGCAAAAATTCCCACTCCGTCATTGTTGAATCGCTATAGCTAACATAGCTGGAAACATTTTCGAGTAACATTTGTCGGCCGAGATAATCTTGCACTTGAGAAACACGATCAGCTACATGCTGAATAGCTTCTTCGGTATAAGGCAAGGGCATTAAATCATGCAGGTTAAGTCCATTAACACCGGTCCAGCAAAGATGATCAGAAATCCATTCAGGTTCAACACGTTTAATAAGACTTTTTAATTGTTTAAGGTAATCAAAATTTAAAGGCTCGGTGCTGCCTATTGACATAGAAACGCTATGCATAACCATAGGATAGTGTTCACGAATACGAGTTAAGTAATCCAGTGGTTTGCCACCATCGACCATGTAGTTTTCAGAAATAATTTCAAACCAGTCAACCTTTGGACGTTCGGTTAATACGGTTTCATAATGTTCTTTGCGTAAACCCAAACCATAACCCAGATAAGGTCGGTTGTTATTAGATTCATTTGCGTTCATAAATCACTCTTTATTATATTTTTAATATGAAATAGTGCGGCACCTAACGGAGATGAAAGACGCCGACTAATCCACTGATGATTTACTTCTTCGGTTTACCTACAGAACCACCAATTTCGTCACAAGCATGTTTAGACATTGATACAAAACCATGGCCTTTACATGAAGCATGACCTTTACAGGCATTTGTTGCCGTTTTGCAATCATTATGTCCTTTGCACTTGTTAACACCAAAACAATGAACTTTTGCATCACTGCCAGCTTGAACAGCTGTAAGTGGAGCGGCTGAAAATAATGCTGCTGCTGCGGTTGCCATTGCGATAGTGGTAAATTTTCTTCTTGTTGTCATAGTTTCCTCCAGATATATTGATAAGTAACGTCATGGTTTATGCCATGTGTTCTCGCCATCGTTTATTATGAAATCGATGTTGGTTCAAAAGGTATCTGAGGAATATCACACAGATATCACGGTATAATAAAAAGATAAGAGCATCCTTACTTTTAATAACGGTATACTGGGTTATAGTGTTATTTATGACTAAAAATAATAAACAAACCATGCAGTTTTTATTTGGCGATAGAGAGTTAACTCTGAAAGTTGTTGATCTTCTTGCTGCCCCTGTCGATGTTATTGTGAACCCCGCTAATGGTGGCTTATCTCATGGTGGTGGAGTGGCTGGCCAAATTGCACAGCAGGGCGGCAATATGATTCAAGAGGAAAGTGATCTCTTCATAAAAGAGCATGGCGTGCTTGAAAGTGGCATGGTGGCATTTACATCTGCAGGTCATCTTCCTTTTGCTGCGATTATTCATGCTGTTGGCCCAAAGATGGGCGAGGGTGATGAGCAGCGAAAAATTCAGCTTGCCGTTGCCAGAAGCTTACAACTTTGTGATATGCATGATTGGAAATCAATTGCTTTTCCTGCAATAAGCTCCGGCATCTTTGGTGTACCAATCGAAATATCTGCACGGGCTTTTTTTCGCGCCATTACTTCTTATTGGGATGCGCGTATGGATATCGCGCCTGAAAAAGTCATTATTTGTTTAACGGAGAAAAAATTTCATCCCTTTTTACATGCTTTTAGAGAGGAATCTTTCGTGAGAGATGGGGGAAAGGATGAAGTTAAAAATAAAAAAATGGACGAAGTCATGCAAAAGAACAATGTTGATGCTGAACCTGTAGCAGGTATTGTTAATTTGAGTGAGGAAGATATTTCTTCACTCGATAATGATGACATGGATGACTGGTTCAAATAATAAAACGCTATAACCTTACAGAATACCCTGGTAATTCACTCATAAATTAACTTATCCACATATCAGAACTCTCGAATATCTAATACCCCAGTATAGTTTAGTAGACTAAATTCAAAATTTGAGTGGTCATGTGACTGCATGTTTATAACTAAATATTGAGGTGTTTTATGAGTTCAGAAGAAAATATTGAAGATGCAAAAGTTTTACGTTCATTAATGCTTTTATCAGGAACATTATTTGGTTTTTCCTGGTTATGATTTTTCTGGCGCGTTCTATTGTATATTAATGCTCAGAAATACTTGCTGACAGGTAATTCTAAGTTAGTGAGATAGCTTGTTACGGCTCTAAATAGTTACAAATAAAACCGGCATGTTGTTGAGATGTACCGGTTTTTTTATATCTTTATTAAAAAATTAAAAAACCAGATTCGTTAATGTACTCAAAGTATAAATTGAATCAGCTGCATTACAGTCTGAATTACCTTATCGAGTAATTTCCAGATTACACCACTTAGAAGTAAAGCAAGAATGATCAAAAAACCATAAGGTTCTATTCGGCTTAGCTGATAACCAAGACGTGACGGCAGCAGGTTGGTGACAATGCGTCCCCCATCAGTAGGTGGGATTGGAATTAAATTGAACACCATCAGAATGGCGTTGATGATCATTCCAAACATACTCATTAAAATAAGCGGAGAAGTTAGCATTGCTATGTTATCCGGTAACAAGCTAGCTAACTTGGCAATCAGCGCCCAGGCAATGGCCATGAGTAAATTTGCTAAGGGGCCTGCTGCTGCAACGAATATTGTGTCTCGTCTGCGATTTCGTAAATTGTTAAAGTTAACCGGCACCGGTTTAGCCCAGCCAAAAGCAAAACCAACTGTTAAGAGTAAAACAAGAGGGACCAGAATAGTTCCAATGGGATCAATGTGTTTAAGAGGGTTTAGTGTGAGACGTCCCATCAGGTAGGCGGTGTCATCCCCTAGTTGACGAGCCACCCAGCCATGCGCAACTTCATGTACTACGATAGCAAGCAGAAGGGGAATAATTGCAATGGCAATTAACTGGATAGTTGAGAGTTCAGAGCCTGGCATAATGTTAAGTATATCATGCACTAACTGCTTTTAACTTATCCTTGTTTAGCTTAATCTGGTTTATATAAATATGTGAACAGGTATTAAACAACTGCGGAATGGGTAATGTTGTGAATGAACAAATAAAAAAAATAGTCGATAAAATCTATGCGCTGGAAGAAGAGTTACGTACTCTACTTTATGAGCAACAAAGTCAATTTTCCTATAAGGTTGCTGGTAAACGGGTTGAGTTTGAAAAAAGTATACGTGAAGCGCATAAAAAATTAAAAACCAGTTGGTTTTACTGGTTTATTACTGTTAGTCCGAAACATTTACTCTCTGCCCCATTTATTTACGGTTTAATTATCCCTTTGCTGATTTTTGATATTGGGGTTAGTGCTTATCAATCTGTATGTTTTCGTTTGTATGGTATTGCTTTGGTAAAACGATCTGAACATATTATATTTGATCATCAGCACCTGGCTTATCTTAATGTTTTTGAAAAAATAAACTGTCTTTATTGTAGCTATGCCAGCGGCATAATCAGTTATGGACGTGAAATTGCTTCACGCACTGAACAATACTGGTGTCCGATTAAACATGCACATAAATTACTGGATGTGCATCATCGTTATACTAACTTTCTTGATTATGGTAATGCAGAAAACTACCGGGAAAATATGGCAAAAGTCAGAAGAGAATTACAAAAAGAAAAGTCGTAATTTATATTTTATTGCTATTGTTTAACCAGGGGGAAAATTTTCTCTTCTTCATAGATAATTCGTTCTCTAATTAAAGCAAAAATTTCCCGGCTTTTATTACTCAATATTTCGTGCTCTGAACCAGAGACAGGCATGGAACACCAGTGACGGGCAAAGCCGGAAAAATGATGTTTAATTTCCTTTGCGCTGTTATGAAATGCTTTAGCAGTATTACTAATATTTTCATCTCCAGTATGTAGCAAGGCGGCATATATTGTGTTGTCTTCAAAAACGAGATGTACCCATACTTTTTCTTTAAAACGAGTCATTAATTCACAGATGAAAGGATTATTGTGTAATGACTGCTGTTCCATAAGTACTGAGAGTACGTCACACAGTTGAGAAATTTCCTTATTCTATTCTTTAAGTTCATCGAGAGAATACATTTTGTATGCCTTTATAGGTTAGGTTTTAGCTACAACAATAGTCAGGCGTTCTTAATCATTTTAAGCAGTTCATCTTTAAGGTGCAGACGCTGCTTTTTTTTCTCTTCTAAATAGTCATCGGATGTCGTTTCAATATTGGTTTCAATTCGATGAACTTCATGATCAACTTCATGGTACTCATCAAATAATTTGGCAAAGTGATTATCGGTTATTTTCAGGTTGTGAATAGTTTCACGGTGCTCAGGTAATTCATGAATAAGATCATGTTTTTCATTTAACATCTTGTGTCTCCAATTAATGTTTAAGTTTTATCTGCACAGTTTACACAGTGTGAGCTAAAAGGTAGTAATTCAAGTCGGGAGGATGGAATTTCTTCTCCGCAGAGACTGCAGGAAAAATAGTCACCTGAGTCAATTCTTTTTAGGGCGGTGTTAATCATAACCAGTTCTTTTTCAGAGGCATTACCCAGTGACTCAAGCACTTCATCATTTTCGCGTTCAGTCGCCTGCTCGGTCCAGTTTGAAGACATACCCTCATGTTTAATGTCTTTATCTATGGCATTAATTCGTTGTGTAAGCTCACCTTTTAATGCCAGTAGCTTCGTTTTGAAATATTCCATGTTTTGCATATTTTAGCTGCCTGTTAATGTTACAAATCGCCTATATATATAGTAGTAGATATATTCATAAAATAAGATGATCTGCATCAATATAAGTAACAAGTTATATAGTATTTAACCTCTTTGCCGCTCTTTTATGCTTGCCATTTTCTTCACTTCACCTAATATTTAAATTAAAACCATAATTGTTATTAATTCGGAATAATAATGACAACAATAGAACCACAGTGTGAGCAAGAACATATGCCATCAAATAATTATCGTACTTATGTGGTGGTGGATAATCTTAGTTATCTGGGTATCGGAATTCATTTCACTTTAATTTTTTTATTCTGGTGGCTGGGTTACGACACTCTGGCGGTGTTTAATGTTTTTAGTACTGTGGTGTGGATAACCGCTAAGCAAACGAATAAGCAGGGTAAACATAAGTTGGCGTTTATGTTGCTTATTACAGAAATCGTGTTGCATTGTGTATTGGCTGTCTATTATCTGGGTTGGCAAGGTGGTTTTCAGTATTATCTTATCCCTACTATTCCTTTGGTATTGTTCAATAATACATTCAATACCAAATTGACAGTAATGATGGCCTTTGTGTTAACACTGTTGTTTACTCTTATCTATGCTTTTACCTTTGGAAAGGTGTATCAGTACTCATCTCCAGACATTATCGAGTTTTTAAATTACATTAATATTTTTTCTGCATTGTCCGCACTTGTTATTATTAGTTATTATTTTCGTCTGGCGTCAATGTTGTCGGAACAACAACTGGAGTTACTGGCGAAGTCCGATTATTTAACTGGCTTGTTCAATCGTCGTGGTGCATTGGAGTTCTTAAACAAGCAGCATCAATTAGGAAAACGACAGCATGGTATTTTTTCGATTGTAATGGCAGACATTGATTATTTTAAAAAGTTAAATGATAAGTATGGTCACCAATGTGGTGATGAGGTTTTACAAGAGGTGGCGCGTATTTTAAAGAGAGGCTTGCGCGAGACGGATATGATTGCACGCTGGGGCGGGGAAGAGTTTTTAATTGTTTTACTAGATACAACTGAGTCTGCTGCAGAAGGTACTTGTGAAAGTTTACGCCGTGATATTGAGCAACATAATTTTCATTACGAAGGTCAATCCTTTTCAGTTAAATTGACGTTTGGTGTGGCTGAACATCTGCCAGAAAATGACATTGATAATACTATTGTTAATGCAGATGCCGCGTTATATAAGGGAAAAAATGAAGGCCGTAATCGTGTTTGTTTGTGGACAGATTTAAAGATGTCTTGAGTTTTTATTTTTGTTTGTTGCTATTCCATTCTTATTTTTAAAAGTAGATGAAGATGAAAAAATTGGGCCTGATTAGTGATCCCCATGCTTACCCGGAACCGGTGGCTGAGGCCTTATCTATTTTTAAAAAAGAACGGGTTGATGCCATTTGGTGTACCGGTGACATTGCTGGCTATGGCGAGGGCCTTGAGGAAACAATTCGTTTACTTCAGAAAAATGATTGTCAGTCGATTCTGGGTAATCATGAAATCAAGTATTTGAAAAAAAAATCTGGGCTGATTGATACAGATATTAATTCTTACCTGAACAGCCTGCCGCGGGTGATTCAGAAAAACATCGAAAGCAAGAGAGTATACATGGTGCATGCGAGTCCACCGGATTCTTTGATGGACGGCATACGCCTGCTGGATCAACAGGGGAACATAATTGAATCTGAAAAACAGGATTGGATGGCACGTTTAAGTGATTTTGAGCATGATGTGCTGATCGTAGGGCATACCCATCAGGTTTTTGCTGAAATATTAGGTTCAACGTTGGTGATTAACCCCGGTAGTAGCCAGTTCAATCACAGTTGTGTGATATTAAGTTTACCTGATTTAAATATGCAGTGGTTTGCCTTGTCTGACCAGTCGATAAAAAAGAGCTGGAACTGGGGAATGGAGGTTTCTTCCAGTTAAATAATGCTGGTAATAAAGAAAAGTAGTGCGTGTTGTTCTATTATTAATAGAGGACTCAGCACGAATGCTACGAAACTATCTGATAGTAGATAATGGGTGTAAATGATCGATATCGAGAATGGACGTTTTGTTTTTTCCTCTATGCCGGTTAGTTTGTAATATAGTTATAATCTTTAATGCCAACACTATGTGTTGTAAAGGAGTGCGCAATGTCTGAACAAAAAAATAAGACTTATGAAGAACTTGTTCCATGTGAAGTATGTATGAAAGAAATACCACGTTCAGAAGCAAAGGTTGAAGAAGCGGCTGATTATGTTGCATATTTTTGTGGCCTGGATTGTTTTGATAAATGGCGCAAAGAAGCGGATAAAACGGAATGAGCCGCTAAGTCTGTTGACTGTAGATTATTATAAAGTATTAGGTGAGCGATGGTTGATCTGAAAGAGTTGTTAAATTTAAACGATTTTAAAAAACTGGATGATGCGACAATGGTGGATATTGCAGAACATGCCGCCATTAAAGATTTCGCGGAAAATGATCGCCTGGTTGCTGAGAAAATGGCAAACCATACTCTTTATCTATTAAGCGGTGAGATTGAGTTACAATCCACCGGAGGAATACAAACACTGATGTGGGCAGATACTGAACGGGGACAAGATCCCATTTTTTATTCGGATACGCCGGGTCATTACGGTCGCTGTCTCAGTGCATGCAAAGTGTTATTGGTTGAAAGAGCGAGTATTGAAAAATATGGTTTGAACCATGATCGTTTTAAAACCGATTTAAATTATGCTGACTTTGAAACATTATCAGGCAATACCAGTCTTGCCTTGTTTGATGAAATTACGGAGTTATTTAAAAGTAAGTCTATTACATTACCTAGCCTGCCTGAAATTGCCCTGTATATAAATGCTGCTCTTGAAAAAGAGGATGTCAGTACAAAAAAATTATCAAAAATTATTCAGATGGATCCCGTGATTGCTGCACGCGTAGTTCAAGTAGCAAATAGTCCTTTATATGGTGATTCACAAAGTGATTCGATTCAGGATGCACTTGCACGAATTGGTATCGATGGTGTGCGCACGATTGTCATGGGTGTGGTCTTGCGTGATTTATTCATGCCAAAGACACAACCTGTGATTGATGCTATGACGCAGTTTTATGAGCATAGTATTCGAACAGGGGTAATTTGTTATGCCTTAGCAAAAAAACTACCTGGCTTTAATCGTGACCAGGCGTTCATGGCTGGAATCCTTCACGACATTGGCATTGTACCTATTTTAGTTGTTGCAGATCGGCATTCTCAAATTGCGGAAAAAGAAAATAATCTTGCGGCCGTTTTAGTGCATTTAAAAAGTTACATCGGTGGCATGGTTTTACAACAATGGGGTTTTGCTGATAAATTTACTGAAGTGGCAAAACATGCCTATGACTGGAATCGTAAAGTCGAAAAAGCAGATTACTGTGATTTAGTGCAGGTTGCATTAATGCATTCTCATTTGGTCGGCGGTGAAAAAATTAAAGGGCCTGAATTATCTGACTTACCTGCCTTTAAACGATTAGGTTTTGATAAAGTTAATCCGGTCGATAATATGAAAACCTTACAAGAACTTGGTTTACGCATTAAAGATATGATTAAAGTGATTTGTAAATAATAATTAAAGGGACGGAGTCATAGCCAATAACTTATTGCTTGTGACTCCGTCCCAATTAATTTTACCGGTTACATCACTTAGGAAAATACACCCTGGTGTTCAATATTAAATGTCTTTAGTACATAGTTAAAAGCACGATTGTTTGCTGCTTGAACAACGGCATCAAATATTTCTCTTTCTCCCCAGCCCTGTTTTTTCACTTTATCCATGTCAGACTGGTTGACCTCATCGGGTGTGGTTACTGATTTTATTGCAAACATTAAGAGTGATTTTTCCTTTTCACTTAGTGGCGCAGCTTCTGGATTACCACGAGAAGTCCGGACATCATCCAGGTTTACTCCCAGGTTACTCAAGAAACCTTCATTTAACTCGATGCAGTAATTACAACCAACATCCCACGAAACCTGGTAACGAATCATTGCAGTTAATGTTGGTGGAAGTTGAGTTCCTCCCATGTTGAAGTAACCGATATTACCAACGAA
>CAZSCK010000084.1:0-10659 GCA_964605385.1 uncultured Thioalkalispiraceae bacterium
CGTGTCCCTTTTTAGCTTTGAATAGGCTATAAAATGAAAGATCAACAGCCCCTAGTGTGTTAGTGATTAATTTAAGATCATTGCCAATATTATTAGTATCATTCACAAAAACAATATTCTTGAACTACTATATAAGTCTAAAAAACAGTTGCAAAGGATACGCGATCATTTTGTGAATTGGAAATTTTTAAGCTAAAACAATGATGCAAAAAATATGTTTTATATAGTAGCAAAAGCAGGATTTATACGGGCTGCATGAATTTAAACTTCAGATTGGAGTTGTTTTTGCAAACGCAAAATTCGTGCCTCAAGCCGAGCAACATCATCACGTAATTGACTTATATTTTCAGCAAGGTCTTCTAATTCAGTAGAATGGGGGCTGAGTTGGCCTTCATCCTGTATATATTCACGTGTATCCAATTCAAGAATTTTGAGCGCATCTTTTCCCCACGAATTAAAGCTGTGAATTAAATTACTTGCTTTAAAGGCGACAAGATCGCCTGTGTAGGCAGATAACCATTCTTCCCAGTCTAAATCGAGTTGATCTAATATGCGTTTAAAGTGCTGGCCGAGTTCAATATCACCTTTTATACGAATATCCCCGCTGAAAAAACTTTCAGTGGAGTCACCGAGTGACATATTGATAAAAGCGAGAGAACTGCCTTGCAAGGTAGTATCAGCCTGGCCATGGTAAAGGTATTGAACCTGAACACCTTCGGTGTGAGGAAAAAGATACAGGCTTAAATCAAGATCAGTAAACTCGAAGGCAATGACTTTGCCTTGTAAGGAAGCAAATTTTTCCAATGTAGCGGGATCTTGTTTGAGCACAAGATTAACCGAAGTCTCAAGGGCTTCGGTTAAGGTGAGAATGATTTCGGTGGGTAAACTCATTCGCAATAACAGGCTGTTTTATATTTTATAACCACGATGCAAAGCAACCACACCACCGGTTAAATTAAAGTATTCACATTTTTCAAAATCTGCATCACTCATCATGTCTTTTAAAGTTTCCTGATCCGGATGCATACGAATAGATTCTGCAAGATAACGGTAACTTTCAGCATCATCGGCAATCACTTTACCCATAAACGGTAATAGCTTGAATGAATAGGTGTCGTAGATTTTGCTTAATAAAGCAGATTCCGGTTTGGAGAATTCTAAAATAAGTAACGGTGCACCGGGCTTTAATACACGATACATTGAACGTAGCGCGGCATCTTTATCGGTTACGTTACGTAAACCAAAGGCAATGGTAATCGCATCAAAATGATTATCAGGGAAAGGCAGGCATTCAGCATTGGCTTGAACGTATTGAATATTTCCAGCAATACCCTTATCCAACAAACGTTCGCGGCCGACTTTTAACATGGAATCATTAATATCAGCGACTGTTACAGAACCTTCCTGTCCAACAATGCGGGCAAATTTTGCGGCTAAGTCACCGGTGCCGCCAGCAAGATCGAGAACATGATGACCATGACGGACACCACTCATTTCAATGGTATAACGTTTCCAGACACGATGAATACCGAATGACATTAAGTCATTCATCACATCATATTTGCTGGCTACCGAATGGAAAACGCCTGCGACTTTATTTACTTTATCGTCGTAGGCAACCTGTTCAAAACCAAAATGTGTAGTGTCATTTTTCATAGTTTGATTATAACCGTAATTAAGGTCTATTGCTGTCATTGCGAGGAAGTTCTAAAAAAGCATTTTTCAGAACTGATGTGGCAATCTCATGTTTAGAGAGATTAATCATGAGATTGCCGCGCTATTGCTCATGCGTTGCCCTACCTCCTGCGTCCATACAGTCGTCGCAATGACAGATGGATTTATTTACCGTGCTTAGGCTCAGGCCGTTCTTTGCCAGCATCTTTTAAACGTTGAAGATAGTTTTTCCAGTTTTCTTCGTAGTTTTCGCCAAGTTCATATAGTGTTTCCCAGGAGAAAATACCGGTGTCGTGGTTATCATCAAAAAAAGGTTGAATGGCATAGTTGCCAATCATTTCAATTTGGGTGATGTTTACATCCTGTTTGCCAAATTGTAAAACTTCCTGACCGGGGCCATGACCTTGCACTTCTGCAGAAGGTGAGTACACGCGTAAATATTCAACGGGCAGGTTAAAGATTTTCCCATCACTAAAAATAACTTCGAGTACATGCGAAGCCTGATGAAGTTTAATATCTGTAGGTTTAATCATTTTTAGTTCCTAAATAACGTTTATAAAATGTAACGACTGAGGTCTTCATCCTGCGCTAATTCAGAAATATTTTCATCCACATATTCTGCAGTGATTTTAATATATGAACCACTATTCTCGGATGCAGTAAAAGATACTTCCTCAAGTAAGCGTTCGAGTATTGTATGCAAACGGCGTGCGCCAATATTTTCGGTACGTTCGTTTACCTGATAAGCTGTTTCGGCGATACGACGAATGCCATCCTCAGCAAAAGAGAGGGTTACTTCTTCGGTTGCCAATAAGGCACGATATTGCTCGGTAAGAGATGCATCGGGTTCTACAAGTATACGCATGAAATCATCTGAGGTTAGAGCATCAAGTTCTACGCGAATTGGGAAACGACCCTGCAATTCGGGGATTAAATCAGATGGCTTTGTAAGGTGAAAAGCACCAGATGCAATAAATAAAATGTGATCGGTTTTAACCATACCGTATTTTGTTGATACAGTTGAGCCTTCTACTAAAGGTAATAAGTCACGCTGTACACCTTCACGAGAAACATCAGCGCCATTGGTTTCACCACGTTTAGCAATTTTATCCATTTCATCTAAAAAGACGATGCCATGTTGTTCAACATTGTTTAACGCATCTTCTTTTATTTCTTCTTCGTTAATTAATGCCGCGGCTTCTTCATCAATGAGTAATTTAAAAGCTTGTTTAATAGGTAATTTGCGGGTGCGTTTAGTTTGATTGCTTCCTAAATTTTGAAACATACCTTGTAACTGGTTGGTCATTTCTTCCATGCCAGGTGGAGCCATAATTTCAACACCAATTTGTTGTGCACTAATTTCAATTTCTATTTCTTTATCGTTCAGATCACCTTCGCGCAACTTTTTTCGAAACTTTTGACGTGTTGGGTTTTCATTTTTTGTTTCAGTCACAGACTCATCAGAACTAAAGTCTCTTGCGGGAGGCAGTAATATATCAAGAATGCGCTCTTCGGCTGCATCTTCCGCTTTTGCCTGAACATCTTCCATTGCATTTTCACGAGTGAGCTTGATGGATATTTCCATTAAGTCACGAATAATGGATTCAACATCACGACCAACATAACCCACTTCAGTAAATTTAGTGGCTTCAATTTTTAAGAAGGGTGCACGCGCAAGCTTTGCTAAACGACGGGCTATTTCAGTTTTACCAACACCGGTTGGTCCAATCATTAAAATATTTTTTGGGGTAATTTCATTACGTAAATTTTCATCGACCTGACTACGACGCCAGCGATTTCTTAAGGCAATCGCAACAGCACGCTTTGCTGCAGCTTGACCAACAATATGTTTGTCGAGTTCGTTGACGATTTCTTGGGGTGTCATTTGGGACATAGATAATTCGCTTTATATTTAAAATTCAAGTTCTTCAAAAACTAAATTGTGGTTAGTATAAATGCAGATATCAGCAGCAATATTCAAGGCTTCGGTGGTAATTTCTTTAGCATTTAACTCGGTGTTTTTGATTAGAGCGCGTGCTGCTGAAAGTGCGTAATTGCCGCCGGAACCAATTGCCATAATGCCGTGCTCAGGCTCTATAACATCGCCATTACCAGAGATAATCAGAGATGCTTCTGCATCAGCAACGGCAAGCAATGCTTCTAAACGGCGTAAGGTACGGTCTGTACGCCAATCCTTTGCCATTTCGACAGCAGCACGAACCAGTTGGCCATTGTGTTTTTCCAGCTTGGCTTCAAAGTACTCAAATAAGGTAAAAGCGTCCGCGGTACCGCCAGCAAAACCAGCAATGACTTTATCATTATATAAACGGCGAACTTTGCGGACATTGCTCTTCATGACGGTATCACCCAAGGTTGCCTGGCCATCGGCGCCAATAATAACTTTGTTGCCACGGCGAACAGAAAGGACGGTGGTGCCTCGATATTGTTCCAAGATGAGCTCCTAATTAAAACAAGAGAAAAAACAGGATTATTGCAGAATATGCTAAATAACTAAGGCCGCCGATTGTACACCTGTGAGCTAATATGAACAAACTAAAATATACTAATTATTGTTTTTTCAATGACTTAGCATGAAGTAATTTAGATTTAGGTTAAAATAATATTTTGTCATAGTTTTGAATAGCGCAATAAAAAGGCAGCTAAATAGCTGCCTTCAAATGTATTTTATTTGTTTGAAATTATTCTGGAATAGAGACCGTTAAACCAAGTATCTGCCATCCTTGCATACCATTACGGTAGTAGTGAAGTTTTTCTGCGGGGTAACCAAGCTTAAGCAAACCCTGGATAGCGCGTGGAGATTGGCCACACCACATGCCATTACACCAAAGCAAAAGATCTTTAGCTGCGCTGTAATCCCAGTATGGATTTGGTTTTTTCTCAATGCCTAAGATGTCTTTTAAGTCAGTCCAATATCCGGAAGCGTTTGATTTAAGACGTTCTACTCCAAAATTTTTCATGGTGGAGATCAATTGCTTGTCATTGCGGCTTAAGGCAAATACTGTAAAAGGAACACTTACTGAGCCAGGTATTGTACCTTTTGCATGCCATGATGGAGTGCGGGCATCAATTAAAAGTCCCTTATTCGTTTTAACGTAATCATTAATAAATTGAATAACTTCAAGCTCGCCAAATGTTGTTACGCCTGGCGCAACGATCATGGGTTGTATGCAAAAAGGGGGACATTTTCGTGATGTTTTTGAAAAACCACCTGTCAGTTGATTGCTTTGATCCTGAATGCGCTGAATGCGGACGGTTTTACCATTCTGGTCGATTGCGACGTAAGACATATCTTGTGTGATATTAACGTTGAGCGCAAAAGCTGTGCCGCTAAGGATAAAGAGCGTAAGTGAAATCAATGAGGTTATGCTAACTCGATGATAAGTTGTTGTCGGTATTTTCATTTAACCATTCCTTCAGATAATAATTTTATATTTACTTAGCTTCGTATTTTTCAATAATCATGCGTTTTGCAGCAGAAAGTTTTTTTGTGGTTCGAAACTCATCAAAAATAATAATTCGTGCACTTATAGGGAGTTTTGAATAGATCTCATGACTTGACGGGTATTTAGATCGGATTAATGTTTCGAAGTTATACATAGAAATTAATGCTTTTTGTACTTCTGAACCGCTGGTGTTTTGAGATTGTTCGCGTTTTTCAGTTTCACGCAGTTCCTGCTTCGCTTTGTCAAGATATTCTGGGCTGCTGATTTCATCAGACAAACCTCTGAGATAATCATCTGTTGTGTAGAGATCTTTAGCTTTCGATAGCGAAGAGAATATAATGCCGATACAGAGGCAAAATAAAGCGCTGAATTTGGTGTATTTTCTCAATAAAGCCATATTGGAGCCTTCTTAGTGAGTGTTTGATTATTTACATTGGCACACTACGTCTAAACTTTAGTAAATAAAGAGATAGTGGTGTATGTATGCATAAAAATTCTAAAAGGGGGGCAAGCCATACTAGCATATTATTAATATATGAAAATATTCTTTCTGTTAACGTATATTCGATTAAATAGAATTAGGAAGGAAAAAGTACAGATTCAATTTCTTTTATTTCTTCCTGGGCTGTTTTGATCGCTTCAGGTAAATCTTCTTTTGATAGCCCGGTTAATTCCCAGGATATTGGGTTTATCATAGGAATTTCATCCTCCTCACTCATTGAGTCAAAATCAGCCATTACTGCAACAGCATTTGCAATATTGATTAACGCAACTTCAGCAGGAAATTCTTTTGCATTTTGTGGCTCATGATGAAACTCAATGCATTCTTCAAGAACAGGAGCAAGTTTCCAGCTTTTAATTAATGCTGCACCGACTTGCATGTGATCAAATCCAAAAATATGTCGTTCTGCTTCATATGTTTCCAGATCTTCTGTGCCTTCCATTAATAATAAAATGGATTCATGTGATTTTTCAGGTAACTGGTTAAACATGAGTAGTTGGCCAATATCATGCAGCAGACCCGCGATAAAAATAGATTCTTTGTGTATTTTTTTGGATTTTTTTGCAAGTATTTGTGCTAATAAACCACAATATAAACTATGGTGCCAAAAGTCCTGCATGGAGATTAAGTCATTAGGAATACCATCAAACGCTTCACTTGCGGAAGATGATAAAACCAAATCACGAATTTTATTGGTACCAAGAATGGCAACGGCACGGGTAATTGTTTCTACTTCATTTGATAAACCGTAATAGGCGCTATTGGCAATTCTTAACATGCGTACAACAAGCGCTGGATCCTGAGTTATCACCGCAGCCATATCATCTGCTGTTGAGTGGGGGTCGTTTGCAATTTGGTTAACTCGAAGTGCAACTTCGGGAAGCGAGATAAGTTTGCTTGCGTTATTAACCAATTTCTGAATTTCAGTTGCAGACATAATGGGTAAAACCTCATTCTTTATTAGTTAGTTTAGTTAAAACATACTGATTTTCTATTAAAAAAATGATTGGAGCTCACAGTTTCAACAAAAAGCATATAAAAACCAGGCATTCGGTTATGTTTATTCGTTAAGCAAAAAGGTTATTTTATTGATAATGCTTTCTTTTTCCCAGTCAACACCACCAAAAATAGCGTATCGAATTTTTCCTTTTTTATCAATAACATAGCTGGTAGGAAAAGCAAAAACCCCCCAGCTTTTTAGTGCTGCACCATTGCTATCAAAAAGAATAGGAAACTGAACATCGACCTTTGTTTTAAGAAAGTGACGCACGGTTTTCTCATCCTCTGCCATGTTAACGCCCAAAATCGTAAAACCTTTAGCAAAAAAACGCTTTTGTAAGCGTTGCATGGAAGGCATTTCATGTACACAAGGCGGGCACCAGCTTGCCCAAAAGTTAACCAGGACAACTTTTCCTTTTAAATGACTAAGATCAACCGTTTTATTGTTGAGATCTTTTAAAATTAATTTTGCGGGCGTTGCTGTGCCTTTATAAACAGAAAGTTTCCGTTCTTTTTTCCCTGTTGTTACTGTTATTTTTTTATTTTTTATTACGGTTACTTTACGTTCTTTATAAGGTAATGCTTTTAGGTAACTCGCAGCACGTTTTAGGGTTGCAGGAAGTTTTGCGCTAATTTTGTTTTCATAAGCATAGGCATCCGGTCGAAAATAATAACGGTCTCGAACACCTTTTATCCGTTGTACAAAAACATCGCTACCACTTTTTTCTAAAGCTGGGATAGTTTGATCAAGCTTCCAATACCATGGAGATTGTTTTGGCTGCAGAATAAAAATCGGTAAATTTGTTTGTTTAACAACTTTAAGTAGTTTTGCTTCTTTCCCGGGTTCAGGTGTTTCAATGAAAAATTTGGGGCTCATTAAAATGACACCGGTAAGTGCATGACTATTTTTGTATTTGTTTTGCCAGAGATTTGCACCTCTTAAAACAGGTAAACTGCCACGACCGGTAGTAACAGGGATAATTTTTTTACCGGTTTTTTTAAATGCATATTCAATTAGTTCGCTAATATCAGAACCAGGAATTTGATCCATGCTGCTGCTGGCAACAGGTAAAAAGTGTGCAGCAAAGAGATCAATGTGCCAGACCTCGATATTATTTTTTACTAATTGTCTGGCAATTTCATGTTCAGATTTTTGTGGTCCAGCTTCTGAATAAAGCCAAAGAAACAAGGTGTTGCCTTTCGCCGGGTATACAGATATTTCAATTTCTGTCTCTGCATTTACCGGGAAAAAAAGTGTTTCTTCTGCATAAATAATAGGTGGACTAAAACTTATAATTAATATTAAAAGTAATAAAAAATTAAATTTTAGTAAGTAATGAGTTTGCATGATTTTAAATTTTGTTTTAAATATTTTTGAGAGTAAACAAACAGGTTGCTTGTTCATAAAGCAGCATAATCGAGGCAAGTAATTCCCAAAATTTTAATCAGAAATATCTTCCCCAGGTGTATTGATATTGGTTTTAAGTTCAGCAAGCTGTTTTTGAATTTGAGTAACAGAACTTTCTGACAAGATAGACTGGTCTTCTTTAACTTTTAATAATAACTTTTGAATCTTAAAACAAATATCTGCCTGGGTAACAAAGCCAAATGTTGCGGCTGTTCCTTTAAGCGTATGAATAAGTCGGTAAAACAATTCGATAAACACGGGGTTGCTGAAGTCGGTTTGATATTGCTTCCAACTATCTTCAATTTCCTGATATTTTTCAGGCAGTTGGTTGCAATATTTTTCATGCAGCTCATCCATACGTGCTTGTAGTTTACGTTTTTTTTCGTCCGTCATATCAGCTTTTATTATTATTATTTAATTCCTATAAATATAACGACTTTGTGGGGTTTTTCCAAGTTTGCGACAAAATTAACTGCATTTTGTTAGAATGGAAAAATGGATGTTTCTTATATAATTGACCCTTTAAATGATGCGCAGCGTCAGGCTGTGTGCGCGCCTTTATCAAATATTCTGGTTTTGGCCGGCGCAGGCAGTGGTAAAACACGTGTTCTGGTGCACCGTATTGCTTGGTTAATGCAGGCCGAAAATATCTCACCCTATGGAATTCTGGCGGTGACCTTCACCAATAAAGCGGCTGCAGAAATGCGTGGCCGGATTGAAAATTTATTAGGTATGCCATCCAGCGGCCTTTGGGTTGGTACTTTTCATGGAATTGCACATCGCTTGTTACGTGCGCACTGGAAAGAAGCTGATTTACCGCAAACTTTTCAGATTATGGATAGTGAAGATCAGCATCGGGCTTTAAAGCGTGTGGTGCGTGAAATGGGTCTGGATGAAAAACGCTGGGTTCCACGAGAGGCACAGTGGTGGATTAACGCGCGTAAAGATGAAGGTCTGCGGCCTGATAATATTGAACATAATAATGATATGTTTTTAAAACACATGGTTGATATCTATCGTGAATACGAAGCCATGTGCCAGCGTAATGGTTCGCTTGATTTCGCTGAACTGTTATTGCGTGCCTATGAGTTATGGGTAAAACGTCCTGATGTTTTGATGCATTACCAACAACGTTTTCAAAATATTCTGGTGGATGAATTTCAGGATACCAATACCATTCAATATGCCTGGATTAAGATTTTAGCCGGTAATGCTGCAAATGTTTTTGTAGTGGGTGATGATGATCAATCAATTTATGGTTGGCGTGGTGCACAAATTGAAAATATTTATAAATTTTCCAAAGATTATAAAAATGCCTCTAACTTTCGTTTAGAACAAAATTATCGTTCAACCGGAAATATTTTAGGCGCAGCCAATGCATTAATCGCCAATAATACTGAGCGCATGGGTAAAGAGCTGTGGACTGACGGCAGTGATGGTGAGTTGATTGAAATTTATAGTGCCTTTAATGAAACAGATGAAGCGCGTTATATCGTTGATAAAATTACTGCGTGGACAGATCAAGCAGGCTTGCGCAGTGAAAATGCAATTTTATATCGTTCCAATGCACAATCGCGGGTACTTGAAGAAGCCTTGATGTTAAGCGGAACGCCTTATCGCATTTATGGTGGTTTACGTTTCTTTGAGCGCCAGGAAATTAAAGATGCCTTAGCTTATTTACGTTTGTTAGCGATTAAAAGCGATGACGCATCTTATGAACGTATTGTTAATGTTCCGACACGTGGTATTGGAAATAAAACCATTGATTTAGTTCGAAGTTATGCACGTGCAAATGAAGTATCAATGTGGCAAGCGACATTACAACTTATAGAACAAGGTGAAATAACCTCACGGGCATTAAGCTCGTTACAACAGTTTGTCAACCTGATTAGCGAGATGGAAGTTGACTTGAATAAAATGGAGTTGTTTGAGCAAATTGAACACGTTATTCATCACAGTGGATTGATTCCGCATTTCGAAAAAGAAAAAGGTGAGAAAGGCCGTAGCCGAATAGAGAATCTCGATGAACTGGTTAATGCTGGTCGCAGCTTTGAGCAAGATGACTGGGAAGAGTCCGACGTAGATAAAATGACTGCCTTCATATCACATGCTTCATTAGAAGCCGGAGAAGGTCAGGCCAATGAAGGCGAAGACAGCGTACAACTCATGACCTTACACTCTGCAAAAGGCTTAGAGTTTAAACAAGTCTTCTTAGCCGGTCTGGAAGAAGGTTTATTTCCACACAGTCGCTCATCAGAAGAAAGCGGACGCCTGGAAGAAGAGCGTCGCCTTTGTTATGTTGGCATGACCCGCGCAATGGAAAAACTCACGATCTCGCATGCAGAAAAAAGACGTTTATACGGTGAAGAAAAATATGCACCACCTTCACGTTTCATCGCAGAAATCCCCGATGAATTTACCCAACATATTCGCATGCAAGGCAGTGCAATACCTGTAGCCGGTTATGGTGGTTCTTATCCAGTACAAAAAGAAAAAGCGGTTCGAGAAGCCGCTCCCGTTCAATTAGGTCAACGTGTTTGTCATAAAAAATTTGGTGAAGGCGTGGTGTTAAATTATGAGGGCGAAGGCCGTCATGCCCGGGTGCAAATTAA
>CAZSCK010000085.1:0-4283 GCA_964605385.1 uncultured Thioalkalispiraceae bacterium
TAAGTCCCTTGCGTCTACCAATTTCGCCACCTGGGCAGGAGGCTGAAGCGATTATTTATTTAATGACAGTTAATCTCTTCGAAGTTCTGTCAATCGGTTTCCCATTACCGATAAAGGAAATGGAGGCGAGGATCGGATTCGAACCGACATAAGAGTGATTTGCAATCACTTGCCCAGCCGTTTGGCTACCTCGCCGTATCTTTCTGTTGTAGATTATATGCCATCTTCAACATAAAAAAACCCCGGTTTTTATGCCATTACAGCGCCGAGGTTTTTAATATTTGGAGCGGGAAAGGAGGCTCGAACTCCCGACCTGTACCTTGGCAAGGTACCGCTCTACCAACTGAGCTATTCCCGCTTTGAAGGCCGGTATTTTATAGATACAGGCCTAAGTGTCAAGAGTAAATGCAGGTCTTTTTAACCTTCTTTACGTAAACTTGGCCATGCAGCGACCAAATAGGTCACCATCGACCAAAGTGTTAGTGCTGCTGAGATATAGAGCAATAAGTAACCAAATTGCAGGGGTGAAAACCAGCCAATATTGTGTTCATAAAGCATGAACCCGATGGCCCATAACTGCCCTGCTGTTTTCACTTTTCCGAGGTATGAGACTTTAACTTCAACGTTGGCACCGATACTCGCCATCCATTCTCGTAGTGCTGAAATAGTTAGCTCTCGTCCAATGATAATAGCGGCCGGAATGGCAACAAAAGGACCCGGGTGCGCGCTGACGATTAAGATTAAAGCGATACTGACGGATAATTTGTCTGCTACAGGGTCTAAAAATGCGCCAAATTTAGACTGTTGGTTCAGTTTTCTGGCTAAGTAGCCATCGAGTAAATCTGTTACGCCAATAAAGAAGAATAAACTGGCTAAAACGACATGCTGATCTTCAAATGCAGGGAAATAAAAGACCACGACCAATACAGGCATTAAACCAATACGGGTCAAAGTGAGCATGTTTGGGATGTTAATGTTCATATTTGTTATTCGCTATCCATATGGAAAGTTTCATATATTTTTTTAGCCAGTTGTTTACTAATACCGGGTACGCGAGCCATATCTTCAATACCTGCTCGCGTGACCTCTTGTAAGCCACCAAACTGTTTAAGCAGTTGCTGGCGGCGTTTGGGGCCGAGACCGTCAATACCTTCTAAAACCGATGTTTTACGTTTTTTCGCACGCCGGTTACGGTGGCCACTTATTGCAAATCGATGTGCTTCATCACGAATTTGCTGTGTCAGGTGTAATGCGGGTGAATCTGCGGGCAGTATAATCTTGCGCTTGGTTGCCGACAAGTAAAGTGTGTCTAAATCGGCCTTTCTGCCTTCACCTTTTGTAATACCAATCAGTAAAACATCATTAATTTGCAGTTCTTCAAGCACATCTTCAGCCTGACTCACCTGGCCTTTACCACCATCAATAAACAAAATATCGGGGAGTTTGCCCTCGCCTTCTTTTAAACGCTTGTAACGGCGCATTAAGGCTTGTTTCATGGCGGCATAGTCATCGCCTGGCGTGATATTTTCAATATTAAAACGACGGTAATCTGCTTTTAATGGGCCTTTATCATCAAACACAACGCAAGAGGCTACGGTGGCTTCGCCCATGGTATGGCTAATATCAAAACATTCCATACGCGTTGGCATTTCATCTAACTGTAGCGTATTTTGCAGTGCTTCATAGCGTTGTAACACGGTCGCATGACTGTTCAAGCGGCTTTGTAATGCCTGCTTTACATTTTGTTCTGCCATTTCTAACCAGCGTGCACGTTGCCCTCTAGGTTTAGCTTGTAATTTAACGTTGCGATCACTTTGTTCTTTTAAAACCTGCTCCATCAGATCTTTATTTTCAATCTCGTGGCTTATAATAATATCTGCAGGAATTTCTCGCCCCTGACTTTTTGCATCACCCAAATAATATTGCGCTATAAATGTATTGAGTATTTCAGCTGGTTCACTGTTTTTTGCATTTTTCGGGAAGAAGGTTTTGTTACCCAGATTTCGTCCGCCTCTTATGGAAAAAATTTGCACACAAGCCAGGCCATTTTGTAATGCGACGGCAATAATATCCTGGTTGCCGCCTTCACTATCAATGTATTGTTTTTCCTGGATGCGTTGCAGACTGGCAATTTGATCTCGAAAGTGTGCCGCTTTTTCAAAATTTAAATCTGCAGAGGCTTCTTCCATGCGTTTAATAAGCTGCTCGATGACGATATTGCTTTTGCCTTGTAAAAACATCACCGCATGGTTTACATCTTCGGCATATTCTTCTTGCGAAATTAAACCGACACAAGGTGCGGTACAACGCTTAATCTGGTGTTGTAAACAGGCGCGGGAGCGATTGCTATAAAAGCTATCTTCACATTGACGCACCGGAAAAATCTTTTGTAACAAACCTAATGTTTCACGTACAGCACCTGCGCTGGGATAAGGACCAAAATATCGTCCTTTACGTTTTTTTGCACCACGATGAATTCCTAGTCGAGGAAATTTATGTTCACTTGATAAGTAAATAAAGGGATAACTTTTATCATCTCTGAATAAAACGTTATAACGCGGCTTAAGAGATTTGATTAAATTATTTTCGAGGATCAGCGCTTCATTTTCGGTATGAGTAACCGTGACTTCTATCTCACGTATGTGCGTCACCATCACACGCGTTTTAGGGCTGCTAACATTTTTTAAAAAATAACTTGAAACACGTTTGGTTAAATCTTTTGCTTTACCAACATAAATAACAGTGCCTTTTTCATCGAGCATACGATAAACACCCGGCTTATGCGGTATGTTACGCAGTGCTGCTTTTGCATCAAACTCAGAAGGTGTTGTCATTAGAAAGGTTAACGCCCTAGCAAGCCATCAATTTGTTTAAAAACATTTTCAAACATTTTTGGCGTTAATCTTTTTGTTGAGGTGTTATAACGACTGCAATGATAAGAAGAAACTAAAATTAAATCGCGTTCTAAATGATATTCGGTACCATGACCAAAAGGATACTCACTTTGTTTGAGATCTAATGCACGTAAAACAGACTTATGTGCAATGCCACCGAGCGCCATAATAACTGTGCCTTTTTTTAAACCGTTAATTTCATTTTTTAGATATGCATTACAGGTTTTAATTTCATCACCCGTGGGTTTGTTTTCTGGCGGCAAACATTTCACTGCGTTGGTAATACGGCACTGCTTAAGTTTTAACTTATCATCTGCACTGATAGATTCAGGTTTATTACTGTAGTTAAATTTATATAACATTTCATAGAGAATGATACCGGCATAATCTCCGGTAAAGGGACGACCCGTGGCATTTGCACCATGCATACCAGGGGCGAGACCAACAATGAGTAATTTTGGATTTTTTACCCCAAACTGCGGCACAGGCCGTGCGTGATAATCGGGATATTCCTCTTTATTTTTATCAAGGAAAGTTGCTAAACGTGGGCAAGCCCGACAATTCAGATCAAAATCTGTCGTTATTTTATTCATTTTATACTTTAATAAAGTTATGTAAGTAATTGATTATATTGATTAAGGAAGTGGGGATTCTTCAATAAAGCCATGTTGCATAGCAAGTTTAGTTAACTCAATATCATTTTGTACTGAGAGCTTGCCGAGCAACCTGTAACGATAGGTACTGACTGTTTTCGGGCTCAAACATAGCTTATCTGAAATATCGCCAACTTTTAAGCCTTTAATCATCAAGCCTAAAACCTCAAGCTCACGTTTGGAAAGATTCTTAAACGGTGAAGAACCATCACCATTGTTATTTGCCAAAGCCAGCTTTTGCACAACTTCAGTACAAATATAGCTGCGCGAAGCCATCACTTCATTAATGGCATGGGTAATCTCTTTTATCCCCGAGTCCTTGGTTAAATATGCATTTGCTCCTGCTTTAAGCAGACGCTGAGGGAATAATTCATCACTGTGCATGCTGATAATAATGATTCTTAATTCAGGGTGATCCCTGCGAAGAATTTCAGTCGCTTGAATACCGTTAAGCTCAGGCATATTGATATCAAGAATAGCGACATCAGGGTTCAGTTCTTTAACACACAAAATCGCATCGTTACCATTACCAGCTTCACCAATAACAGAAAGACCATCTACATCATCTAATAAACGTCTTAGACCCGTGCGAACTAAAGCATGGTCATCAGCAAGAATTATTTTTATCATTTTATAATAACGGGGGTTGTATTTACGCTTAAACAATAACCGATCTACCCTATTTTGGGTAGTGTTCTGGCTCACGTTCTCTAAAATTGTGCCTTGATTTACAGGA
>CAZSCK010000085.1:4383-10532 GCA_964605385.1 uncultured Thioalkalispiraceae bacterium
TATATTATGTGTAAATATGTATCTCAAATTATTCAATTGTCGGTGAAAAATGGTTGATTCAACAAAACAAACAGACTGGAAAGAACTTTTCCCCTTACTGGAACAGCAATCCCCAGCTATTGCCAATAGTTTTAAAATATTATCACTGCCCGCAGATACGATTGCTTTTCATCAAGGGGATAGCTGCGATAATTATCTATTGGTGCTGGATGGTTCCATTAAAGTTCTGGCGCGTAATGAGTCTGGACGCGAAATTGTATTATACCGGGTACAACGTGGTAGCTCATGTGTACTAACGACATCCTGTTTGCTAGGGCAGAGTAATTACCCCGCTGAGGGTGTTACAGAAACACCGGTACGGGCGCTTGCCATTCCTACTAAGGCTTTTCATCAAGGATTAAGCGAGTCAGAATCATTTCGGACTTTTATATTTAACACTTATGGTCAGCGTTTAACCGACGTTATCTCGTTAGTAGAATCAATCAGTTTTGAGCATATTAATCGCCGCCTTGCACGCTACCTGCTGGCTCAGGCCAGTCAGGACAAACTTCATGTTACCCATCAGGTGGTTGCTACAGAATTAGGTAGTGCGCGTGAAGTAATCAGCCGACAATTAAAAACTTTTGAACAACGCGGCTGGATTGAACAGCAACGTGGAGAAATAAAAATACTGGATCAGGACGCATTATCACAGCTTGCAGATTCATTTGACTGAATGTGACTTTGTCACTGACATAGTTTAAATAGAAAGTAATACTCTCTTCATCAAATATTTAATACAACGAATGGAGAAATTATTATGAAAAATGTTGGTGGTATAGATCGTCCTTTAAGAGTCATTGTCGGATTAATCCTAATCAGCCTGGTTTTTGTTGGACCACAAACAGTATGGGGATGGGCAGGTCTTATTCCTTTAATTACAGGTGCTTTTGGCTTCTGTCCTCTGTATAAAATATTGGGCTTTAATAGCTGTCCGATTGAAAAATAACACCTATTAGCAGTTTTTAAGAACCTATGTATCATTAGGTGGCTGTGACAAATAAGCTTTAACTCTTATTTGTCACCCCCCTTCTTTAAATTTCTAAATTCAAATGAAAGCCTTCTTCTCGATAGCCGACATTTACGCATTTTGATCAAGCTATGGCTTAATCAAAAACCCCAAAATGATAGGCCCCTTCAATCACACCACTCGTATAAAATCCATTCAAACCTTTGAAATTCCCTTTTGCGAAATATAGTTTCAAATCAGAGTTTTGATTCATTGCCTTTTTTACATTTTCTACTAATTGATCATCGGCATTCTTTACAAGAACACCGGAAAACCCTGCTGTCAGAGGAAAGATATCGTTGCCGCTGTCCCCGCAAAATACAACATCCTTTTTCGTAGCACCAAACTCTTCAGCCACATACTCCAAGGCAGTCTGCTTTGTCGCACTTGCTGGCAAAAAATCAAGAAGTCCTTTCCCATCCAGGGAATCAAAACTGTATATGATGACTTCATCAAACTTTCCCTTCACCAGTTCATCTACTTTTTTTAACACCTTATCTTTTTTTTCGTGTTCAACATAATAACTCTGTTTGAATTGGTTCTGATGCTCACTTTCCTGTTCCCGCATACCATCAATCCCGGCAACAGCATCTCTTATTGCTATTGCATTCCACATTGGGCTCTCCCTTTTGACATGATCAACCCAACCATCATCAAACTTCCACTCACCATTCTCATACTTTCTAATCGAAGTGCCGACGTCACCACACAAAATATTGGGGTATCTAACACCAAATTCTTTTATTGCGTTCTCGGTCAGATTCAGATTTCTTCCAGTCACATAAACAACAAGCACATCATGTTTTTCTGTAAGTTCATTGAACAAATCAATGGCTTCAGGATCAGGCGGCCAGCTACCGTTCGGTAGTAATGTCCTGTCGAGATCAGTCGCTAGAATTTTCATACTGGTGCTCCATAAGGTACATAGTGGTTACCATTAAAAAACAATAGAGGTGGATATCAAAGTCTATGGCTCAAATGACATCAGGACTTCTTCACCAGCACCCTCATCCTGGTAAACCGTGAAACTGTGATCGGATAGATCAGCCTTCAATGTTAGCGTGACTTCCGGGTGCCGCCAGGTAATATGTAATAGATGTGGCTCAGTCTCGATGATCGTCATCTCACCATTGAATGCCGGTGAGGTATTACGCAGCCGGATTAACTCGAGTTGATCCAGTACGATAGGACGTTTTAGTCCACTCTCGATATTGACTATTCTTAAAGTAGTGCGGTTAATCTCCTTGTGTCCCGCAGTATGTCCCCTTTTCACCGCTGCATAGTCGTTAGTTCCGGCAAATAGATCCAGGTACCACACCTGTGGGATACCGGGCATGAACATCTGAATGGCGCGGGCCAGGCGCAATTTTTGCTCATCCTCGCCTAGAGCACTAAAGAATGTCGCGTTGACCTGGTAGTAGTCGATCTTCTTGCCGTCAGCACCGTACAAATTCTTGGTCTTGCCACCCCGTTCAATAATATCCTCGATAGTAGCCTCGATCTGCTCATCGCTCAGCAGATAGGAGCCATTGACCTGCTTACCTTTGAGGTCAAGCACCGGGATGCCGTCATGGCTGCCGAGCATATTGATGGTCTTTAATCCCTTAGTACGGATATCCGAGATCCAGCGTAGCAAAGCCGCATTGTTGCCCCGATCCAGCGCATGGATCAGCAGCCCGGGAAGAAAGAAGTCATAGATGGGATAACCTTTTTGCGCAATCTCTTCGTGGATACCGGCACCGTATTCGGCATGGATCTCGGGAAAAATGATTAGCCCATACTTCTGCGCAATGCCTCGCAAACGTTCCAGGTAATCCCAGGTGCCAGGCCGGTTAAAAAAGTTCATCTGACCGACTTCTTTATGAAGGTAAGCGAAGGCATCCAGTCGGATTATTTTGGCGCCGTACTCGCTGAGTTTGCGAAGTGTTTCATCGTAGAAATCCCAGACCAGTTCAGAACGGGCGTTAACATCCATCTGCCCCAGGAATTCACGCTTAAGACGAGCCACCTTGAGAACCTCATCCTTATACGGTTCGATGTCTTCAAGATCGATGGATTGCAAACGTCTTCCACTCTTTATGACGATCTTGATGTGGTGTGCAATGTCAGAAGCTAATTCCTGACTGACTCCCTCGATACGCGCGAAGTCCTGGGCGGTTATCTCATCGAACTCTACTTTTTGATAAAAGGTGTTCCAGTAAGGTTTGAGGCTGCCATCAGAGAAACGCAACATAAGAATTGGCAGACCGGGCTTTCTCATAAAGAGCTTATCAAGGTATTCTTTATCCGGCACAACGTGGCCGTCTTCACTCATAGTGCCATGCCCTTTCCAAAATTCATTCCAGTCTATGAAAAAATCCTTGTAGGGTGAGTCGTTTCCATTGTGCAACAAATCGATGAACTGCGGAGAACGTACGGAAAGATGATTGAGTACGAAATCAAGCTTAATCTGGATGCCTAGTTTTTTTAGTTCATCGAGATCATGTGGACTCACAAGTTCTTCGTTGATATCGTAATCAATAATAGAAAAGCCACGATCCAGATCGCTATGAAAAATGGTAGGCAAAATATAAAACAAAGAAAAAGCATCTTTGAATTCTGGCCGCTTAAGCATTTGCACCGTATCCGCAAGGTTTCGGCCAATGCTATCAGGGTAAGCATTAAACATTACACCATTTTGTAAGTCGTTTTTTGTTGACATCACTTCGCTCCAATAGCCCCGACTAAATCATTTATATTTTGTTTCGCCATCATTTACCGAACTAATCTATAGGTACAGCTATATAGATAACTATAGGTAGTAGAACCCGATCGTACAAACAAATATTTTATAATTCATAACGCTCCCGGAGCTTTGCAGGAATGAAAGAAATCATAGTAGTCTATCGCTTCAAGAATACCTGAAGCATAATTCTTACTTGTAAAATAAATCCTTTCCTGATCGACCAGTTGAGAAAGCTCTTCATGACTCCTGTTTCCAACAACTGCCGCTAACATATTGCCTCGCATCATGTCTTCATCGGCCCCAGAACCACCAATAACAAGAGTTTGCTCTAGTGGAATATCGAGACGTTGTAATACATAACGTAAAGCTTGCCCCTTGGAAGCTCTTGAGGGAACAATGTCAAGAAACTGACCAAAGGACAGCATGACATTCGCGGTTATATCTCTCTGTCGAAGTTGACTGACAATCTCCTCAACGGCTGGCGCTACTTTCGGGTCATAACAATAGGATACTTTAAACGGCGTCTGTTCTGATTTGGATTGAAGTTCCAGGCCAGATATTTCGTCAAGTATGCGTCGTATGCGCTGACCACTCCAGTTATGATCGATATGATCGGCCCAATATTTATCTTCTGTCAGACTCTGACCATAATGTATGCGAGTACCAAGACTACTAATCAGAATATCCGGTGTGGGTATACTGTGACTTTTCATATATACCAATGCTGAATCGATACGACGCCCAGTCGCTATTCCAAAAGTGACACATTTACGATTCTCTTTTATGGTTTCAGCGAAGTGCTTTAGGGCCTTTAAATTTCCCACAAGATTCTGATCAAGCCCAGTAAAGATAGCACGATCACGATAACGCACTGCCCGAGTGGGGAGTTGACTTGGTATAGGTTGATATTTACCGGGCAAACTCTCAATTTTTTCCAAATATGTCTTTGTATGCGCTTGCCATGAATAATGTTTTCTAACGCCTTTAATGCCATTCTTAGCAGCTTGTGACCAGATGTTCTTGTTTTGCAATAACTTGAGCAAAGCTTCGGTTATTTCCAACTTATCCAATGGATCAACCAACTCACCATTTTTACAGTTTTCAATAATATCAACTGGGCCACCATTTTCTGTAGCAACAATGGGTAGTCCACTGGCAGCCGCTTCCAGAAGCGTCAATCCAAAGGGCTCTGTTAAAGCTGGATTAATAAAAACGCCTCGCAATGATGCAGCCAGCCGGTATATTGCAGGTACCTCATCTGCGCTATGAGACTTGGGTATAGCAACTTTTCCATATAAGTCATAACTGTCAATTAGCAGCAGGATATTTGTTAAAACGGACTTGGCACCACTTTCCATATCACTAATATCATCTCGATTTCCAACGATAATTAGCAAGTTAGCCGCTTGCTGCAAAGCGTCCGACTCCCCAAAAACCTTGATTAAGGTAAGAATGTTTTTACGTTCGTCAGGACGTGACAAGGCGAGTATTAATGGCTTATCCGGCTCATTTAAAAATCGTGGTAACTGAGCTGCAAAAGATGTCTCCTCATTTTCTTGTGGAGGGTAAAACAATGTTAAATCAGTTCCTGGAGGTATGACTGACATACATTCAGGTTCATAGAAATTATAGAGTCCATACTGTGCTTCAATTTCATTATGGGTACTGACAATGACCAGATCTGCATTGGCCAGTATTTCTTCTTCTGCATCGGTACGCTTTACCATGTTGTAAGAGCGCTCAATTTCATCACCCGATAATCCCATGGCCAATAAGCGTTTGCGTTTATCTCGCCCGAGTGAATGACCAGTATGAATCAATGGGACACCAAGCAAATTAGCTAGACGAACACCAACATAACCAGCATCCGCATAGTGACTATGAACCAGATCAGGCATGCGTGCTTGATCGTTGAGCCAGTTGGTCAAATTATCCATAAAGCTATCAAGATGATCCCACAATTGTTCTTTGGGAATGTATTCTTCAGGGCCCGCATCAATGCGAACAATCCGGGCCTTATCAGAAAGCACTTCAATGGGGTTAGCGTAGTCATCACTGACGTTCTCATCAACAACACGACGGGTAATCAAGTCAACCTGCTCTACATCATCGTGTTCAGCAAGCGCCTTAGTAAGATCAACCACGTATTTTATCTGGCCGCCTGTATCAGCATCACAACCAAGTTCAAGATCATGACCGCGAATGAGTCCATGAATACTGAGAAGTAATATATATTTTGCTTTGTTATTTTTCCCCATAAGCATCCACAATTTAATTACAAGTACGTATTAACATTAACCAGTTGCAGCTAAGCTCATACACTGACGAATCCCCACGAAATTAGAAATAAAATTTATCAAAAACAACAACTTAATA
>CAZSCK010000086.1:0-10300 GCA_964605385.1 uncultured Thioalkalispiraceae bacterium
ATAAAATACATTTCATTTTCAATAATGGAATGAGTCTAATTTTTAAATAATAATTACACCGTTCAACTATTAACTTTTCTTTCCTGAACTTGATCAAGATCAAGAACATATCTCACCTTTAAACGATAAAGTACCTCTCGAAATTTACGCCCTTTAAATCTAATAAAATAATATTAGATAGATGAGATATTTTTATTGCTTATATGGAAATTAGTAGTTTTATTAAATAAATGATTTTATCCAATTATGTAAATACATTTGGTCAGTCGATGTTAGATAAACATCAACAACGCGTGCATAAAATTGCCATTGATGCTGACTTTACCTGCCCAAACCGGGATGGAACGATTGGGCGTGGTGGTTGTACTTTTTGTAATAATGTTTCTTTCAGTCCGAATGGACGAAAGCCTGCACCACTTTCTCAACAAATTGCTTCGGGCAGAAAAGTATTAGTAAAACGTACTGGTGCACAGCAGTACCTTGCTTACTTTCAGGCTTATACAAATACCTATGCCGATCCGAAAATATTAAAAAAATTATACGATAGTGCTTTAGCTGAACCTGATGTTATCGGCCTATGTATTGGAACGCGTCCAGATTGCGTACCGCCCAAGGTTTTAGATTTACTTAGCAGTTATCAAGATCAAGGTTATGAAGTCTGGTTAGAGTTAGGCTTGCAATCAAGTTACGATAAAACCTTAGAGCGCGTTAACCGTGGACATGATTATGCAACATACTGCAAAGCTATAAAGGAAGCACATAGCCGGCAACTATCCGTATGCACTCATTTAATTATTGGTTTACCGGGTGAAGATAACTCGCATGCAAAAATAAGCTTGTTACGTGTCTTAGAGCAAGGTGTTGAAGGCCTTAAACTTCATCCTCTACATGTTGTTAAAGGAACGGCTCTTGCAAATGAATGGCGACGCGGAGAGTACCAGGCGCTTAGTATGAACGAATACATAAATACGGTTGCTGATTTAGTTGCCTTAACCCCTAAAGAAATTATATTCCATCGTCTTACTGGAACTGCACAAAAAGATATCCTTCTTGCCCCCGAATGGTGCTCACAAAAATGGAATGTCTTAAATGGCATAACAGCAGAACTTAAGCAAAGAGGTCATCATCAGGGAATAAAATATGGAGAACACAGTACATGGTTGCCGTGAAAAATAAAATTGAATTAGTCTGTCCCGCCGGCAGCTTACCTGCTTTACGTGCCGCGGTAGATAATGGTGCCGATGCTGTCTACATTGGCTTTCGTGATGCAACCAATGCACGAAATTTTCCCGGATTAAATTTTAGCTTTGAAGAGGCGCAGAAAGGCATAGACTATGCGCATAAAAAAAATGCAAAAGTTTTATTAGCCTTAAATACTTTTCCTCAGCCTGCGGACTGGTCACTTTGGACAACTGCAATTGATAATGCAGCAAAGCTCGGAGTTGATGCTGTCATTCTGGCAGATCCGGGTTTAATGCATTATGCCTCACGCAACTATCCTGAGTTACGTTTACACCTTTCAGTACAGGGCTCCGCAACCAATAAACATGCAATTGGGTTTTTTAAAGATAACTTTAATATACAACGTGTTGTTTTGCCCCGCGTATTATCTCTTGCTCAAGTGCGTAATGTTATTAATACCAGTCCCGTCGAAGTTGAAGTATTCGGCTTTGGCAGTTTATGTGTCATGGTTGAAGGACGTTGTGTCTTGTCATCCTATGTAACCGGTGAGTCGCCAAATTCATGCGGCGTATGTTCTCCAGCAAAAGCGGTTAAATGGGTAGAGACAGCTGGAGGCAGGCAATCAAGATTAAACGGTGTATTAATTGATCAATATACTGCTAATGAAAATGCAGGCTATCCCACTTTATGTAAAGGCCGTTTTCAGGTTGGTGAAAATACTTTTTATGCGATTGAAGAACCTACCAGTTTAAATACATTACCTATACTGGCTGAAATAATGGAAATGGGTGTTGCCGCCATTAAAGTTGAAGGTCGCCAACGAAGTCCTGCCTATGTTGCCCAGGTCACAAAAATATTACGAGCCGCGATTGATTCATGTCAGGCAGATCCAAAAAATTACACACCTAATCAGGAATGGATAGAGGGGCTGGATCATCTGTCTGAAGGTAATTCTCATACATTAGGTGCTTATCATCGCCCCTGGCAGTAAAGCCAAATAACTATCAAGCCAATAAATTATTAACGGAAAATAATTAATGAAACTTTCACTGGGTCCACTGCAATACTTTTGGTCAAAAGAAAAAGTTTTTTCTTTTTATGAAGAAATGGAAAAACTGCCTGTCGATATTATTTATCTTGGTGAGGTTGTTTGTTCTAAACGACGTCAATTAAAATTTGAGGACTGGGTAACTATTGCAGAAAAATTAACCGCTGCAGGCAAAGAAGTCATTCTTTCCACTATGACTTTATTGGTTGCTGATTCTGAACTGGCTCAACTAAAAAAAATCTGCACAAACGAGAGTTATGCCGTTGAAGCCAATGATACGTCTGCTCTACATCTTATGACAGGTAAACAAGATTACATCGCTGGCCCACATATTAATATGTATAACGCAGAAACTTTGGCTGTACTACATGATGCTGGTGCCAAACGCTGGGTTATGCCAATAGAGCTTTCTGAAAAAACACTGACCGATTTACAAAATGAAAAACCTGAAAATATGGAAACTGAAATTTTTGTTTACGGTAATATCCCGCTTTCTTTTTCTGCGCGTTGTTTCACTGCACGCGCTTTTAATTTACCCAAAGATCAATGTGATTTTCGTTGTGAAAAATTTGATCAGGGAATGCCTTTAACTACACAAGATCAGCAAAACTTATTTTTAATTAATGGTATTCAATTGCAATCGGGTATTCCGTGTAATTTATTATCTGTAGTGGAAAGGCTGCGTGAGCTTAATGTGGATGTATTACGAATTTCTCCGCAAGATGAAAACATGAGTTCCATCATCCATGCTTTTAGAGCAAGCATAGATAATGATAAATCTAATATAGAATTACAAACTCCTAAAGAAGGATGGTGTAACGGCTACTGGTATGGTCAACCAGGTCTTGATTGGAAAAATATATAACCAGCCAGCTATATATTACAACATTGCAGGTCGGTCTTCAGGCCGACCTACATTTAGTACGATCACAATTAATTGAATAATGCCTTCTCACTCAACTTATGAAAACGTTTACCAAGTTCTAATCGTTCTATTAATGGTGCAACACGTGTAGTCAATGTCTGTCCCAAAATAGATTTTAAATAAACGCTTGTATCAAAATCCATCGCATCAATCAGATTTTTAATATACAAACCATCTTCCGTATTACCTTCAATACTCAAATGGCGAGAAAAAAATAAACTATCCGGATCTTCATTTCCCGTAGCAAGTAATAAAAATGTTTTTAAATCACCAGAAATATGAACATCAGCAACCGTATTTAATTTTGTATCATCAACTAATCGATTATTGCGAATAATAAACTTCCAGCAATTCCCCGTATCTTTAATCGTTAATTGCAGACGCTTACCTTCCATATGATCTAAGCGCGAAGTAATTTCCTGCCCTTTCATTAAGTGTCCACCCATTCGACTTATCAAGTGGGTGTGAATTTTATCTGGAACAAAACGAAGAAAGTGATGTAAAGGTTTCAATGAAAAGGACATTTTATTAATCTCAATTATTTAACCTTACGAATATAAAACAACTAATAAGCTAACTATATGATCTAGATCAATAGATCCTTTAAAAAATTTAGACTAAGCTTAACAAGATATTTAATATATCCTTATTTATGCAACGGCTGACAGCCTAAACAACAATATCCCATCCGCCCGGAAAATTTATCTTTCACTATTTTCTCTCCACACTGGTAACAGGGAAGTCCTTTCCGGCGGTAGACATTAAAACGATAATCTTCAAATTCTACGCCCCGCTTCGCCAGTTTTTTTGCACGTGATAATAAGTTAGTTATACCTTTGGTTTCATAAGATTGCAGGGTAAATAACAGACTATTGTGCGCAAGCTGTTCGAGCTGCTGATCATTAATATCACAAATACGCGTTTCCGGGTGCAAGCCTGTAAGATGCAATATCTCACAACATAGATAATTACCTATGCCAGCCAAAATACTCTGATCCTGCAAAAGAGTCATAAGGCTGCGCCGCGATTTTTGATACTTCATTAATCTTTGCACAACCATTTTCTGCGTTGTGTTTTTTGATAACAACTCCAGTCCTAATTTACTTAGATAAGGATGATTTGCAAGTTCATGCTCTTTAAGAACAGTGATGTCTGAAGCACTATAAAGAAATGCTGCTCCCTTTTGCATATGAATAGAAAGACGCAACTGCCGTTTCACATCAGGTGTTTTTTCATCTGGCGAGATAAACCATTTACCATAGAGATTGTTATGACTATAAATCGTATAACCATTGGCGAAGCGGATAAGCATCGCTTTTCCTTTTGCACTAACTTCGACAATCCGCTTATTTTTTAGTTTGCCCTGATAGGGTTTCAGGTTATCAAAGGCAAAAAATATTTTTGTTACCTTACCTTGCTCAAGGATTTCTGCAAGCTCATCCCTTGCACGTTGAATTTCCGGACCTTCAGGCATTATTTAAAAGTAATAGAGTAGGCAAGGCATAAATTTTTTTCATTCAACTCTAATCCCTTTTAAAAGAGCTCGTTCTTTTTTAATTGTTTCAATTAATAATTTTTTATTTTGTTCCGGCACACCATTCAAAGCCTCTACATGTTTAATATAATCTTTTGTTTTTTCAGCAACTTCATCAATTAAACTTATCGCTTGTTTTTTTGTATATTGATATGCTTCACCTAATTTAATCATATTTTCTCTTAAACCACCCACTTCATCATCAAAAATAAGCGGAATAGCAAAACGTGTATTGTGACGTGACCATGCACGCATAGGGGCAGGATCGTAAACAGGGGCTAACTTCACATTTTCAGCACCGCCAAGAAATGACAAATTTTCTAAATGCAGATCACCATTGCCGGTAAATAAAGCAACGATTAAACGTTTGTATAATTCCTGTTGTGTTGCGCGCACATCCATATTGGCAACTTTACCCAGGCGAGCAATGCGGTGCGCCATTTCTTCCAAATCAGTATCTGCATTACTTTGAAAATATTTATCGCCAATCGCAAACACGGAATAAAAGGATTCCATCGGAATTGGATACCCTTCTTCTGAACGATCAAAGCGTTTAATCGCCAGCACGCGCATACCATCAATTTCTGACAACCAGAATTGTGGCACTTCAAAATCCAGCTCTCGATGAAGTTCAAGACACAACGCTTCCAAAACCAATACGCCTTCATAACCGATGGGCTCAATTTTTAAAATCACATCAACATAGTTAACACCATCGACTTCTTTTGTACCCGGACTTGCAAACTCACCTTGCCAGTTTTTTATATCAGGAATAGAAACCAGTATTTTTGGAATCATGCCACCAACGGAAGGCGTTGGACCAAAGGCATCTAACAGTTCATCATCATCTATGTCATAAACGGTATTTTGAATTTCAGCTTGAATCTGTTTCCAGTAAGCTGAACGCGAAGTGAGTAAATTTCTTTGTTCTGGATTGTTATAATAATTTTCCGCAATACGATCATCACGAAAAATATCCAGGTGACCAATACCATTATGCGCTGACAATAATAAAATTTCCCAGTCAGTGTCTAAACCGGGCTTAGGTGGAAAATCACTTTTTTCTAAAATGCGTGTATACAGCCGACGTTGAATATTAGTTTCATTTCGTGCCGGTAACATACTCATTAAACGCGGATAAAGCGGAATCGCATCTTTGGCTAAGTAAGTCACTTGCTCAGTTTTATATTGTTGTGGTGGCGCTAACAAAGAAACTCCACCCGCCAGATATTTAGCGCCGTACTCCGCATCATACTCAATGAACTCTTTGGTATAACTAAAGCGCGTTTGTTTTGGCGTCACAAGCATATCAGCCATTTTTAACGGGCCGTCTTTTGTGCGCGTCCAAATGACCGCATGTTTGTCTGTGCTTAAAACCATTTAAAAAAACTCACCTTTGCGAATTGTTTCTAACGCATCATCATCAGGCACATACGCCAGACGCAACCCCACTAACCGCCCCAGAGCATCTAGCGTTGCAAAGTCACCATTTTTGCGCCCTTTCATGCGTGACAAAGTTTCAGCTGAAATGGGTAAACGTTTGGCCATGGTTTTTCCATCCATGCCTTGCTCATCACCGCGCATGAGCACCTCACTTAATAATTTCTCAAAGGCTTGTTGCTGTTCGGGTTTAGGATTCATAAATAACCTATACAAATTGACTATATTATCAATTATAGCTAAATAACTGCATTAATAAACATAATATTGATCTTTTCGTCAATTTCAAGACCGTTATTCATATAATTCCAGCTCAGGAAACAAGAAACAATACGAGGAAGTGTGTTTGAGGCATTCTATGTCGTTCGATTGATCTGTAAACTTGCTCTCATGGCTGGCCGTATCCCACAACAATTCATTGATGATCTGCTAAATCGTGCTGATATTGTCGAAGTGATCGATTCTCGCGTGCCGCTAAAGAAAAAAGGCAAGGAATACACCGCTTGTTGCCCTTTTCATTCAGAAAAAACCCCCTCTTTTACCGTGAGCCAAAACAAGCAGTTTTATCACTGCTTTGGTTGCAAAGCGAATGGCTCTGCAATTGGTTTTTTAATGGAATATGAGCATCTTAGTTTTCCTGAGGCCATTGAAGAACTAGCACGAAACCAGGGTATAGATGTGCCGTATGAAGGTGGTCAACGCCCCGATCCTGCGGTTAAAAAAGCGCAAACCGATCTTTACGATTTAATGCACGAAACTGATCAGTATTACCAGCAACAGCTACGTCAGCACGAGCAAGCTCAAACTGCTATTGATTACTTAAAGCAACGCGGACTGAGTGGCGAGATTGCCAAAGATTTTGGAATTGGCTTTGCACCCGATGGTTGGGATAATTTAATAAAAACACTCGGCAATACGCCAGAACGCGAAAAAGCCCTTGTGACTGCAGGTATGCTGATCAAAAAAGACAACGGCAAATGTTACGACCGTTTCCGTGACCGTATTATGTTCCCTATTCGTGATCGCCGTGGTCGTTGTATTGCTTTTGGTGGTCGAATTTTACCAAAAGATCAGCCAAATCCTGATAAAGAGGGGGCAAAGTACCTTAACTCCCCCGAAACACCCCTTTTCCATAAAGGTCGCGAACTCTATGGTTTATATGAAGCTCGTCAGGCTTTACGTGATATTCCACGCCTGATGGTGGTGGAAGGTTATATGGATGTAGTGGCATTAGCGCAATTTGATGTGCGATATGCTGTTGCAACGTTAGGTACCGCAACCACAGCCGATCATTTACAACGTTTATTTCAACTCACCTCCGAAGTGGTCTTTTGCTTTGATGGCGACAGAGCAGGTAAAGACGCCGCATGGCGAGCCTTGCAAATGTGCCTGCCTGAAATGCGCGATGGCCGTGAAACCCGTTTTATGTTTTTGCCTGATGGCGAAGATCCAGACAGTTATATCCGAAAAATAGGTAAAGAAGCCTTTGAATTAGAGGTTAAACAATCTCAAACTTTTTCTGAATATTTATTCAAGAAATTGACCGATGAAGCCGATATAAGCGGCATTGGCGGCCGAGCTAAGCTTGTAGAAATAGTACAAGCTATGCTATCGCAAATGCCGAAGAGCGTTTACCGACAAGTAATATTTAATCAGCTGGAAAAAGTAGGACGAGTTGAGCTTTCAGCACCACAAGCAGAAACATCGCGTCGATTTAAACCTGCGCGCCAATCAGCAAAGAAAACAAAAACATCAATGACACCTGTACGTAAAGCCATTACATATTTGCTACACCAACCTGGCGTTGCAAAAAGCTGGGTGAATACAGGTGGAAATACTGAATTTCTGAAAACTTTAGATCTTCCGGGCATGGATTTATTACTAGAGGTACTTGAAATATTAAGGGGTCACCCCGATTTAAGTACTAGCGCATTGATTGAACGCTGGCGTGAAACACCATCTGGTAGCCACCTGGCAAAACTGGCAACGGAACAACCTGAACTGGATGATAGCGCCGCGTTAGAAATTGAGTTCATTGCTGTCATGAATGCGCTGAAAAAACAGTCTGTTGACCTTCGTTATGATGATTTACAGGCAAAATTAGACCACGGTACACTCGATGATACCGAAATGGGTGAGTACAAAATGCTCCTGCAACAAATATATGTTGCAAAAAGTGCTTCAAAACCAGACGAATAGCAAATATTTGCTATATATATTAGAAGAAAACATTAGAAACTAGTGTATAATTCGTTGGTTTTACGCCCCGATATTGTTAATACAGCTAAGAAGGCTTATATGTCGCAAGCAACAACTCAAGAAAAGCAGCAATCTCAACTTAAGCTATTGATTGCTAAAGGAAAAGAACAGGGATTCCTGACTTACGCCGAAGTAAACGATCATTTACCGAATGACATCGTTGATCCGGAACAAATTGAAGACATCGTTGGCATGATCAACGACATGGGTATTACTGTGCATGAAAAAGCACCTGATGAAGATACCCTCGCGCAAGCAGGTAACTCGGTTGATGAAGATGCTGCAGAAGAAGCCGCGCAAGCCCTCGCTGCTGTTGATAGTGAATTTGGTCGTACAACCGATCCTGTGCGTATGTATATGCGTGAAATGGGTACAGTTGAACTGCTAACACGTGAAGGCGAAATTGCAATTGCCAAGCGTATTGAAGCTGGCCTGCGCCACATGATGCGCGCATTGGCATCTTACCCGGAAACTATTTCAATTCTCGTTGAGTCATACCTGAAAATCGCAAAAGAAGAAATGAAGCTTACCGACATCATTTCTGGTTTTTTCGATCCGGATGCACCTGACAACATCCCAACACCTGCTGAAATTGCTGCAGCAAATGCAGATAAAGCGGCTGGTAAAACAAAGGATGAGGAAGAAGTTGATACCGGTATTGACTTAGAAGAAGCGCATGAGCGTTTCACTTTACTCGAAAAGTCACATAAAAAGCATATTGCAGCACTACAAAAATATGGCCACGATGATCCTAAAACTATCGCGGCACTAGAGCTGATACTGACGCAAATAGCCCAGTTAAAACTCACACCAAAAATGACGGCCGTGATCCAGCTCAACATGCGTAGCTTGATTACCCGGATTCGTGCTCAGGAAAAAATTATTTTAGATGTCTGTGTTGAACAGGCGCATATGCCACGTAAACACTTCATCACGACTTTTCCTGATAGTGAAACCGATCTTAAATGGTTGGATCAACATATCGCAGCCGGTGAAAGTTATTCTGAAGTTTTAAAAGAGCATCACGATGAAGTGCTTAAAGCGCAAACCAAGTTGGTAAGAATTGGGGATGAAAGCGGTTTAAAAATTAAAGAAATCAAAGCCATCAATCGCAAAATGTCGATTGGTGAAGCTAAAGCGCGTCGTGCTAAAAAAGACATGGTGGAAGCCAACTTACGTTTGGTAATTTCTATTGCGAAAAAATACACCAACCGTGGTTTGCAATTCCTTGATCTCATTCAGGAAGGCAACATCGGTTTAATGAAAGCAGTTGATAAATTTGAATATCGCCGTGGTTATAAATTTTCAACTTATGCGACATGGTGGATTCGTCAGGCAATTACCCGTTCTATTGCGGATCAGGCACGTACTATTCGTATCCCGGTACATATGATTGAAACGATTAATAAATTAAATCGTATTTCACGTCAAATGCTACAGGAAATGGGACGTGAGCCAACGCCAGAAGAACTCTCTGAACGCATGGAAATGCCTGAAGATAAAGTACGTAAAGTACTCAAGATTGCTAAAGAGCCTATCTCAATGGAAACACCAATTGGTGATGACGAAGATTCACATCTTGGTGACTTTATTGAAGATCAAAATGTTGAATCGCCGGTTGATTCAGCAACGGCAGGTGGCTTAGGTGAAACCGTTCAGGGTATCCTTGAAGGCTTAACCGCTCGTGAAGCCAAAGTACTACGTATGCGTTTTGGTATTGATATGAATACCGATCACACTTTGGAAGAAGTGGGTAAACAGTTTGATGTAACTCGTGAACGTATTCGTCAGATTGAAGCAAAGGCTTTACGTAAATTGCGCCACCCAAGTCGTTCTGATCATTTGCGTAGTTTTCTTGATATAGAGTAAGAAAATCTCAAATAAAATAACTACTTTAAAAAGGCATCCTCGG
>CAZSCK010000087.1:0-10203 GCA_964605385.1 uncultured Thioalkalispiraceae bacterium
CCCTTAATCGCGAGTGGCGCAACAATGGGAATTTCCTGTTGTGTGAGTTCATCAGAAAAAGCATGTTCTTCTAAAATAGCCGCATCTGACCAGCGATTTGGACGATAAAACTTGGCAATAACAAAGCTGCCATCTTCAAGGCTGACCTGGTAAACCCTGTTTTCATAGCTATTAAGTGCCAATAAGCTTCCCGTGGGTTCAAAGCCCACTTTTTCTAAAGCATCAAGAATACAATCTGGCGTGAGTTGCTCATAAGGGTGTGAAGAGTTGTTTTCAGAATTGCTCACAATAAAAATTATTCCTTTTCAGGTGGTCGTGTTAAATTGGAGTGCTAAATAATTAACAAGATATACACGGATACTGAAGGTAAAAGCTCGTCATTGCGAGGAAATAAAATGACTGAAGCAATCTCATGATGAAGAGTATAAACTTGAGATTGCCGCGTCATAACCAGAAAACGGCTGTTTTCTAGTGCTTTCTCGCAATGACCTGTAACGATAAGTATGAGTTAAAGAAGTATTGTACGCGAACAGTATTAGGAAAAAGCATTAAATGAGCACAGAAAATCCCCTTTTAGCAATGACAGGTTTACCCCCTTTTCAGCACATTAAACCAGAGCATGTTGAGCCTGCTATTGAAGCAGTAATTAAATCTAATCGTGAACAAATTGAGAAGTTATTAAAAGATAACGAGCATTACACCTGGGAAAATTTAATTCAACCATTAGAAGATATGGATGATCATCTGGGCCGCATGTGGTCTCCCGTAAGCCATATAAATTCTGTAGTGAACTCGGATGCGTTGCGTGATGCCTATAATAATTGCTTGCCATTGTTGAGTGAATACAGCACCGAGATGGGACAAAATGTTGAGCTTTATGAAGCATATCAGGCAATAAAAGATTCACCTGAATTTGCAAAGCTCGATATGGCACAAAAGAAAATTATAGATAATGCTTTACGTGATTTTCATTTATCAGGCATCGATTTACCGGTTGAAAAGAAAAAACGTTTCCGTGAAATCCGCCAACAACTTTCAAAACTAACAAGTAAGTATGAAGAAAATGTTTTAGATGCCACCCAGGCATGGTCTAAACATATAACAGATGAAAAAAAGTTAGCCGGTTTACCCGACTCTGCTTTGGCAATGGCAAAACAAGCTGCTGAAGAAAAAGAGTTAGATGGCTGGTTGTTTAGCTTAAACTTTCCTTCTTATTATGCCGTGGTGAGTTACGCGGATGATCGTGCTTTGCGTGAAGAGTTGTATCAGGCGTATTCAACACGTGCTTCTGATCAAGGACCGAATGCTGGGAAGTACGATAACAGTGACATCATGCAAGACATTCTTGCCTTACGTTATGAAGTTGCGCAGCTATTGGGATATAAGAATTATGCAGAACGATCACTCGCCACTAAGATGGCCGAAGACCCGGAACAGGTTTTAACTTTTTTACATGACTTAGCCAAACGTTCAAAGCACATGGCAAAACAGGAGTTATCAGACTTAACCGGATTCGCCAGACAAGCAGATGATGTGTCAGATTTATCTGCCTGGGATGTACCTTATTACGGTGAGAAGTTACGCCAGCATACTTTTGATTTTAGTCAGGAAGATTTAAAACCTTACTTCCCTGAAACAAAAGTTATCCCAGGTATGTTTGCTGTGGTTAAACGTTTGTATGGTATTTCAATTAATGAAATCGAAGCCAGTAGTGTTAATGCAGTCGAAATCTGGCATGACGATGTGCATTTTTATGAAATCCGTGATGAGAAAGATGTTGTTCGTGGTCAGTTTTTTCTGGATGTTTATTCGCGAGATAAAAAACGCGGTGGTGCGTGGATGGATGATTGCATGGGCCGTAAACGCAATGTCGATGGCTCGTTGCAAATTCCTGTCGCTTATTTAACCTGTAATTTAACACAGCCGATTGGTGATGATCCTGCATTATTCACTCATGATGAAGTGACCACTTTATTCCATGAGTTTGGTCATGGTTTGCATCACATGCTAACTAAGGTAGAGCACATAGGTGTATCTGGTATTAATGGGGTCGCGTGGGATGCGGTAGAATTACCCAGTCAGTTCATGGAAAACTGGTGTTGGGAACGTGAAGCGTTGGACTTAATTGCCGCGCACTATCAAAGCGGTGAACCAATTCCAGAAGAACTCTTTAATAAAATGTATGCTGCAAAGAATTTTCAGGCAGGCATGCAAATGCTGCGTCAGATTGAGTTTTCGTTGTTTGATTTCCGTATGTATTATGAATATAAACCAGAGTTGCAATCAGCAGACAGTATTCAGAAAATTTTAGATGAAGTACGCAGTGAAGTTTCGGTATTAATGCCGCCATCATATAATCGTTTTCAACATGGTTTCTCGCATATTTTTGCAGGTGGTTATGCGGCAGGTTATTACAGTTATAAATGGGCAGAAGTTTTATCTGCAGATGCATTTTCGTTATTTGAAGAAAAAGGTATTTTTGATTCGGAAACGGGCGATGCATTTTTAGAATGTGTGCTTGAACAGGGTGGAACTAAAGAGCCGATGGAATTATTTAAACAATTCCGTGGTCGGGAACCTGAGATTGATGCGTTATTACGACATAGCGGAATTGCTTAAGTAGTTATTTACCAAAATGGAATAGAAATGAAAAAAATAATAATTTTTATAACACTGTTTTTATCGTTAGCAAATGTAGTATCAGCTGAAAAGCGTTACGTTACTGATCGTATATTGTTAGGTATACACATAGAGGCTGATGAAACCAGTACGCTAATTAAATCTGTACCAAGTGGTACGGAATTAGAAGTGCTGGATACTGCAGAAGGTTTTATAAAAATAAAACTTGAAGATGGTACCGAAGGTTGGGTAAGTTCAGGTTTTGTTATGGAACAAACACCTGCAACGCGAAAGTATGATGTGTTAGCGCATCAATACGAACAAACTACGCAAGAACTTGACAAGTTAAAAATTGATTATGCAAAAAAAAATCGCGAACTTCAAATTAGACGCGATCAAGTTTCAAATGCAAAGACAACGATTCGGGATTTAAAAAAACGTAAAGCGGGTGGTGCTGTTGTAGTTGATCCGGAAATGGAAAATAAATTAATTGCATCGTTACAACAAGTTGAAGCTTTAAAGCTTCAACTTGTTGAGTTAGAAAAAAAACCGGAACCGAAACTTAATATTGATCAAAAACAAATATTCAATGAACTTAAAGAAGTTAAAGATCAAAATGAGGTAATGAAAAAACGTATTGATGTTGCTTTAGCTCACTTGAATGGAGAACGCATTCCAACAGCTGAAGAACTTGCAAGTATTCGTCCAAAATTTCCAACATGGTACTGGAGTTTACTCGCCATTATTTTATTGGTGGGTGTTGTTGCTGGTTACTTTATTATGGATTATCGATTCCGCCGCCGTCATGGTGGGTTTCGTATCTAATTTTAAAATCTCAACGCAAAGGCGCTAAGACGCAAAGGTCGCAGAGATAAAGTATAACCAGAGGAAAATAACAGATGCTGGTTAAATATTAACAACGAGTTTTAGATGTTGTTATCACTATGATAAATGTTTTCTTTGCGTTCTCGGCGTCTTTGCACTATAGAACCGCTACGCGTTTAGTTCAGCATTACCCTAACCTGTTCCACAGGTTCAGGCATCGTTGAAATTATTTTGACTTTGAATTAGGCAGTTATGAAATATAAAGACTTACGTGATTTTATTAAACAACTCGAAGCTCAAGGTGAGCTTGTGCGTGTTACTCAAGAAGTTGACCCTAATCTTGAAATGACAGAGATTTGTGATAGAACTTTAAAAGCCGCTGGCCCTGCCATCTTGTTTGAAAATCCAAAAGGGTTTGATACACCAGTATTAGCGAATTTATTTGGTACTCCAAAGCGTGTTGCTATGGGCATGGGCGAAGAGTCTGTTGAAGCTTTGCGTGAAGTGGGTGAGTTGCTGGCTTTTTTAAAAGAGCCTGAGCCACCTAAAGGCTTAAAAGATGCATGGGAAAAACTCCCAATCTTTAAACAAGTTTTAAACATGGCACCAAAGGTCGTGAGTAAAGCGGCATGTCAGAAAATTGTTTTAGAAGGCGATGATGTTGACCTGTCTAAACTCCCTATTCAAACCTGTTGGCCGGGTGATGCGGCACCACTTATAACGTGGGCGTTAGTTGTTACTAAAGGACCAAATAAAGATAGGCAGAACCTAGGTATATATCGTCAGCAAGTCATAGCTAAAAATAAAGTGATCATGCGTTGGCTGGCACATCGTGGTGGTGCCCTGGATTATAAAGATTGGCAGGAAAAACACCCCGGTGAAAAATTTCCTGTTGCTGTTGCATTAGGGGCCGATCCAGCAACCATTTTAGCAGCAGTGACACCGGTGCCGGATAGCTTATCTGAATATGGTTTTGCCGGTTTATTACGTGGTGATAAAACTGAAGTCGTTAAATGTATAGGTTCTGATCTACAGGTACCTGCATCTGCAGAGTATGTGCTTGAAGGTTATTTAATGCCAGGTGAAGAAGCAGACGAAGGCCCGTTTGGTGATCACACTGGTTACTATAATGAAGTTGAAAGCTTTCCCGTTTTCACCATAGAACGTATCACTCATCGTAAAGATCCTGTTTATCATTCAACCTATACCGGGCGACCACCAGATGAGCCTGCAATATTAGGTTTAGCATTGAATGAAGTGTTTGTGCCTATTCTTAAAAAACAATTTCCTGAAATTGTTGATTTTTATTTACCACCCGAAGGCTGCTCATATCGCATGGCGGTGGTGAGTATGAAAAAACAATATCCCGGCCATGCTAAACGTATCATGTTAGGTGTGTGGTCGTTCTTACGCCAGTTTATGTACACCAAGTTTGTAATTGTTACTGATGATGATATTAACGTACGTGACTGGAATGATGTGATTTGGGCAATGACTACACGCATGGATCCTGCACGTGATACCACCATCATAGAAAATACACCGATTGATTATCTTGACTTCGCATCACCTGTTTCAGGTTTAGGCAGTAAGATGGGGATGGATGCAACTAATAAATGGCAAGGTGAAACCGATCGCGAATGGGGTGAACCTATTGTGATGGATGAAGATGTTAAAAAACGTGTTGATGCCATGTGGGATAAGTTAGGGATAGAAATTTAAAAGGTCATAATTGTGCGTAAAATAATGGTGCTAAATTCAAAAGGTGGTTGCGGTAAAAGTACTATTGCAACAAATCTAGCTAGTTATTACGCATCTTACGAACAAAAAAAAGTTACTTTAGTTGACTTTGATCCCCAGGGATCAAGTTTAGACTGGCTTAAAGTTCGTTCACGAAAATTTCCTGAAATAACAGGTATCAATGCAACAAAAGAAGCTGTGCGTTTTTCCAAAGATACTGAAATCGTTATTATGGATGTCCCTGCTCGGGTTGAAGGTCGTGAGTTAGCGAGCCTTGTTAAACGTGTTGAAACAATTATTATTCCTGTTTTACCTTCACCCATCGATATTCGTGCCGGTGCAAATTTTATAAAAGAATTATTAACCAGCGCACGTGTTTCACGTAAAGAAACAAAAGTTGCGGTTGTTGCAAATCGTGTTCGTGAAAATACCTTAAGTTATCATGCTTTATATGCTTTTCTTAAAAGCTTAAAAATTCCTTTTATTACTACCCTTCGTGACACACAAAATTATATTCATGCTGAAGAAAAAGGTGTCGGTATTTTTGAAATGCCGCCTTCAAAAGTCTGGCAGGATCTAGAGCAGTGGGATCCCTTAATAAAATGGCTAAGAAGTAAACGTAGTCGCGCTTCTTAAAAAATAAGCTATTATTAATAGTACTCAATGGAGCTTAACTATGCGTATTATTAACATTATATTTATTTCGTTAATGCTGTCAGCCTGTGCTTCATCTGTAAATATTGATTACGATAAAAATACTGATTTTACATCATTGAGAACATATCGTATTGATACAACGCCTGTAAGAGTTTCTGATGATACGCGAATTAATAGTCCGTTTATGCAACAGCGGGTTGAGAGTGAACTTAATACTGAGTTATCAAAAAAAGGTTTTGAAAGTTTAAAAAATAATGCTGAGTTAGAAATAAAATATTATCTGGATATAAAACAGGAAATTGAAACACAGGATTCAGCTGTTTCCATTGGTTTTGGCACATCCAGTTATTACTCAGCAGTTGGCGTTGGTTTTACCGTTCCTATTGGAGAAACAAGTAGTATAGATATACTTGTTTTAACTATTGATGTGGTTTCTGCAAAAACAAATAAACTTATTTGGCGTGGTTCTTTAGGTTACAGCCTGTATGCAGGTGCGACGCCAGAAACTTATGATAGCTTGGTGAATGAGCTCGTTGTAGAAATATTAAAAAATTTCCCGCCGAAGTAAAAATTAAAAAAAGCTACCTGCCTTACCATGACCAACGTAGCCTGGATGTAGCGTAGCGCAATCCGGGGAAAATATTAGGTTTTCCCGGATTCCATTTTATTTCATCCGGGCTACATACGGGAACATGGGGTTCAGAGAGGTATCTTTAGTTTGAGATTATAAACAACTTTTAAGCCCATCTTTCAGTGTTGGATATTTCAGTGTGATTTCCAAATCATTAATCATTTTTGAATTATCCATTCGTCGTGATTCTTTTAAGTAAGACAACATACCTTTACTGATTGTTTTTTCTGCTTCATCCCAATCAACCAGGGGGGGACGTGGTAAGTTACAAAAATCTGCAATCGTATTAAAGTACTCCGTCATATTGCTATTTGTACCATCACTCACATTATAAATTTCACCATCCGCTTTTTTCGTTGCTGCTGCAACGCAGACTTGTGCTAAATCATCAGCATGAATTCGATTTGTTTGCGGGGCAAGATTTTCATACAACATAGGAATTTGATCTTTTAATCGTTGCAGAGGTAGTCGGCCGGGACCATAAATTCCACCAACGCGTAAAATAGTAATGGCGACAGAAATATTATTAGTGCCGAATTCTAATAATAGTTGTTCAGCATGGTAGCGGCGTTTAGCACGATCAACTTGCGGATTGGCAAGAGTTTGTTCATCAATAAGTTGGCCTTGTTGATCACCATAGACGCCGGAAGTACTGATGTAAATAAGTTGGGTGGGTAATGCATCTTTATCTAAACTCTTCAGAAAATTTGCCATGCGTGTATCTTCAATCCCTTTTGCTGGAGGCGGAGCAAAATAATAAAGTAGAGATTGTTTGCTAAGTTGGCCGTTCAGCTGACTCAACGTTTTGATGTCATCTAAGTCTGCCGCGATAGCATGAATATGTTGTTGGCGTAATGCGTTTAGGCTTTCTTCGCTCCTTACGACCCCAAACACAGAATTTCCCTGATTTTTCCAGATTTTAGCAACATGTAGCCCGATATCACCGCATCCTACGATAACAATATGTTTAAATGGTTTATCTTTGTTGGTCATTAGGAGATAATTCCGCGTCCAAAATAAAGTTGAGTATTTTAATGAGTTATTCCGTTCATATCGAGTCTACGGATCATATTTTCCAGGTTAATGAAGGCGAATCTGTACTGGATGCTGCACTTCGTCAAAGTATCGCTTTGCCTTACGGTTGTCGGGGCGGCGGCTGTGGTGCCTGTAAAGGCCTGTTAGTCGAAGGCACGGTTACCTATCCTGACGGTTTACCCGACGGGCTATCAGAAGATGATCATATTAAAGGTTATGCTCTTTTTTGTCAGGCTGTGCCAAATAATAATCTTGTTATTAAATCAAAAGAAGTCCTGGTGACAGATGAAATTCAGGTGAAAATTTTGCCTTGTCGTGTTCAGGAAAAAACTCAACTGAACCACGATGTTATTTTAATCAAACTTGTTTTACCAAAAACAGAACGCCTGCAATTCTTTGCTGGCCAGTATATTAATTTTTTACTCAAAAATGGTAAGCATCGCAGTTTTTCTTTAGCCAATGCACCGCATGATGATGACTTTCTGGAATTACACATCAGACATATTCCAAACGGTGAATTTACCGGTGAAGTCTTTGATGAAATGAAAGAAAAAGACATGATGCGTATAGAAGGACCTTTCGGTAACTTTTATTTACATGAAGAATCTCAGCGCCCGATTATTTTGATGGCCGGGGGAACAGGGTTCGCACCAATTAAGGGCATGATCGAACATGCATTAAAAGTTGGCCTGGAACGTCCGATTCATTTGTTTTGGGGAGCGCGTGCAAAAGAAGATTTATACATGGATGAACTTGCACAGTCATGGACAAAACAAAATTCATTAATTCGATATACGCCCGTATTATCTGAACCAAAAGAAGATGATAACTGGACAGGACGTACTGGTTTCGTTCATAACGTAATCATGGAAGATTATACCGATCTAAGTCAGTATGAAATTTACGGTTCCGGTGCGCCGGCGATGGTTTATGCTGGTCGGGATGAGTTTGTAAAAAATGGACTTGATTTGGATTACTACTATTCCGATGCATTTGAATACCAGAAAGATTAACAGCATAATTTGCTCAAGTATTTGTCGCTATAATTGAGTAAAAAATTAGTTTAAAGTGTAGCTAATGCATAATAAAGAGAAGAAATTTCTTTCATCAACTCGTTGGTCAATTAGCTATATTGTATTGATACCCGTTATTGTTTGTATCATTGTGGTATGGAATGCATTTCAACGTATTAAAGAATTTGAGCGATCGCATCATCAGATTGCTGAGTCAACCACTGTGGTCGTTGCAAATGCAATAAGTAAACGCATTAGTAATCAGCGCCGTCTTCTCAGAGTTTTTGCTGGTTCTGAAAAAGAGTTAATTTATCGTCTTTCTGTATCTCCCAATAATGAAACTTTAAGTGCACAATTACATAAAAAAATAAAAGAAGCATTTCCACATCACTTTTCTGTTGCTGTTGCAGGTCAGGATGGTGTTCCTTTAATTGATGATTTTGATGATCGCATTGGCGAACTTTGTTTACTGGATTTAAAAAGTCATACTTTAGGCAATACACCGCGGGCACTTCGCATTCATCCTAATTCACATACTTATCATATCGATATTATTGTTCCATGGGAATATAACTCTAGCGGGAAAGCAAATACCAAAGAAGAAACAAGTAGTGGACTTTTATTTGTTAGTTTTAAACCAACTTTTTTATCCCAGTTATTAGAATTATCAAGCACACCTCGACATGAATTAATGTTGGTTAACAATGAGATTAAAAATCTAATTGAGATTACGGAAAAAGGGACACGAATAAATTTAAAACGTGATGATTTTCGGCTTACAGATGAAGAACAGCAGCGTCGCTTATATTCAACTCCGGTTAAAAATACAGTTTGGAACTTGAGTGATTTTCGTGAAGCCAGACTTTTTTCAGAATATAGTCAAAACATAATTAACTTTAGTCTTCTGATTCTTTCCTTGTTTGTTCTGGGAAGTGTTTTAATGATTGTCTTATTGCTACGCGCTGAAAAAAGAAGGTTTAATGCTGTAAAAATGAAAGAAGAAATGTTTTCACTTTTCAACCATGATCTGCGCTCACCACTAAGCTCAATATTTGGTTTTCTGGAAATATATATCGAATCTGATTTTTGTGAAAAAAAATCGGAGGAGTGTAAACATTTTGCAAGTCGTGCATATGATAATGCTTTGATAATGCGAGATATTGTTGATGACATATTAGACGTACAAAAAATGGAAGCGGGAGCAATGTCGTTTAATTTTGAAAAAACAGATATTGTTTCTGTTGTGCAAAATACGATTGATATGAATGTACAATATGCTTTAAAGTATAATGTAAAGCTGAAAATGATAAGCGATGAAAGTGTAATTTATAATAAAATAGATGCTCGCCGAATTAAGCAGGCATTAACAAATCTTTTATCAAATGCAATTAAGTATTCTCCTGAAAATGAAACTGTCGTTGTTGAAGTTATTAAAACACTATTGCATGTAATTATTACAGTCTCTGATAAGGGGCCAGGAATAGAGAAAGATTTCCAGGATTCAGTATTTGATAAATTTTCTCAGTCGAAATCAAAGTTGACCCAGCAAGTTGGTGGGACAGGGTTAGGCCTGGCTATTGTTAAGCATATTGTTGATGCTCATAAAGGACATGTTACATTTGTGACGGGTGCTTCTACAGGTACGACCTTTAAAATTTCTTTGCCTATAAAGATATAATTTAT
>CAZSCK010000088.1:0-10189 GCA_964605385.1 uncultured Thioalkalispiraceae bacterium
GTTACGCCAGTACTCTTGAGATATCCAGCAATCTTTTAAAATTATTACACCGAATAAAATTAACAAAAGCTCGATGAAAATCGAAACTGGCGTATTCTCCGGGTACTTATAAAAAAAGATAAATGGACCTAAAGCCATTATAAAATAGCCTAAAATTTTCAAGCTAGCTATCTGTTTCAATGGAAACGGCTTGTAATGACGAATTTTTTTACTTATTCCCATTTTATTTATTCCTGTATCTAATATCGGTCATTAGTTGCTTATAAGTTGATGGCTGTTTTGGGTCGATAACAGATCCATTTGATCATGGTTTTCTTGCTTCTTTCAAGGCAGTATTTAATTTTTTTCGAATAATATTAATATCATGGTTTCCATTATTTATATATTGGTTAATACATGATTTGTAAGTTTTTATTTCTTTGTTATATGCTGCAACGTTAATGTTGTATTCAACTATGGCAGAGTTATATTCATCAATATTTTTGAACGATGCAAGTCGGGCAGGTTTCTCTGGTTTTTTAACTTTGTTACCACACTCATGTGATGGGTACTCAAAACTATCTAAATTTGATTCATTGGAAAAACACTGAAACGATATGAGTAAAAATAACAAACTTAGTAATAAACTGAATTTTGTCATCATTCTTTGCATATTATTTAAAGTAAATAGATTGTTGCTAAACCTAAGAAAGATAAGAAGCCAACAATATCCGTAACGGTTGTTAAGACTACTGTTCCTGCTAGTGCGGGATCAGCACCATAACGTTTTAATAATAAAGGAATGGATGCACCGGATATGGCGGCAACGATTAGGTTAATAATAATTGCGGCAGCAATAACAAAACCGAGTTGTGTACTTTGGAACCAGAGTCCTGCAACGCAAGCAATAACGATAGCCCAGATAATCCCATTCCAGACACCAATCCACATTTCTTTAAGTAGTAAACGGCGTGAGTTACTTTTTCCTATCTGACCGAGTGCCATGCCACGAATAACGAGGGTTAATGTTTGACTGCCAGCTATGCCACCCATGCTTGCAACGATAGGCATGAGTACGGCAAGTGCAACCATTTTTTCAATGGTGGCTCCAAATAAACCAATCACCCATGATGCAAGAAAGGCAGTAAGGAGGTTAACGCCTAGCCACATTGAACGACGGCGGGTACTGGTGAATACCGGCGCGAACATATCTTCTTCTTCGTGCAAACCGGCCATGCTCATTAATGAGTGATCGGCTTCATCACGGATAACATCTACAACATCATCAATGGTAATACGGCCTAAGAGATGATTCTCTTCATCAACAACGGGTGCTGTGATTAAATCCCTGTGTTCAAATAGATTGGCAACATCACGTGCATGTTTGTTTGCACTAATGCCTTCAATGTTGGTTAACATAAGTTCTTTAACCAATAAATCAGAATCACTTGTTAGTATAAGGCTTAAAGGTAAAAGTCCGATGTAATGATTTTCCCTATCAACAACAAATAAATTATCAGTACCTTTTGGCAGGCTGCCTTTTCCCCGCAGATAACGCAAAACAACATCAAGAGTAATATCTGAACGAATAACGATGGTGTCTAAATCCATCAAACCGCCGGCAGAATCCTCATCATAGGATAAAACAGATTTTAAGCGGTCACGTTCTTGAGTTTCTAAACTGAGTAGAATTTCCTGAACAACATCCTGCGGCATTTCTGGAAGAATGTCGGCAAGATCATCGGTATCTAAGGTTTCGGTTGCAGCAACGAGTTCATCTGTTTCCATTTTATTAATGAGTGCCGTACGGGCTTCTTCATTTAAATGGAGGAGGATTTCGCCATCGGTGTCATCTGGCACATAAGACCAGACTTTTTCACGTTGATTGACGGGGAGAGATTCAAGTAGATGAGCAATTTCTGCCGGGTGCATTTCACTCAGGAGCTCTACAATTTTTTCAGGCTGATCATCACGTAAGCTGGCACTGATTGTTTCCAGTTGCGTGTTATGCGTATCCTGTTGTTGTGATGAGCTGCTAGGCATAATGAACCCTCAATAATTATTAATGAGTGTAATGCCTAAACGGAAAAAAGGGAACTCTATATAAAAGAATAACTTAGATGGAATTTAGAGAGAAAATATTTATTCTGATTCACCAAAGCGGTTTTCAATAAGCTCTAATAAAGATTGCATAGCTTGCTTTTCATCAGCACCATCAATAATGAGTTCGATTTCTGTACCTTTGGCAGCAGCAAGCATCATTATGCCCATGATACTTTTGCCATTAACATTTTTATTCTTCTGTTTTACATAAATTTCAGAATCAAAAAGGGAGGCTTGGGTAACAAATTTTGCAGCGGCTCTGGCATGTAAGCCGAGTTTATTTACGATAGTTGTTGTTTGTTGTAACACGTTGATAGTTTCTTTATATTATTTTTAGTCGTTCTTAATTTTTTACTGTTTTTACTTCTCAGCTATTCTTACTTTTCTACAATGATAACACCAGTTTGACCTGCGCTAACGGCTTTATTAGCCAGTTTATCCAACGATAGTTTTGGATAGTTCATTATTCGTACCAGCATGGGTAAATTTACTCCAGTAACAATGGTGATATTTTCAGCTGCCAGTTTGGTTGCGATATTGCTTGGAGTTGAACCGTACATATCGGTAATGACCAAAACCCCATTGGCTTGATTTAATTTTTCTAAATGTTTCTGTGCTTGCTGGAAGCGTTCTTCAGGATCACAGTTTTGTGATACGGGAAGAATTTTATAGGGCAGGGGACAGCTACCTAATACTGAGATTGCCGCATCAAAAAGTGCGCCTCCCACATTATTGTGTGTAATAACCAATAAGCCGACCATTATGAAATTTCCCTGTGCCTTGAAAGGACGTTATTGTGTTTATTATTAATTGCTTTGGCAAGCTTATTTACCAGGTAAACAGAACGGTGTTGTCCACCGGTACAGCCGATAGCAATAGTGAGATAGCTTCGGTTGTCTGCTTCAAATCGAGGTAGCCATTTATCCATAAAATTCATAATATCATCAAACATTTCTTTTACTTCTTTGTTCTCATCCAGATAGTTAATTACTGCATCATCAAATCCGGTTAAAGCTCTTAGTTCAGGAACCCAATGTGGATTGGGCAGGCATCGGGTATCAAAAACAAAATCTGCATTTGTCGGCATGCCATGTTTAAAACCAAAAGATTCAAACATGATCGAGATACTTTGATTATCGGCCTGTTTAACCCGGGCTTTAATCAAATCCCGTAATTGGTGCACATTTGTTGCGCTGGTATCAATGCGTAAGTCTGCTTTCGATGAAATAGGTTCGAGTAAAAAACGTTCCTGAATAATGGCTTCATTGAGAGGTACTTCTGGATTACTAAGTGGGTGCTTGCGGCGGGTTTCACTAAAACGCTTTATTAATGCGGCATCACTGGCTTCAAGAAAAAATATTTCGCAATCAATATTATTTTTTTCGAGCTGTTTGATTTGTTTGGGGAAATGTTCGAGTTCAGCGGTAACATTCCTGGCATCAATACCAATGGCCACATATTCATGTTTTGCCGAGATGATTTCTTTTGTTAGCGCTTTAAACATATTGATAGGTAAATTATCAATACAGTAATACTCCAGGTCTTCCAGTACCTGTAATGCAATACTTTTACCTGAGCCAGATAAGCCGCTAACGATAACCAGTTTCATATTTATTTATATAATGGATGTTTATTATTTAAGTGTATTGAGCATAGCACAAGAAGTGATTATTCACCGTCGATAAGCTTTTGTTGACGATTAATAAAATCATCTGCTGCATTATACCCGTTCAAATAGAGTACATGGTTGCGTACTGCAGCCTCAATAATAACTGCAACATTTCGCCCGGGGGCAACAGGGATTTGTACCTCTGGAATTTCGACATCCAGAATAGTTTTTTTACGTTGTGATCCACTAATTCGGTCAATTTCCCAGAGTGTGTCATCTGAAATAGTGTCTATATGTACAATGAGTCTTAGACGTTTGGTTTCAACAATAGAAGCATCACCAAACATTGCACGTACATTTAAAATACCGAGTCCTCTGACTTCTAAAAAATCTTTTAATAAAGCGGGACTACGCCCACGAATAGTATCCGGTGCGCTGCGTCTGAATTCGGGGGCATCATCTGCTATGAGTTGATGGCCACGGCTAATAAGTTCAAGCGCAAGTTCACTTTTACCAATACCACTTGGGCCTGTTAGTAAAACACCAATGCCCATAACTTCCATAAAAACACCGTGTATGATTTTACTATCACCTAATAAGCGACCGAGATGATATTGTAATAATTCTGTGAGTTCGTTACTGGCTAAATTGGAATAGAGTAGAGGAGTTCTGGTTTGGTTGGCTGTTTCAATAAATTCGGGATCAATATTATTACTGTTTGTCATACCGGCAAAAATAATCATAGCGGGCTCACATTTAAATAAACGTGACATGGCATCTTTATGGGAGTTCTTTTGTAGCTGGGAAAGATATTTAACTTCTTCTGGTCCAAGAACCTGAACCTGATTAGGTTTAACCAGATTAAGATAACCCGCTATGGAGACACCCGTTTCTGAACGCTCACATTGTAATAATCGTTTATCGCCATCCTGGCCCGCTTGCCATAATAATCGCAGTCTTTCGCCATGAGTTTGTATGAAATCGCAAACAGTGAGATTGTTACTCATAATTAGTCAGGTTTTTGCCACTGTGTCAGGAGCTGGTAAGTTTCTTCATTGTTGTTGCTTTTGCGTAATTGTTCACGAAAATTTTCATCACTGAACATAGAAGCAAGTAGTGCGAGAACCTGTAAATGTTCATCGGTTGATTCTTCAGGCACAATAAGTGCGAATAAGGTATCAACAGGCAGGTTATCAATAGTATTGAAATCAACGCCTTCATTAAGTTGAATAAAAGCGCCGGTAATTTTTTGACAGTTTTTAATACGGCCATGAGGTATGGCTATACCATACCCCACGCCAGTAGCACCTAAACGTTCACGAGAAATTAAGCTATCAAAAATATCGCTCGCATCAAGTTGAGTTTGATCCTGAACAAGCAGATTACTTAATTGTTCAAGTGCACGTTTTTTACTTTTAACATCAATATCGTTTCTTATACGATTAACATCAATGATTTCTGATAATTGCATAAGTTGAGTATTCCTTACTCTTCTTCAGTGACAGGTTGTTGATGTTTAATCTCACTACCTTCCTGGCGATGATGATCTTTGATTTTTTCTTTATGTTTTTTGATTTGACGATCCAGCTTATCGACCATTGAATCAATTGCTGCATACATATCTTCATTTGTACAATCAGCAAATAAAGTTGCACCATTAATATTAACGGTGGCTTCCGATTTTTGCCGCTGTTTCTCTACACTTAGAATTACATGGACATTGTTGACGTGGTCAAAATGTTTTTCGAGACGTTCCAGTTTTTCTGCTACATAAGCTTTTAATGAATCTGTAACCTCTACGTGGTGTCCAGTAATGTTTAATTGCATAGTTTTCTCCTTTGCTTGCTGTTAAGCGAGACGTTTGCGTTCATTAGACGGTGGAATCGCCAATGACTCTCTATATTTAGCGACCGTTCTCCGCGCAACATTAATTCCCTGTTCTTCGAGGATAATGGCTATTTTATTATCGCTCAAAGGTTTTTTGGGCATTTCTGCCGCAACCAGTTTTTTAATTAATGCGCGAATCGCAGTTGCCGAACATTCTCCTCCACTTGCAGTACTAACGTGGCTGGAAAAGAAATATTTTAATTCAAAGATACCCCGTGGGGTGTGCATGTATTTTTTTGTTGTTACTCGAGAAATGGTTGATTCATGCATATCAACAGCCTCAGCAATGTCATGCAGAACCAGGGCTTTCATGGCTTCTTCACCATGCTCAAGAAATTCTTTTTGTCGTTCAACAATGCAATGTGAAACCTTTAACAATGTTTCATTTCTACTTAATAAGCTTTTAATAAACCAACGCGCTTCTTGTAGGTGATCTTTCATTGTTGAATTGTCATTACTGTTTCTAACATTTTTAATCATACTGGCGTAAGTTGAATTAATGCGTAACTTGGGAGTTGCATCTGCATTAAGTTCAACCTTCCATGTATTATTCACTTTTTTAACGGTAACATCAGGAATAATGTATTCTGCTTTATTTACATTTTCCTGTCCGCCCGGGCGAGGATTCATGCTTTGAATAAGTTGAATCACATCTTTAAGATCATCCTCAGATATTTTTAGCTTACGCATGAGCTGCGGGTATTCACGGTTTGCCAGTAAATCAAAATAGCTATCAACTAAGGTAATGGCATATTCACGTAAATCAACATCGTTTGCCTGACGATGAAGCTGGATGGAAATACTTTCACGTAAATTACGCGCCCCAACACCGGCAGGATCAAAGTTTTGAATTTGTTTTAAAACCGCTTCTACCTCATCAGCTTCAACTTCAACATCAGCAGATAAATCGGCAAGTGAATCTGTAATTTCTTCGATGCTACTTTGCAAAAAACCATCATCATTGATTTCATCAACAATAACTTCTGCAATTGCAGCATCTATCTCACTGAAAGGTGTCATTTTTAACTGCCAACGCAAACGGTCATGCAGGCTTTCAGTACTTGATGTGTAGACCTCAGGCTGGTCATCTGCACTATAAGATGTTGATGCAGTTGATTGTGTGCCAGGTAAAATAGAATCGTAAATATCATCCCATGATGTATCAACGGGTAAGTCGTCCGGCATGGTTTCGGATGCTGCAACATCCGCTGCAGCTTCTATATTAGTTTCATTGGTGGATTCAGTTTTTTCGTTTGATAAAGCATCATTGTTTTCGGTCGATGCTGAGGTGTTTTCGCTTTGAGTATTTTCACCTTCCTCACCCATTTCCAACATCATGTTGGAATCCAGTGCATCCTGAATTTCTGTATTTAATTCGAGCGTCGACAGTTGTAACAAGCGAATAGCCTGTTGCAGCTGTGGGGTCATGGTCAAACTTTGACCTAATCGGAATTGGAGTGCTTGTTTCATATAGTAATTATAAGTACCGGACCTTCATATTAATATAACCGGACTTAGTCTGATTTTAGCTTATTTTTCGATAATGTGTAGTAGAGTTTTTTATAATAGAATAGATTTAGAGCTTGAAATTTTCGCCAAGGTAGACTTCACGAACTTTTTTATCTACGAGTAAATCATCAGGTTTACCACTCGCGATGACTTCGCCTGCATTCATAATATAGCCTCGTTCACAAATACCTAAAGTTTCCCGAACGTTATGGTCGGTTATTAATACACCAATATCACGTTCTTTAAGATGTTGAATAATTGATTGAATATCACGCACTGAAATGGGGTCAACACCGGCAAAAGGTTCATCTAATAGAATAAAACGAGGATCAGTTGCCAAGGCTCGGGCAATTTCAACTCGACGGCGTTCGCCACCCGAGAGGCTCATGCCTAAGCCATTTCGAATATGCCCAATATGGAGCTCTTCGAGCAGATCTTCCAGTTTTTGCTCTTGCTCAAAGTGACTGAGTTCTTTGCGTGTTTGCAAAATAGCCATAATATTATCTGTAACAGATAACTTACGAAAAATAGAGGCTTCTTGAGGTAAATAGCCAATACCGAGGCGGGCACGCTGATGCATGGGGTAATGGGTAATATCGATGTTACCCAGTGTAATGCTGCCTTCATCTGCAGAAACAAGCCCGGCAACCATATAAAAAGAGGTGGTTTTACCTGCGCCATTGGGGCCGAGCAAGCCGACTACTTCGCCACTGTGAATTTCCATTGAAACGTTGTGTACAACTTTTCGACCTTTGTAACTCTTACAAAGATTATCTGCTTTTAAAATATTTACCGCTTCGTTCATGTTTTATTTAATCTTTATTATTGTCGCTATCTTTAACAGTATCGTCTGTTGGCCCAATAATGACATGTACCCGGCCTTTTGATGGACTATTTTGTGTGTTTTCTGCATTAAGCAATCTGTTTTGATCACCTGCCGCAGTGATAATGCGTTGACGGGTATCATACTCTATATATTCGCCGCTAAAGTGACGATTACCCTGGTTAACGAAGGCTTGTCCTTTTAAAATTAATCGATCCTCGCTAACAAAAAATTCCATCGTATTGGCCTGAGAATGAACCTTGGCTTCATTATCTGGCTGGTGTTGCACATCGGCGGGAGAACCGGTAATAAATGCTTTAGTGAGTTTTTTATCTTTATAATAAAGCGTTACTGTATCGGCTTTAATGGTTAGGGTGTCTTTTGTGAATAAGACGTTACCTTTGTATTTACTGATGCCTTTATTCTCATCAAGCAATAAATATTGTGCTTTAATATCAATAACTTGCTGTTTTTCTGCATAAGCAGGGCTGCTGAGTATGATTATCAGCAACACAAATAAGGACAAAAATTTATTCTGCAGGCAAAACATAATGACTCCGGGTTTTGGACAGAAATTCAATTCTGTTTTTACTCATATCGGCGCGCATGCCGGTAGCCTGAATAGTGTTATTACCTTTTTGTAAGTTAATTTTTGTTTTTGTATGCGCAAGATTTTTTTCAGGTTCAATGGTGAGTTGCTCTGTAGTTAAAATCATTAGAACACTATTTTTATCTGGACTAACTTTTTTCAAAATAACCTGACCTGTGAGATAAATTTTTTCATTATTTTGAATAATGAGGCCTTCGTTTGCCTGAGCAGTCCAGATCTTAATATTATTTTTATAAAATGAGAATAAGAGCTGTTTTAGCTTCATGCTATCGTCATCAGGATAATGTTCGAGATGCTGGGCTTTAATTTGGTAAGCGGGTTTTCCCTTGTTATCCATGGTGGTTGCCGTAAAGTTTTTCAGAAAGTAATCTGGGTCGTGACGAAGTTTTTCTTTTGTCAGAACAGGGCTTTTATCAATAGATTCAAAAATCCAACCGCTGACAATGGCAAGCAAAATAATCAGTAGTAAGGCGGTTAAATAATGTAGCTTTCCCATTAAGTCGCACTACCTAAATATTTTTGGAACTGCGTTTCCAGTGTACCTTGAGCTTGCATAATGAGTTCGCATACATCTCGTGCCGCACCTCGGCCTCCACATTTTGGTGTTTGCCAATGGGCATGCTGTTTAACTAATGGATGAGCATCTGCAACGGTAATTGCTAAACCAGCGCGTAACATAACGGGTAGATCAATTACATCATCACCAACATAAGCGGCTTGCTCAGCGGATAGGTTTAACTTCGTTAATATTTTTTCAAAAGCCGGTAATTTTTCTAATTGGCCCTGGTAGATATGTTTAATGCCTAAGCTTTGCATACGATGAGTCACAACATTAGAGGTACGTGCAGTGATAACAGCAATTGTAACCTCTGTTTGTTGCAGCATTTTCATGCCTAATCCATCTTTGGAGTAAAAAGCTTTATATTCTTCTCCATCGTCACCCACAATCAAACTGCCATCCGTGAGTACGCCATCAACATCAAAGACAAGTAGTTTGATTTTTGCCGCTTTTTCCAGAATATCTTTCATTTTTTATTTAGTTAGTAGCTCACAAACACGGTTCAAATCTTCAGCGGTATCTACCCCCGGTCCCGGTGGAATTTCAGCTGTGATGACTTTTATCCTCTCACCATAATAAAGGACACGTAATTGCTCTAAAGATTCCGTTTTTTCGATATCACTGCTTTCCCATTCTAAATATTGTTTAATAAAACCTGCACGATAACCGTATAAACCAATGTGACGTAGGTATTCTTGTGTTTGTGGCATCTTTCTGGGCGTTTCATTAAAACAGTCACGAGACCAGGGAACTGCTGCGCGAGTAAAGTAAAGCGCAAAATCATTAATGTCGCGTACAACTTTAACCGCATGAGGATCAAAGAGTTCTTCTATATCCGTTAACGGCGTACACAAGGTGGCCATTTTTACAGCAGCATCTTCTTCAAGTGCTTGCCCAACCTGGTTCAAACAAACCGGCGGCATCATGGGTTCATCACCCTGTAAATTAATCAGAATTTGATCATCATCAAAGCCAAGTTGCTCTATTACTTCAGATAAACGTTCAGTCCCCGATTGATGGTTCTCATGGGTCATGCAAACCCGAACATCGATGTGAGAAATAGCGTCTGCAATTTCTTGTGAGTCAGTGGCAACAATCACTTCTTCAGCA
>CAZSCK010000089.1:0-9470 GCA_964605385.1 uncultured Thioalkalispiraceae bacterium
ACCTACAAAAATGAAACTAGCTTGGTTTTGAATGTTTATCCCAGGAATTCACAATAATGCAAAATAACTCAGCTGTTCGCTCAGCATCATAAGCCGCGGAGTGCGCCGCTTCATGATCCCATTGAATGCCTGCGGCTTGTGCTGCTCTTGCTAATACAGTTTGTCCGTATGCCAGGCCACCTAATGTGGCAGTATCAAAGGTACTAAACTGGTGGAATGGGTTACGTTTAATTTCACAACGTTCAACTGCGGCTTTAACAAAACTCAAATCAAAAATTGGATTATGACCAACCAGAATTGCGCGACTACAACCGGTTTTTTTAACCAGCTTGCGTATTGGTTTAAAAATTTCTTCTATCGCTTCACGCTCTGGTTTGGCCATACGAAAAGGATGGTAAGGATCAATGCCAGTAAATTCCAATGCCTTTGGATCGAGCTCTGAACCCATAAAAGGTTCAACATGCGCAGCATAAGTTTTATCGGGCTCAATTTGGCCTTTATTGTTTATTTTTAAAGTAACAGCGGCTATTTCAAGTAACGCGTGACGTTCACATTCGAAACCAGCTGTTTCAACATCAACAACAACGGGTAAAAAGCCGCGAAAGCGACTGGCGATTGGATCTTTGTGTTCGATTAATTCTTCCATGGGTGAAGGATACCGTATGCGAGAGTTAAATTCTTGGGAAATTATACTTAGGTGTCATTGCGAGCGATAGCGCGGCAATCTCATGACGTATAGCACTTTTTGGGAGATTGCCGCGCTATCGCTTGCAATGACGGGGTTATTTTTTATTTGCGTTTCCAATGGATGATTTCACCTGCACGAAGAGGGATAAGCTTTTGCTGTGAAAATGAATAAGAATCAGGCACTTGCCAGTCTGTTTTTTCTAATGTGATGGTACCGGTATTGCGAGGTAAACCATAAAAATCTGCACCATAAAAACTGGCAAAGCCTTCGAGTTTATCGAGAGCCTTGGCATCATCAAATACTTCGGCATAAAGCTCGATTGCAGCATGCGCCGAATAGATTCCGGCACAGCCACATGAGGTTTCTTTATTGTCTTGTGCGTGTGGTGCGCTGTCTGTACCTAAAAAGAACTTTTTGTTACCACTTGTTGCAGCCGCGACTAAAGCCTGACGATGTATTTCACGTTTCAAAATTGGTAAACAATAATAATGTGGATTCATTCCACCTTTGAACATGACATTGCGATTAAATAACAAATGGTGCGCAGTAATCGTTGCGGCAATATTGTCATTCGCTTCACTGACAAATTCTACAGCGTGTTTGGTTGTAATGTGTTCGAGCACAATTTTAAGCTGAGGGAAGTCTTTTAGTAGTGGTTTTAAAACGGTATCAATAAAAACCTGTTCACGATCAAAAACATCAACATTTGGATTGGTCACTTCACCATGTACAAGCAAAGGCAAACCAAGTTCTTCCATTTTAGCCAGAGCAGTATAGGCATTCTTAATATCGGTGACACCGGCATCTGAATTTGTAGTTGCACCGGCGGGATAATATTTTACTGCGTGAACATATTCAGAGTTAACCGCATTAACTATGTCACCAGCAGTCGTGTTATCCGTTAAGTACAAAACCATTAATGGATTAAAAACGGTCTCTTTAGGGAGAGCCGATAATATACGTTTGCGGTATGCAAGTGCCAGTTCCACATTGGTAACGGGAGGATTTAAATTCGGCATAATGATGGCGCGTGAAAACATTGCAGCAGTATGTGGAACAACATTTGCAAGATATTCATTGTCTCGCACATGTAAATGCCAGTCATCAGGATATGTGATCGTTATGCTTTGCATATAATTGACTCATTTTTTACTAATCGCTAAGGGTTTACCCTTAATTCTGTTGTGATAATAACAAGATTAATACTGTGTGTAATTATAAATTACTAATCAACATACTTTTTTTAAAGAATGAATATGTTTAAATGTGATTATAACAAAAGATGAAAAGGAAAGTTCATGCCAGGTAATTTGAAACCGACAATTATTAAAAGAATATTAAGACAGCATCTGTTATTAATAATTTTTCTACCTGTGTTTATTTTCCCCTCCTTCACCAGTGCAGACACAATAAAAATTGGCTTGCGTGCTCACCAGGGCATAGAAAAAAGTATGAAGCAGTGGGAAAAAACGGCAGATTATTTATCTGAAAAAATACCAGAACATAAATTCATTATGGTTCCGCTGGTAGGGTTAACAGAGTTAATGCAAGAAGCGGAACAGAATCAGTTTGATTTTGTTTTAACTAATCCATCCTCGTTTGTTGAGATGGAACTGCGGCTAGGTGCCTCATCCATACTTACTTTACGTAATAAAAGACAAGGAAATCCCTACACTAAATTTGGTTCTGTGATTTTCACTCGAAAAGATAATAACGATATTAATGAGATTAAAGATTTAAAAAATAAAAAAATTGTTGCGGTATCAAAACCTGCATTTGGTGGTTGGCGTGTGGCAGTGCGGGAATTATTAAATGAAGGCTTTGATGTTTATAAAGAAGCAAAACAAGTTAGTTTCAGCGGTGGTATTCAACAAGATGTCGTCAGTATTGTGCTTTTGGGAAATGCAGATGTGGGAGTGGTGCGAACAGATATGCTAGAGAGAATGGCTGTGGCAGGTTTAATTAAGTTTGATGAATTTAAAATTATCAACAAAAAATCGACTAAAGATTTCCCCTTTGCTCTCAGCACACAACTTTATCCTGAATGGCCGTTTGTAAAAATGCGAAATACATCAAGTGTTCTCTCTAAAAAAGTTGCATTAGCTTTGTTAACAATATCTTCGCAACACCCTGCTGCAGTTGCGGGAAAATATATCGGTTGGACTGTGCCTGAAGATTATCAACCTGTGCATAGTCTTATGAAGGTTCTTAAGCTTGGCGCTTATCAGCATTACAATGAAAGCCCAACCGAGCATTTTATTGAAGAATATTTAGTTCAACTGGTTGTTTCTATTTTTATATTGATTGGTTTGATTTTTATGACTATTTATATTCTTGCAACGAATAGAAAATTGCTTGTAGTAAAAAACCAACAAGATAAATTAATGGCTGAGCTTGAAATGCGAGTTGCGGAACGCACACAAGATTTGCAGATAGCAAAAGAACTTGCAGAACAAGCAAGTAATGCAAAAACAGAGTTTCTTGCCAGTATGAGCCATGAACTTAGAACGCCAATGAATGCCATTCTTGGTTTTTCGCAAATTATTGAATATGATGTTGCTCATCAACAGATGGATTTAGTAAAGGACAATATTAATGAGATTTTAGTTGCTGGAAGACACCTGCTTGAACTTGTGAATGATGTACTTGATTTAGCAAAAATTGAATCTGGAAAATATGAATTGAATTTACAGAAAGTTATTGTTTCTAAATCAATAAATGATGTAGTAAGTTTATTAAAAGTTTTAGCTAATAAAAATAAGATAACGATTATTTGTGAATTTGAAAACAATGATGATCTTACAATAATGGTGGATTTGCGTTCATTCCGACAAGCACTAATAAACATAATTACAAATGCGATTAAATATAACCAGGTTAATGGTGAGATAACGATTACTGTACATAAACAAAATGACAGCAATTGTAAAATCAGTATAACGGACACAGGGGAAGGTATCGCTGAAGATGCATTAGAAAAGATTTTTGAACCTTTTGAACGAGTGAGTAATCGTACCAATATTGAAGGTTCAGGTGTTGGTTTAGCGATTACTAAAAATTTAATAGAAATAATGGATGGAAAAATAGTAGTAGAAAGTACTCTGGGTGTGGGCTCAACCTTTTCTTTTATATTTAAACAAGCTGGTTAGGTTTTGAAGTATTCCGTAAAATCATGTTCAACATTAATGACCTGGATGAAAGAAACAATCATAGTTGAAAAAACTGTCATTGCGAGCCCGGTTTTATCGGGCGTGGCAACCTGTTGTTTCATGTACCTCCATGAGATTGCCGCAGTCACTTTATTCCATCGCAATGACAGGTTGTTATTCGTCTATCCCACCTTTGGTGAGTTTTTCAGGATCAAGTAACTTTATTAACTCATCCTCAGTTAAGTCTGTCATCTCGGCAGCAACATTAATAACAGAACGTCCTTCTGCGTAGGCTTTTTTCGCAATAGCTGCACCTTTCTCATAACCTATAACTCTATTCAGTGCAGTGACTAAAATAGGATTACGATCCAGAGCTTCTTTAATGTGTGCAGTATTTACGGTGAAACCGGCAATTGCTTTATCCGCGAGTTGATGTGAAGCATTTGAAAGTAATTCAATGCTTTGTAATAAGTTATAACCAATAACAGGCAACATAACATTTAATTGAAAGTTACCGGACTGGCCTGCGATTGTTATTGTTGTATCATTACCAATAACTTGCGCGCAAACCATTGCAACAGCTTCTGGAATAACCGGGTTAACTTTGCCAGGCATAATGGAACTACCCGGTTGTAATGCAGGTAAAGCTATTTCTCCTATACCTGCAAGTGGGCCACTGTTCATCCAACGTAAGTCATTCGATATTTTCATCAACGTTACCGCTAATGTTTTTAACTGGCCACTCATTTCAACCGCCGAGTCCTGACTGGCTAAACCAACAAAAAGATTTTTCATTGGTTTAAACGCAACATTAGTTTCAGATGTTAAAGCTTTAGAAAATTCTTTGGCAAAATCCGTATGAGCATTAATGCCTGTACCAACAGCTGTTCCACCTTGCGGCAGGGCACTTAGTCTTGTCAGGCTATGTTCAATACGCTCCAGGTTATCGGAGAGTTGATCCTTCCATGCCTGTAATTCTTGCCCAAGTGTAATTGGCATTGCATCCATTAAATGAGTGCGACCTGTTTTAACTGTTTTATTTAATTCAATTATGCGTTGGTGCAGAGTTTCAATTAAATGTTGCACGGCAGGTTGTAGTTGCTCATTAATCTCTAAACAAGCACTAACGTGAATCGTTGTAGGAATAACATCATTAGAGCTTTGGCTCATATTGATGTGATCATTGGGATGAACGTCTTCACCTAATAGTTTGGTTGCAACATGAGAGATAACTTCATTGGCATTCATATTAGTACTGGTGCCAGAACCTGTTTGAAAAACATCGATAGGAAAATGTTCATCATATTTTCCGTTAGCAACATCAGTTGATGCTGAACGAATAACATCGGCGTATTTTTTCTCAAGCAAGCCAAGTTTTTCATTTGTAGTAGCACAAGCAACTTTTACCAGGCCAAGTGCACGAATAAAACCACGTGGCATCGGTAAGCCACTAATAGGAAAGTTATTAACCGCTCGTTGAGTTTGTGCGCCATAAAGAGCATCAGCAGGAACTTGTAACTCACCCATGCTATCGCGCTCGCTACGAAATTGTTTTTTCGTCATCAGATATTCTCTTAGTTTGTTTTACGACCTTTTAAAAACTTCCAGTCTTTAATTGTTTCTTCAACAACTCGCCATTGCCCATCTTGCTCTTGTTCCAGAATAACCTGTTTATTGATAATAGCCATATCGCCATTGCTGCCATCCATAATTTCTTCAATATCAAAAATGAGGCGGCGCAGGCCAAAGTTTTTTATCTTTAGATTATTATAGGTGAGATCTTTTAAGGTGCTGCGTTCAAATTCACTTTTGCGCCGGTTGTACCAGTTGGCATAATTTAGTGTTTTTCCTTTGGGCATGCCGTAAATTACAACATTTTTAGACACCAGCTCCATGTGTTTTTGAAGGTCTTTTGTTTTAACTGTTTCAGTGATGTTAGATAACCACTTTCGAATATCGAGTTCAGACATAATATTTTTTTATTTTAGGCTTAAAATTCAGTCCGTTGTGGTTTTCCATCCATGTAAATAGCTACCTAATAATACGCACAATTTATCTGTTTAGGGTGGATATCTTACTAAATCAGTTATTTTTCATCTAAATCACCATCCAAATTACTTGGGTAATTAGAGCTTAGTAATTGTTTTATAAGAGTTTTTAGCAAAAGGCAAGCAAATTTTAAGACTTAGATTTCTTGACCAAGTGCGTTAACAAGAATGATTATTCAGGTCGTGGCTTAATAGTGTGTCCTTATGCATAGAAATGAGTAGCGTAGGTAAGGGAAATGTTATTACCACGACTCGGGTTCCAAACTTCGTTCTCGACAATTGCTCGGTCTTCGTTCCCGACGCGACTCTACCGATTCCATCCATGGAATCGTCCTGCATTGTTCTACCTTTGCTCATCCTTGAGCTCGTACCTCCTCCATCCTTGGAGTCGTCCCTGAGGGAGGGGGAATAAGATCAAAACCTTAAGTGAATGGCATTACACTGTCTGCTGTCTGAACAAGTTGTTTATTTTTGTACATTCTTAGGGTTTTGGGCTAAATTTAGTCGTCATAAAACTATTTCATACTTGTAAGCTATTGAAAAATAAGTTTATATTTTTGGTGTGTAAACAATTCTGGCTTTTGTGTGGTGATTAATTAACGTTACAGCCAGTAGCCTGTCTAAACAAGTTGTTTATTTTTGTATATTCTTGGGGTTTTGGGCTACATTTAGTCGTCATAAAATCATTTGATGGTTGTAAGCTGTTGAAAAATAAGTTTATATTTTTAGGTGTGTAAAAAATACTTGCTTTTATGTGGTAAATTATTAAACTGACAGCCAATATTTAAAGAATTAGATGAAGTAGTTCATCTAAGTACATGATAAGCCACCAACATGCACCAAGTGGAGAAGAGTATGTCTACACAGATTTATGATCAGGATGTTGATCATCAGGAAACCCTTGAATGGTTAGATGCTATAGAAGGGGTTCTGCAAGCAGATGGCGCCGATCGCGCACATTTTCTATTAGAACAAATGATCGACAAGTTACGTCGATCAGGTGCAAACCTGCCTCATAGCTCTAACACAGCTTATGTAAATACCATTCCTACGCATTTACAGGCGAGCTTGCCCGGTGATGTGGGTGTAGAGCGTCGTATTCGTGCGTTGATTCGCTGGAATGCAGCAGCCATGGTGGTCAAAGCTAATCGTAAGGCATCTGAGTTGGGTGGTCATATTGCCAGCTTCGCTTCAGCAGCGACTTTATATGATGTGGGCTTTAACCATTTCTGGCGCGCACCAACCCACGAACATGGTGGGGATCTGGTTTTCTTCCAAGGTCACTCTGCTCCAGGTATGTATTCTCGAGCTTTCCTTGAAGGTCGTTTAAGCGAAGAGCAGCTGGATAATTTCCGTCAGGAAGTAGATGGTAAAGGCCTGTCTTCTTATCCTCACCCCTGGTTAATGCCTGATTTCTGGCAGTTCCCAACGGTATCAATGGGCCTGGGTCCAATTTCTGCGATCTACCAGGCGCGCTTTATGAAGTATCTGCAAGATCGTGGTTTGGCTGATACTCGTGATCGTGATGTGTGGTGCTTTATGGGTGACGGTGAAACTGATGAGCCTGAATCATTAGGTGCTATTTCACTGGCGACCCGTGAAAAGCTGGATAACCTGACTTTTGTAATTAACTGTAATCTGCAGCGCCTGGATGGCCCTGTCCGTGGTAATGGCAAAATTATTCAGGAACTTGAAGCAGTATTCCGTGGTGCTGGCTGGAAAGTGATTAAAGTATTGTGGGGCGGCTACTGGGATCCATTGCTTGCGAAAGATACTACTGGTTTGCTGCAGCAGCGTATGCTCGAAGCGGTTGACGGTGACTTTATGAATTACAAATCCAAAGATGGTGCTTATGTACGTGAGCATTTCTTTGGTAAGTACCCTGAATTAAAAGCTATGGTTGCGGATATGTCAGATGATGATATCTGGCGTTTAAACCGTGGTGGCCATGATCCACACAAAGTGTATGCAGCCTATGCAGAAGCGGCGAAGCGTGATGGTCAACCGACTGTTATTCTGGCACATAGTGTTAAAGGCTACGGTATGGGTTCTGCAGGTGAAGGGCAGATGCGCACTCACTCGCAAAAGAAATTAGATGGAGATGAGATGATTGCTTACAAGAATCGTTTTAATATCCCCATTTCTGATGAGCAAGCGGCGAAATGTGAATACTACCGCCCAGATGAAAACTCTGAAGAAATGAAATACATGAAGGCCAGCCGTGACAAGTTAGGTGGCCCAATGCCAACCCGTACTCGTTTGGCTGCACCATTAGAAGTGCCTGATCTTTCTGTATTTGAACCGATTACTAAAGGTTCAGGCGATCGCGAAATGTCGACTACTATGGCATTTGTTCGCTTACTGACCTTAATTACCCGTGATAAGAAAATGGGCAAATATGTCGTGCCCATCGTTCCAGATGAAGCGCGTACTTTTGGTATGGAAGGTATGTTCCGCCAGTTAGGTATTTATTCTTCTGTGGGTCAGCTTTATACCCCACAAGATAAAGACCAGGTCATGTTCTACAAAGAAGATAAGTCAGGACAAATTTTAGAAGAAGGCATTAACGAAGCCGGTGCGATGTCATCCTGGATTGCTGCGGCAACTTCCTATAGCACTCACGCTGTGAACATGGTGCCGTTCTATATTTACTACTCTATGTTTGGTTTCCAACGTATTGGTGATCTTGCATGGATGGCAGGTGACATGCAGGCGCGTGGTTTTTTGCTGGGTGGCACTGCGGGTCGAACAACGCTTGCGGGTGAAGGTTTACAGCATCAGGATGGGCATAGCTTTATGGTGTCTGACACCATTCCTAACTGTGTATCTTATGATCCAACTTTTGCATACGAACTCGCGGTAATAATCCAGGATGGTTTGCGTCGTATGTATAAAGAGCAGGAAAACGTCTTTTATTACATTGCGATAATGAATGAAAACTACCAGCAGCCTGCCATGCCGAAAGGTGTTGAAGAAGGCATTATCAAAGGCATGTACTTATTGAAGGGTGGTGGTAAGCGCCGTAAGAAAGTACAGCTAATGGGCTCGGGCACGATTTTACGTGAAGTAATTGCTGCTGCTGAGTTGTTAGATAAAGATTGGTCTATCGATGCGGATATCTGGAGTGTTACCAGCTTTAATGAATTGAAGCGTGAAGCATTGGATGTTGATCGTTGGAATATGCTGCATCCACTAGAAGATAAACGTGTTAGTTACATTGAAAAATGTCTGAAAGATAAACGTGGCCCAGTGATTGCGGCGACGGACTATGTGCATAATTACTCCGCTCAGATTAGCAAGTGGATACCAGCAAGTTACACAACGTTAGGTACAGATGGTTTTGGTCGTTCGGATACGCGTGCGCAATTGCGTAAACATTTTGAAGTGAATTCGCAATACATTGCAGTCGCTGCGTTAATGGCTCTGGCTGATGATGGCCAGTTCCCTGCGGGTAAAGTGCAGGAAGCAATCGTGAAATACGGCATCGATCCTGAAAAGATTAATCCTGCAATTGCATAAAAAATTAGAGTAAATAAGTTCCTCCTCCCATTTCGGGAAGAGGTAGAAAGTAAAGTTCCCCCTCCC